>DASVCH010000089.1:0-7017 GCA_036381715.1 Gammaproteobacteria bacterium | reverse complement strand
GATGCAGCCCGGTGAGCACAGCCAGGCGCCCGTGCAGACGCAATTCGGCTGGCACGTGATTTCCGTGGAAGACAGGCGTGAGGTTCCGCCGCCGCCCTTCGAGCAGGTTGCGCCGCAGATTCAGCGCTTCCTGACAACCCAGCGCGTCCAGGATTACATCAACGAATTGCGCGGCAAGGCGGAGATTTCGGGGGTCGAAACAGGCACGGAAAATGCCGGGGCGGACGCGGAAGACAGCCGGGAAGAAAGCCCTGAAACCAGCGAGACGCCGGCTGACGAAGATACCCCGGAGAGCGCAACGGATGCACCGCCGGCGGAAACGGCGGAGAACGAGGCATCAGCACCGGAAGCGTGAACAACTTCACGGTCGCGAGCACGGCCTGCCTGTAGTTTTGAGCCCGAGGTTGATCGCGGAGCGGTATCGCAGCACCCTCGCAACTGCCCCTGGCATCGTTTCGCGACACCTCGTTCCTGCCTCACGCTACAGTGCTCCTTTGGTCGTTGAGGTAATTCGGCCGGTCTGGAAACAGACCGGCCGATTTTTTTCGATCGTGAGACGTAAAACGGGAGACGGAAGACCACGTTTGACGCGGATTGACGGTCGTCCCGCGTCTCACGATTCTCCAACAAGCTTCAACAGGCCGTTCTCGTTCAGGACAGGCACACCCAGCGCCTCCGCCTTCGCGAGCTTGGATCCCGCATCCGCACCGACCACGACGTAATCCGTCTTCTTCGACACGCTGCCGGTCACCTTTCCACCCAGTGCCGTGATGCGGTCCTTCGCATCATCGCGCGTCATGCTTGCAAGGCTTCCCGTCAGCACGAAGGTCTTGCCGTCCAGCGGTTTCGGCCCGCCGCCCGCGCCTTTCACCTCTTCCCAGCGCACGCCCACTCGCTGGAGATCGTCGATGACCTCCCGGTTATGCGCCTCGTTCAGGAACTCGTGAATGCGTCTTGCAACTTTCGGTCCGACGTCGGGCACTTCCTGCAGTTGCTCCTCGCTTGCGATGCGCAGGACATCGAGCTTGCCGAAGTGACGCGCCAGCGATTGCGCCGTCGCTTCACCGACATCGCGAATGCCGAGGGCGTAAAGAAAGCGCTGCAAGGTCGTGTCCTTGCTTTTCTCGATGGCGGCAAGCAGCTTGTCCACGGATTTCTCGCCGAAACCTTCAAGCGCAAGCAGCGTGTCGCGGTGTTCATGCAGGCGATAAATGTCCGCAGCCGTGCGGACCAGTTCCATTTCCACGAAAAGCTCGATCAGCCGGTCACCCAGGCCGTCGATGTCCATGGCACGGCGCGACGCAAAATGCTTCAGCGACTCGCGGCGCTGCGCGGCGCAGTACAACCCACCGGTGCAGCGGGCCACGGCTTCGCCTTCCTCGCGGAGCACATCGCTCCTGCACACCGGGCACTTGCGCGGAAGGCGGATTGCCTTCGCATCCTTCGGGCGTTTCTTCTCGACGACCTGCACGATTTCCGGGATCACGTCCCCGGCACGGCGAATGATGACGGTATCGCCGATCTTCACGCCAAGCCGCCGGACCTCGTCCATGTTGTGAAGCGTTGCATTGCTGACGGTGACGCCACCGACGAACACGGGTTCAAGCCGCGCAACCGGCGTGATCGCGCCGGTGCGTCCGACCTGGAACTCGACATCGCGCAGCGTCGTCATTTCTTCCTGTGCCGGAAACTTATGCGCGATCGCCCAGCGCGGCGCGCGTGACACAAAGCCGAGCTCGCGCTGCTGGTCGAGGCGGTCGACCTTGTAAACGACGCCGTCGATGTCGTAACCGAGAGACGCGCGTTTTTCCAGCATGCCCGCGTGATAGCGCAGGCAACCGTCAATGCCCTTGACGGTTTCGATCTCGGGATTCGTGCGCAGGCCCCATTCGCGCAATTTCCCGAACGTCTTGCCGTGGCGTTCCGGCAGCCTGCCGCCCTGCACTTCGCCGACACCGTAGAAATAAATCTCGAGCGGACGGCGCGCACTGATTTTCGGATCGAGCTGGCGCAGGCCGCCGGCCGCCGCGTTGCGGGGATTCACGAAAGTCTTCTCGCCGCGCTTTGCCGCCTCGCGGTTCAGCTTCTCGAAGCCGGCCTGCGACATGAAGACCTCGCCGCGCACTTCGAGTACGTCCGGCCACCCCTCGCCGTGCAACCGAAGCGGCACGCCCTGGATGGTGCGGACGTTCGCGGTGACATCCTCGCCCGTCGTGCCGTCGCCGCGTGTCGCAGCCCGGACCAGCACGCCGTCTTCATAACGCAGGGAAACCGCAAGGCCGTCGAGCTTGGGTTCACAGGTGTATTCGATGTCCGTCACGCCTTCGAGACGGTCGCGTGCACGCTTGTCGAAGGCGCGCACATCGGCCTCCGAAAAAGCATTGTCCAGCGACAGCATCGGCACCGCGTGGCGAACGGGCGCGAATGTCTTGTTGGGAATGGCACCGACACGCTGGGTTGGCGAGTCAGCGGTGATGAGATCGGGATATTCGGCCTCCAGGGATTTCAATTCCTGCATGAGGCGATCGTATTCGGCGTCCGGTATCTCCGGGTTGTCGAAGACGTAATAGAGATGGTTGTGGCGGCGAAGCGTTTCGCGCAGGTCGCGAACGCGCTGTTCGGCGGTCGTCTTTTCTGTCATGGCGCTCGGCTGACGGAGGGGCGATGTTCAAAGGCGATGATTTCTTCACGGACGTGGCGCGCGGTCTGCCGCGTGAGCGTGCTGCGATTGTGATCCTTCACTTCCCCGCGAATCTGCTCCGCGATGCGGCGCGCGGTGGCGAGCATGTCGGCGAAGGCGTCGACGCCGCGCATCGGCCCCGGCAGCAGCATGAACAGGGAAAGCCCGCGAAAGCGCTCCTCGGCCATGACGGTGATGTCGAAGGAGCCCGGCTCGGTAGCGCTCGCGACGCTGAAAACACTGGACGGCCCGCCGGGGCTTTCCTGGATCCGGTGAAACACGCCGAACTGCCCGTACTCGAGCCCCGCCCGGTCGAAGACGTCCAGCAAGTCCGCACCGGGAAAGGTTTCGCCCGGCTCCACCGGCAGGATGTTGAGCACGATGATCTTCTGATCGCGGGCGTCCGCGGCCTCGCGCGGCAGTGCTTCATCATCCCTGGCGGCTTCATCATCGTCCGCGGCGCGCAATGACGGAAGGTCCTCCAGGATCTCGTCATCGAAATCTTCGCGAAGCGCGGACTCGCCATCGCTGTCGCGGCGCGAACTCATGCTCCGCGTATACGCATAGACGCCGGCGATCACCAGCGCGCCGACCACCAGCAGGATGAGGCGCAGTCCTTCCATCTTGCTCGCCCTTACATCGCCGCCATCTTCGCGGCTTCGTCCACGTCCACGCTGACCAGGCGCGACACACCAGGCTCGTGCATAGTCACACCCATCAGCTGGTTCGCCATTTCCATGGTGATCTTGTTGTGCGTGATGTAGATGAACTGCACGCGCTCGGACATTTCCTTGACCATGTCGCAGAAGCGGCCGACGTTGGCATCATCCAGCGGCGCATCGACCTCGTCGAGCATGCAGAACGGCGCGGGATTGAGTTCGAAGATCGAGAACACCAGCGCGACCGCCGTCAGCGCCTTTTCGCCGCCGGACAGCAGGTGAATCGTGCTGTTCCGCTTGCCGGGCGGGCGTGCCATGATCGTGACGCCAGCGTCCAGCAGTTCCTCGCCGGTGAGTTCGAGATACGAATGCCCGCCGCCGAAGAGCTTCGGAAAGTTCTTCTGCAGGCCGGCATTCACCTTGTCGAAGGTTTCCTTGAAGCGCGTGCGCGTTTCGCGATCGATCTTGCGGATCGCGTTTTCCAGCGTCTCCAGCGCTTCCATCAGGTCCTGGTGCTGCGCGTCGAGATACTGCTTGCGCTCGGACTGTTCCTCGTACTCGTCGATGGCGGCAAGATTGATCGGACCGAGGCGTTCGATGCGGCGGACAATGTCGTCGACTTTCTGTTGCCAGGCATCGACATTCGCGTCCTCGGGCAGCGCTTCCAGCAGGGGCGCGGCTTCCATTTCCAGTTCGTCGAGCTGCTCTTTCAATGTCTGGCGGCGAACGCGCATTTCCTGCGAGTTCAGCTTGAGCTGGTTCAGCTCCTCGCGCAGCGAACCCACGCGGCGCTCCTTCGCGACGCGCTCCTGCTCGAGGTTGCGCAACTGCGCGTCGAGTTCCTCGACCAGTCGGCGCGCGCCCGTCAGTTCCGCTTCCACCGCACCGCGTTTCTCCAGCAGCGCGTTCAGTTCGTCCTGCTGTCCCGCGACCGGCGTGTTGCCCGCTTCCAGCGCGCCACGCAGTTCCTCGCGCCGCTGCGACAATTGCTCAAGCTGCTGCTGCATGCGCTCGAGATTGCGCTGGGTCGATTCGCGCATGGAGCGGCGCGATTCGACCTTCAGCGCAAGCTCGTGCGCCGCTTCGCGATCGGTCTTCGCCTGCGCGCGCGCCGTATCCAGTTTCGAACGCAACGCGTCGCGCTGGGCCAGCAGCTTGCCGTGATCGGCTTCGAAGCCCTGCAGGCTGGACAGCGTTTCATCGAGACGGCCGCGCGCCGCGCGCACGTCGGTGTCGTACTGCGCGAGTTCCTCGTTCAACTCGTTCAGCTCGGCGTTGACTTCCTCGCTGCGGCGACGCAACTGCTGCTGGCGCTCCGCACGCGAATCCAGCATCGCCTTCGCATCCGCGTACTGGCGGTGTGCGCGGTTCACTTCCGTCTGCAATTCCTCGCGACGCAGTTCCGCGTCCTTCAGGCGTTCGCGGATCGCTTCCTGGCGGCCGGACAATTCGGTGACTTCGTTTACAATCTGATTCTGCTGTTCCTTAAGCGTCTTGATTTCGGCCTCGCGCGCGAGCACGCCGGCGTGCTCGTCCTGCTCGCGGTTGACGCGCACCCAGTTCGCGCCTACCCAGACGCCGTCCGGCGTGATGACGGACTGGCCGGCCTGCAATTTCGAACGCAACGCGAGCGCGGCTCGCGTATCGCTCGCGGTGAACACACCCGCGAGCAATGCCGCCAGCGGCTTGTCCGCCTTGACATGATTGGCCAGCGGCTCGGACGGGCCGCCTGCGTTGCCGCCTGCCGGTTCGTGACCGTCCAGCAGCGTGACCGCGCCATCGCGCAGTTCGTTCAGCGCGCTATCGAGATCATCGATCTCTTCCACGCACACGGCTTCAAGGTAATGCCCAAGCACGGTTTCGACCGCGCGCTCCCAGCCGTTGGAAACTTCCAGGCGTTCGGCAAGACGCGGCAGGCTTTCCAGGCTGTTGCCCGCCAGCCAGTCGTTCACCGCTTCGCGACTCTTGCCGAGTGCTGCCTGCTGCAGGGCTTCCAGCGAACTCAAACGGCCGCGGCCGTCTTCCAGTTGCGAGCGCTTGTCATGCAGCGTTTGCGTAAGCTGCTTGTCCTCGTCGCGCAGGCGCGTGATTTCCTGCAAGCGTTCGTCGAGTTCCTGTTGCAGTTTTTCGCGCTGCTCGCCCGCCGACTGCTCCGCGACGCGGAGGTTGTCGAGTTCCGATTCCAGCGCTTGCGGGTCGAGCGTCTTCGCTTCTTCGTCGAGTTTCGCGATGCGGTTGTTGATCTGCTGCACCTGGCGCTCGAGATGCTCGATCTGCGTGCGGTCGACCTGCGCGGACTGCGACGCCTGGCTGGAATCCTTGTTGAAGGCGTCCCAGGCCGTCTGCCAGGACTGCATCGCCTCGTCCGCGGATTGCATCGCGGCCGTCGAGGTTTCCTCGGCGGCGCGCAGCCGTTCAAGGCCTGGCTCCATTTCCGCGAGCGCGCGCGCGACGTCTTCGAGCTGCTCGGTGTCGCGCTCGATGTGGCCCTGCACTTCCGACCAGGCGTGTTCCGCCTGCGCAAGTTCGCGTTCCTGGCGCTGGCGCAATTCCTTGCCGTGCTGGATCGCCTGCTCGATGCGCGCGATGTCCGCGCCCACGCTGTAGAAACGGCCCTGCACGTCGTTGAAGGCGTCGTTCGCCTCGACATGGCGGTCGCGCGACTTTTCGATATCCAGTTCGACGTTACGCTGATCCGCGACGCCCGCCTCCAGCAGGTTCTGCTTCTCGGCGATCTCGCGATCCTTCACGCCGACGTCTTCATCGAGCGCCTGCCATTTCAGCGCGATCAGTTCCGCGCGCGACTGGCGTTCCTCGGCCTTGAATTCCTTGTAACGTTCGGCGGTGCGCGCCTGGCGCTGCAAATGATTGAGCTGCTTTTCGATTTCGCCGCGAAGATCGTCGAGACGCTCGATGTTCTCGCGCGTGTGGCGGATGCGGTTTTCGGTTTCCCGGCGGCGTTCCTTGTACTTGGAAATGCCTGCGGCTTCTTCGAGAAAGATGCGCAGCTCTTCCGGCTTCGCCTCGATCAAACGAGAGATCATGCCCTGCTCGATGATCGCGTAGCTGCGCGGACCAAGGCCGGTGCCGAGGAAGATGTCCTGGATGTCCTTTCTTCGGCAGCGCGTGCCGTTCAGGAAATACTGCGAGGTGCCGTCGCGCGACACCATGCGCTTGATGGAAATCTCGGAATAGTTCGCATACTGCCCGCCAACGGCGCCTTCGGCGTTGTCGAACACGAGCTCGATGCCGGCCGTGCCGACCGGCTTGCGCGCGGACGAGCCGTTGAAGATGACGTCCGCCATGGAATCGCCGCGCAGGTGTTTCGCGGAGGATTCACCCATCACCCAGCGCACGGCGTCGATGGTGTTCGACTTGCCGCAGCCGTTCGGGCCGACAATGCCGACAAGATTGCTGGGAAGATTGATGGTGGTGGGATCGACGAAGGACTTGAATCCTGCCAGTTTGATCTTTCTGAGACGCATGACTGCCCTGTACGCATGAGCCCGCTGCGGGAAACCGCGCGAACGTGTGTGGTGTTAGAATGCTGGCCCGTTTGAATCCCCCCGCGGGCTTCGCGCCGGCGGACCGCCAGGAACATTTATAATGAGTACCCGCCCGAGTAAAGAGCTCGAGAATTTCCCCAACCCGCGCGAGGGCCGGGATTATACCATCCGG
>DASVCH010000088.1:0-18130 GCA_036381715.1 Gammaproteobacteria bacterium | reverse complement strand
GAAATCGTGTTTCACCGCGTGCCCGATGTCGGCGTGCTCACCAATCTCATGTTCCTGGTTTCCGTTGCCGCCATTGCCGCGATCGGCGGATACACGCTTGGACAGCAACGCCGCGCGGCATACCTGCGCCGCGTGCTGCTGGAGCGCGCGGTGGAGTCGAGCCAGCACACGGCCCTGCACGACATGCTGACCGGGCTGCCGAACCGCCGGCTTTTCCTGGAAAGGCTTTCGCATGCGGTGGCGCGCGATACGCGTTTCGGCCGGCACGCGGCGGTGCTGTTTCTCGATCTCGACGGGTTCAAGAACGTGAACGACCGTTACGGGCATGCGGCGGGCGACCGGTTCCTGCAGGTCGTCGCCCAGCGGCTTTCGGATTGCGTGCGCGAGACGGACACGGTCGCGCGTTTCGGCGGCGACGAGTTCGTGGTGCTGTTGGAGGACCTCGCGAACGGGAGCGAGGTGTTCGAGGCGCTGGAGCGCATCGACGCGAGCCTCGCCGAGCCGGTGGAGTTCGGCGGCCACGCGTTGACGGTCAGCGCGAGCATCGGCGCGGCGCTGCACCCGCGCGACGCCAAGACGCCGGAAGACCTTTTGCGCGCCGCGGACGAAGGTATGTATCGCACGAAGACGCAGCGCCGGCGAATGTCGATGTAAGGCGCCGCATGGCCGGCGGTCACTTTCGCGTGAACCGGCTGCTGTCCGGCAACAGCTGGTAGAGGCATTCGCCGTTGCGGAACACGAAGAATTCGCTGTCGAGCGCTGCGAGCGGCTGGTTGCGATCAACCGCATGTTCCGTGTCTTCACAGCCGAAGCGGCGCACGGCCCCGAACTGCACCCAGCGTTCGCCCTCCAGTACCCAGGCGATGGTGGTGATGCCGTAGCGCCGGTCCAGGAGTTGCACGCGGTAACCCGTGCCGTTGCGTTCGACTTCGCCGATGACGCAATCCGCCTCGCCCATGAAGCACGCCTTTACGGACGTTTCCTTCCTGCCCAGCATCAACAGGAATCCGTCGTCGAGTTCCGTGCCGGGCAGTGCCGCGAAGCGGGCGCGCAGTTTCTCGAGATCCACGCGGTCAGCCGGTTCGGCGGACCAGCGGTTGTCCGCGGCGAGCGCGGCATCGATCCGCTTTGCCAGGGCAACGTCCCGCCTGGCGCGCTCGGTTGTCCTCAGATTTTTCAGCGCATCCACACCGTACTGCCCGAGGTCGAAACGCAGGTAAAGCGCATCGAAGTCGTCAACGGACGTCTTGCCGGCAAGCAGGCGTCCGACCTGGCTGTTCGTGGCGATGCGATGGAAGTCCAGCAGCGGGGTGTGGACGAGCAGGAGTGCGCCGGCCAGCGAGACGCCGAGGATGATGTTCCAGCGGCGTGTGGCGGCGATGTCCAGGCCGCGGTGTTTCACGATCAGCACGGCGTAACCGATGCTGAACGCGGCGAGAAACGTTTCCACGAACAGCGCCCACAGGCGATCGAGCGTCCAGCCGTACTGATCCACGCGCAGCCACAATGCCCAGCCGGCGATCACGGAGTTGACCGGCACCAGCACGACCGCGAGCAGCACGAGCCGGCGAAGCCAGGCGTTCATGCCGAGTTCGTCGTTCTCGGCGACGACGGCATTGAAGAAGAACAGCAGCATGGCCGCGAGCCAGAGCAGCAGCGCCGAGGCGAAGCCGGTATCCCAGAGATTCTCCAGGCCCGTGAACGGCAGCGTGGCAAGGAAGATGACGAGAATGAACGCGACCAGCGGGAGCAATGCGCGAATCAACACTTCGCACAGGTTTCGCACGGTGGCGATGAGGCCGGTGCGCGCGCGGATCAGGCCGAGACCCCAGCCGCCGACAAGTCCGAAAACCGGATAGATGAACTCGGGTTCGTCGAAGAGCGCCTTGAAGAAATCGATCTCGATCACTTCGAACAGCGCGGCCCAGAGCATCAGCAACAGCCCGAACACCAGCAGGAACAGGCCGAGAAAGCCGAGCGTGAGCGCGTTGCGCCAGGAGTGATCGAGCAATTGCGCGTAATCGAAGCGCGCGGTTTCGCGCTGCGTGCGGAAATAGAACGCGCCAATGAACAGCGCGATCGTCACGCCGCAGGCAAGCGCGGGGACGATGGACTGGCCGCCGCGCGTTTCGCCACCGAAGTAGGGCAGGACCAGCCAGCCGGCGTGCCAGCCGATCCAGAACAGCAGCAGGCCGAGCGCCGCGGCGGCGACGGCATTCGCCCGGTCTCGCCAGTCGACGGCGGCAAGATAAAGAAACAGCGGCAGGCCGATGACGACGGTGTAAAGCGCAAACAGCCAGCGCGGGTCAGTCGCCGGCCAGGCCTGGTGGTTGATGGCCTTGTGCAGCAGCAGAAGCAGCAGCGACTGCACGACGGCGAGGACGAGCAGCGCGAGACGGTTCTCGCGGGAGAGCGACAGTTCGTTGTTCATTGTTCCACTCCGCAGGCCCGCTGCGACTTTGTGCCAACGAAGAGAAAGCGTCAACGCCGGAAGTCCGCTTCGATGCGCGCGCGAATCCGGGCGCGCATTTCGTCGTCGCATTCGACAAGGTCGAGGCGTTCCCGCAGCGTTTCCTTTTGCACGTGGCCTTCACGCGCCAGCACGCGCGTGAATTCGAGGTCCTTCTGCCGTCCCGCGCCGTACTTGGAGATGGCGAGATCATGCGGTTCCATGCAAAGCGCAGTGACGCCGCCGCTGCGGAACGCCAGCGTGCGGGAAACCCAGTGAAGCGGCGCGTAGGTCGGGGTTTCGAATGAAACCGGTTGCGCGTAGATGCCGTACATCTCGTCGAAGGGACTGCCTTCGCCAAGGATGAAGGCGACGCGGTCGTTCACGTCTTCGTCGACGTCCAGCACGACATCGATGTCGCGTGTCCGTCGCAGGACTGAATGCGAATTCCTCGCGAGCCAGGGCACGATGGCGGCCGCGCCTATGACGAGGACGTATTCCCGCCCGGCTTCTTTCGCGATTCTTTCGATGAGAATCCTGAAATCGATGCTGTCCATGTCGCGCGACCTCCTGTCGAAAACTGGCGGAATATCCTTTCTCTTTCCTTCTCGCCGATGAACGTGGTGAATGGCGATTCCTTGCGCAGCGTCTCCGCGGTTTCGCCGGACTCCGTCATCACGCGCAGCAGCTCGGTTTCCTCGCCGCGAAGGAGTTGCTCCCAGCGGTCGTGGTAGGGCTTGCCGCCCGGGTTCGCGGCGCGCAGTTTCTCCAGGCGCTGGAGCGCCGCCTGCCGGAGTGCGGGTTCGCGTATCAGCCGGGCGGCCACGACGCGGTGCAGGGCCTGGCTGCGCAGCGCCGCCGTTCGCAGGCGGCCGCCGGCCAGCAGGTAGCGGGTGGCGCGCGCCGCGCCCGCCTGGACCACCAGCCCGCGCGCGCGCAGATCCAGCAGCCGGCGCGACAGCGTGGGCTGGCTGACGCGCGGCCGCAGGCGCGCGCGGATTTCCGGGGAAGACAGGCCCTCGGGGTGCGCGGCGAGGAGCGGCAGAAGCTTGTTTTCGAACGTGTTTTCACGCATCTCGAGGGATTCGGGGTTCAGGATTGAATAGATACTGAATAAATAAACGGGCCGGGTCAAGCCTCCGCAGCGTCCTTGCCCTTGCGTGCGCATGCAAAAGCGGGATTTGCAGCTACTGCATTTCCCCGATTCCATCACAGAGCGGATTTCCCAAGAGTGCGATCTTTATTATGTCGTTTTGGGAAAGCGGGCAGTAAAAATGCACTACGGCGCAATGAGCCAGTTCATCGAGGCGTTCCGCGAAAGCGTGGAACCGGCCCCGGACAATCCCGCCAGCGTCCAGCCGCGCCTGCATCCCGTCACGCTGGGCTTCCGGCACCGTGGCATGGAGCGCGACTATCTCGATGCGATGCGTCGGCAGACGGCCGCCGTGGTGCGCTTCGGCATCGCGCTCGCCCTGATGATCTACCTGCTGTTCGGCGCACTGGACCTGTGGCTGGCCGCGGAGCACGCCGCCTTCACCTGGACGATGCGCAGCCTGGTGTTCCTGGTCACCATCCTGCTGTTCGGCGTGTCGTTCACACCGGCGTTCGTGGAGTTCCGGGAAGCGGTGATGACGCCGTTCTGCATCATGCTCGGCGGCGCCGTGACGGCGATCCTGCTGGCCGTGCCCGCGACGGCGATCGACGAATACTACGTCGGCTACATCCTCATCATCATCGGCGCCTACACGGTGCTCGGCCTGCGGTTTTTCAACGCGACGCTGGTTTCCGTCGTGCTGCTCGGCATGTACCTCGCGGTGGAGCTCGCGTTCCGCGACGGCGCCAGCCCGCGCATCCTGAACAACGCCGCGTTCCTGTTCTCGACGCTGATCATCGCCGCGGTCGGCGGCTACATTTACGAGCGCCAGCGCCGGCTGGCGCACTACCGCTTGCGCGTGATCGAGTACGAGCGCGCGCGCAGCGAGCACAGCGCCCTGCACGACCCCTTGACGGGCCTGCCGAACCGCCGCCTTTTCATGGAACGCCTGACGCGCGCACTGGCGCGCGACCGGCGCTTTCACAATTACGCGGCTGTCCTGTTCATTGATCTCGACGAGTTCAAGTCGGTGAACGACGTCCACGGTCACGGCTTTGGCGACAAGCTGCTGAAATGCGTGGCGGACCGTCTGCTGCATGCGGTGCGCGACACGGACACGGTGGCGCGTCTTGGCGGGGACGAATTCGCGGTGCTGCTGGAGGACCTGGCACAGCCGGAAGACGCCGTCATACTGGTAGGCCGGATCGTCGAGGACTTCCGCGCGCCGTGCCGGATTGAAGATGTCCGCGTGCCGCTCGGCATCAGCATCGGCTGCGCGCTGCACCCGCGTGACGGCAGGACGGCCCGCGAGCTTCTGCAGGCCGCCGACCAGGCGATGTACGGGATGAAACGCCGGCAGGCGTGTTGAATCAGCCGCGGCGGCGGCCGCCGGTGATCAGCTGCTCGTAGCGGTCAAGCAGTGACTTGAACGGCGCATCCAGCACTTCGGCGATGTAGCGCAATTCGGGCAGGTCGATGCGGCGTTCGCCGCTTTCGTACTTGGAAACGAAGGATTGCGGCGCGCCGAGCCGCTCGGCAACTTCCCGCTGCAACAGGCCTTTTTCTTCCCGGATCGATTTCAGCAGCCGTCCCAACGCGCCGCGCTGGGCCATGAGTTCTCGACTCTTCATGCCTCAGCTTCTCTGGTTGTGGTGAGTGGGAGATCCCGCGAGGATCGCTTTCGTTGTTCGCCAGTCCATGGTCCTGTCACCTGCCAGCACGTTGTCTGATTTCGGACTTCTTGGTTATGTAAAAAGTAGCGCGGTTTGCAATAAAACCCGAATCGGGATAACTTCCACACATCGATAAATGGGACGACGATCTGCAAAAACTGCTCGTGCGCAGGTTCAAGGAGCACGACATCGAGAAACAGGACGCTGGAGGAGGTCCGGCAAGCGGTTCAGGCATTTGAAGGTTCAGGGAATCGCTGTGACGCACGGTGATGCCGCGAGCCATTGACGGACAGTTGTGAAATTTGACCCCGCATTCGCGGGGTTTTGTTTTTTCCAGGGGCGGGCGCGGATTATCACGAAGCCAGGGCGGAATTTCTGTGCCTTGAGCCACTTTTTCCGGTCGCCGCGCATCTCCGGAAGGCGCCGTCCGATCCGGTCGATCGAGTCCCCCGACGGTGGCCTTTCACGGCCCGTTCGGAACACTTCCTGGTGTGGTCACTCCCCCAACGGCATCAACGTGTTCCGGCGGGCCGGCCTTTTCTTTTCGAGCCCGCCTTCCTTCGAATAATTTGACATAAAAAATCCATTGGAAATTCAAGGACTTGAATTCCAAAACAGGATTTCGGTTCCAAGTGGGTCTTGTGCCACATTTTTCAATCATTTATAGCTACGCGCTTATGCAAAAAAGAAACATGAACCGCCGACTCCGCAACAGGACGTATTGATGGAGACCGGCGGCGACGAACTCGCCATCACGCTGGATGGCGGCTTCGACCAACAAGGCGGGCAACTGCGGGTGCTGCACCAGGTCATGCGCTTGCTTCTGGGCGAGACGGCACACCCTGCGCCACTGGAAGAGCTGGCCGCGCTGATCCCCGCCTCCCTGCCGCCGGGCATGCGCGCCCGCGCCTGCATCCGTATCGGCGGGACCGTGCACGGCCCGCTGCTGCCGGAGGGTGCGCCGCGGCTGACCGCCGGCTTCACGGCGGCGGGAGACGAATCCGCAAGGATTGAAGTGGCGTGCCTGGGCGGCGCCGAGCATGGCGACGACGCGCAGGAACTGCTGAACAGCATTGCGCGCATGCTGGAGACCTTCCTGTTGCGCCACGAAGCCCGGCTGCGGCCGGACAGCGTGCGGGAGTACGAACTCGCGCTGAAGGAAATGGCGGATTCGGTCGCGGTTCACACCGGCCAGGCCTATCACGAAGAGTTGGTGAAATACCTGTCTTCGCACTTCGGCCTGAATATCGCGCTGGTCGGAATGCTGGACGAAACCGGCGAGCGCGTCCGCAGCCTGGCGATCGCCGAAGACGGCGCGTTGATTCCCAACATCACGTACCCGCTGGCCGGCACGCCCTGCAACGACGTGATTCGTGACAACGCCTGCTTCTACGGCGAACGCATCCAGGAATACTTCCCGGACGATCACTGGTTCCAGCTCGTGGGCGCGGAGGGTTACGCCGGCATCCGCCTGCTGGACGACGACGGCAGGACGATCGGTATTGTTTCCGCCGTCAGCCGGGAGCCGCTGCCGAACATCGTCAGCATCGAGTCGTTCTTCAAGCTGGCCGCCGCGCGCGCGTCCGCCGAGCTCGACCGGACACGCCGCATCGCGGAGGTCGAAGCGAGCGAACGGCGCTACAGCCTCGCCGAAAGCGGTACGGCCGACGGCCTCTGGGATCTCGATATCGCCGCCGGCACCGTCTATTACTCCCCGCGCGTCGCCGAACTGCTGGGTCTCGCCGAGCGGCTCGGCGACAGGCCAGAGGAGTTCTGGTCGCGCATGCATCCGGAAGATCTCGCCAACGCGCGCGCGCAGCGCGACGAGCATCTCGCGAACAACACGCCGCTGGATTTTCAATGCCGGGTGCGGCACGCCAGCGGCAGCTATCGCTGGTTCCGGGTTCGCGGCAAGGCGTTGCGCGACGCCGGCGACATACCGGTGCGGCTGACGGGCACGCTCACCGACATCACCGACGGCAAGCGTCACCAGGTGCAACTGGCGGCGGAAAACGTATGGCTGGCGAAGTTCGCCGAATCGCCGCCGCTCGACCAGTTGCTCGAGGTCATCGCCAACACGGCGCGCGACCTGTTCGAGGACGCCGCCCTGGACCTCTGGCTGCTGGACGCGACCGGCGAACTGCGGATCTTTCCGGCGGCCGACATGCCGCGGTTCGACGCCGCGCGCGTGCGCGCCCTGCTGGCCTCGGCGCTGAAGGAAGAAACGACGGTCACGCGCGGCATGCCCGGCTGGCCTTATTCGGGCGACGACGCGAGCTTCGGGCAGGTGTTGTTCATCCCCGTCAATGTCGAAGCCGTGCCGCAACGTATCGGCATCACCGTATCCTGGCCCGCCGGCCTGCCCCGGCAGCAGCACGAGCTGCAGTTCGCCGCCGCCGCCGCGCACCTGCTTCAGCTCGCGCTCAATCACCTGCGCAAGGAAGCCGACCTGGAACGCCAGCGGCTGCTGTTCGAAAACCTGTTCGAATGCACGCCCGAAGCGATGGTGATCCTCGACCGGAACGATTGCGTGCTGAACGCGAACCCCGGGTTCAGCAAGGTCTTCCAGTACAGCGTGGATGAAGTTCGCGGACGTCCGCTGAACGACCTGCTCGTGCCGCCCGAATTCGCCAGCGAAGCGCGGCAGCTGTCCGCCGGCGCGATGCGCGGCAATACCGTCATGAGCGAGTCCTTCCGGCGCCGCAAGGACGGCTCGCTGGTGCCGGTTTCCATTCTCGGCGCGCCGGTCACCGTCAACGGCATCGACGCGTCGTATTTCGCGGTGTACCGCGACCAGAGCACGCTGCACGAAGCGACGCGCCGGCTCGAACACCAGGCGCGGCACGACCAGCTCACCGGCCTGCCGGATCGCTACGAATTCGAGCGGCGCCTCAAGCAGGCCATGGCCCTGTCCGCGGACGGGCACGGTTCCACGGGCGTGGTGTATTTCGATCTCGATCAGTTCAAGCTCGTCAACGACACCACCGGCCACGCGCGCGGCGACGAACTGCTGAACGAGGTCGTGCAACGCCTGCGGCCGCTGGTGCCGGCGCCGCACCTGCTGGCGCGCCTCGGCGGCGACGAATTCGGCGTATTGCTCATCAATGGCGGACTGGCCGAGTGCGAGCAGCTGGCGCAGCAGATTCGCAACCGGCTCGGCGAAGCGCCGTTCAAGCTGGGCGACCGCACCTTCGCGGTGACGGCGAGCTTTGGCGTGGTTTCCGTGCACGCGGGCACGCAATCCAGCCCGCAGGAAGTGCTCAGCATTGCCGACAGCACCTGTTTCCTCGCGAAGGAACGCGGCCGCAACCGCGTCCAGGTTTACGACGCGGCGGACATGGGCGTCACGCAGCGCCGCGAGGAAATGGACTGGGTTTCGCACCTCAACGAAGCGCTGCTCGAGCAGCGTTTCCAGCTTCACTACCAGCGCATCGATTCCATCGGCGGCCCGACCGGCTCCAGTCACTACGAAATCCTGCTGCGCATGATCGATCAGCGCGGCAAGACGGTTCCTCCCGGGGTGTTCATTCCGCCGGCCGAGCGCTACAACCTCATGCCGCGCATCGATCGCTGGGTGTTCGAGCGCGTGTTCTCCAGGCTCGATGCGCTCGGCGCCGCGGCGCAGGAGAACCTGCTCGTCGCCATCAACATCTCCGGCAACACGCTGAGCGATGAAACGCTGCCGGATTTCGTGCGGCGCCTGTTCGAGCAGCACGACGTGAGGCCCGAGTGCATCTGTTTCGAAATCACCGAGACGGCGGCGATCGCGAATTTCGACGACGCGCTCGGCTTCATCGACGTGCTGCGCGAGCTCGGCTGCAAGGTCGCGCTGGACGACTTCGGCTCGGGCCTGTCGTCGTTCCGCTACCTGAAACAGATCGCGCCGGACTTCCTCAAGATCGACGGCTCGTTCGTGCGCGAGATCGCGCGCAGCCGGACCGACTACTCCATGGTCGAAGCCATCAATCGCGTCGGCAAGATCATCGGCATCCGCACGATTGCCGAGTTCGTCGAGGACGACGGCATTCTCGACGCCCTGCGGCGCATTGGCGTCGACTACGTCCAGGGCTACGCCTTGCACCGCCCCGAGCCCTGGAAATCCTGAAGCGGCGTTTTTCAGGTTTGTCCGCGAGGAAAACCGGGCCGGCGGCAGGGGCAAACCCGGCGCGTCCGAGGGCCTGCACCGGAACGCCGCGTGGGAAAATCGCCGGCTGTGCAAATCACTGCGACAGGGAGAGCCGCCAAATGAACGAAACCGAAGAAAAGCCAGCCGTCGATCCGCGAACCGTCCGGTCCCGCGTCGTGACCCTGACCGTTGAACAGGGCGAGGACGGCATGGCGCGCCTTGTGCTGGAAGGCAACTACATGTCCGCGACAGGTTTTGCGCCCGGCGACCGGGTCGAAGCCATCGTCCAGCCCGAACTGATCTCCATCCTCAACGTCGAATAGCCTTCACCTCGCGCGGCGGCCGGCCTATGCTCGACGCCATGGCCGAGCCCGACATCCGCCTGAAACGCGCCTACGACGCGCCCGCGCGCGACGACGGCCGGCGCGTGCTCGTCGACCGCGTCTGGCCGCGCGGCCGTTCGAAAGCGGAACTCGCACTCCACGCCTGGTGCAAGGACATTGCGCCCAGCGACGAGCTGCGCAAATGGTTCGGGCACGACGCGTCCCGCTGGACCGAGTTCCGGCGGCGGTATCGCGCCGAACTGCGCGGCAAGGGCGAAGTGCTGGACGAACTGCTCGCGCTCGCGCAACCGCGGCTGACGCTCGTGTTCGGCGCGGCGGACAAAGCGCACAACCAGGCGGTCGTGTTGCGCGCGCGGCTGCTGGAGCGGTACCGCAAGCGCAACTGACGGGAGAAAAATCATGCGAAGCCTGCTGATCGCCGGGGCGGTTGCCGCCGCGGCGGGCGTGATGCTTGGCGCGTTCGGCGCGCACGCCCTGAAGGACCGGCTGGATGCCGGGATGCTCGCCGTGTGGCAGACCGCGGTTCACTACCACCTGGTTCACGCACTCGGCATGGTCGCAATCGGTTTCGCGGCACTGCACTGGCAGCAGGCGTCATTGGCGCTGGCGGGCTGGCTGCTCGCCGCGGGTATCGTGCTGTTCTCGGGAAGCCTGTACCTGCTCGCGCTGACGGAGCTGCGCTGGCTCGGCGCGGTCACGCCGCTCGGCGGGCTCGCCTTCATCGCCGGCTGGCTGGGACTCGCCTGGGCGGCGAGCCGGCTGCCTTCAGGCGGTTAGCGGCAGCGGCTGGCGGTCCGGCGGCACGAACGTTTTCCGTGCGCGCTCGGAATCGAGAACCGGCTCGCTGTAGTACTGCGCGATCAATGCTTTCGCATCCTGCTGCAGGTCCGGGCAGGCGGCCAGGAAGGTTTCCCAGTCGCGTGCCGGATGCCGTTCGCGGCGTTCCGCGAGAATGTGCATGAACGCCAGCGTCAGCGTGAGATGAAACTTCTCCGGCAGGCCCAGCCCGGCGGCATATTTCTGGATGGCCAGCGCGCACGCCATGGCCGCCTCGGGCAGCGGGTGCCGCTCGAGGTACAGCCAGCCCGCGCGCAAGTGATTGCGGTGCGTGAACTCGGGCTTCGGCAGGCTGCCGTCTTCGAGAGCCGCGAGAAACTCCGAATCGTTCATTTCCCGTCCTCCTTCTCGATCAGCCGGTGCGCCGCTTCGGCGCCGTAATTCATGCCGTAGACCTTCTTCAAGCCCGCAATCGCCGCCAGCAGTTCCGGCTTGTCGCCGAAGGCCGAGCGGCCTTCGAAGGCGTGCAGCACGATGCCTTCCAGCAGGTCGCCGAGACTGATGTCCAGGTATTCGGCCAGGCCGCGCAGCACCTTCACCAGGGATTTTTCCAGGCGAACGCCGGTCTGGACGCGTTCCACGGCGTGTTGTCCGTCGGTTTTCATGACGGTATTCTAGATGAAACGTACCAAATTACCAAGTTACTTTGATATGCTTTGGCGAATACCGTCGCGAGGATCCGGGAAAAGGAGACGGAAGCCGGGCAGGGCGAGGAGTTTCCGGTTGTCGATACGGCGGGTTTCGCGGAGGAAGCTGCGCATTCCGGGAGAGATTTCCGGTGACGCCAGCGGCACGCGACGCGGCCGGGGCAGGCCGGCGAGATCGGCAACGTAGTCCGTGAAATCGGCGATGCTCATGGGGTGCCCGTCGCTGACGTTCCATGCGCCGCTCCTTCCGGAATCCGCGACCGCGAGTGCGGCGTTCGCAAGGTCGTCGACGTGAATCCGGTTTCCCGGCCCGGTATCCGCGGGGTCCGGCACCGGCTTCCCCGCGCGAAGGCGGTCCAGCGGCAGGCGGCCGGGCCCGTAGATGGCGGCGATTCGCAGGATCGCCGCCGTAACGCCACGGCGCTCGGACCACGCCCGCACAATGTTTTCCGCCTCCAGCCGGCGGCGGGCACGATCGGTTCCAGGCTCAAGCGGTGCGGTTTCATCGACCAGCGCGCCGCCACGGTCGCCATAAACGCCGGTGCTGCCGAGATACACGAAACGTTGCGGCGGCGGCAGGCGCTCAAGCAGCGCTTTCAGCCATGGATCGTCGCGACCGGCCGCGGGTGGCGGCGCCGCGTAATAGACGCGATCGGCCTCCGGCAGCGGCGGTGCCGGCGCGTCGAGTTCCAGTGCCAGCCATTCCAGGCCGCTGACAGGTTTCCGGCGGCCCGGGTTCCGCGCGGTTGCGGTGACCTGGTCGCCGCGCGCCAGGTGCAGGGCCGCGATCCGCGATCCCGCGTATCCGCAGCCGATGACGAGAATTTTCATGAGGGATGCCTTGTTCAGTTTGGCGCCGGATTGCGCGACAATACATGACTAATTTACTCAGGAAATACGGATGCCGGCAAAATCCGCAAGAATGATCCCATGAGCTTCAAGGTTCGCCTGGTTCCGAGCGGGCGCGAATTCGTCGTCGAGCGCGAGGAAAGCATTCTCGACGCCGCGCTTCGCCAGGGCGTCGCGCTGCCGTACGGCTGTCGCTCCGGCAGTTGCGGCACCTGCGCCTGCCGGCTGGTTTCGGGCCGCGTCGATTATCCCGAGTGTCCGCCGCTCGGCCTGACCGACCGCGAAATCGCCGAAGGTTACGTGCTGGCCTGCCGCGCGCACCCGGAGGACGACATCGTTGTCGAGGCGCAGGAACTGACCGGCCTCGGCGACGTCGTCATCAAGACGCTGCCGGCGCGCGTGGTGAAGATGGAAAAGCTGAACCACGACACCATGCGCGTCTGGCTGAAGCTGCCCGCGGTCGAGCGGCTGCAATTCCTCGCCGGCCAATACATCGACATCCTGCTGCGCGACGGCGGCGGCCGCCGCAGCTTTTCACTTGCCAACGCGCCGCATCGCGACGAGTTGCTTGAACTGCACATCCGCCACATTCCCGGCGGTGAATTCACCACGAAGGTCTTTGCGGAAATGCGCGAGAAGGCGCTGGTCCGCCTGCAGGGTCCGCTGGGAAGTTTCTATCTGCGCGAGAATTCCGAACGGCCGGTCATTCTTGTCGGCGGCGGCACCGGCTTCGCGCCGCTGAAAGCCATGCTGGAACACGCCTTTCACATCGGGCTGCGGCGGCCCGTGCACCTGTACTGGGGCGTGCGCCAGTCGCGTGATTTCTACCTGCAGGCGCTGCCCGAGCAATGGGCGCGCGAGCACGGCAACGTGACGTTCACGCCCGTGCTGTCCGAGCCGGATGCCGGCTGGCAGGGGCGCAGGGGCTGGGTGCACGAGACCGTGATCGAGGATCATGCGGACCTGGCGGCGCATGACGTCTACATGGCCGGGCCGCCGCCGATGATCGCCGCGGCGAAAGCGGCATTTCTTGCCGCGGGATTGCCGTACGAGCAGTTGTTCTTCGATTCGTTCGATTTCGCCCCCGAGGTCCAGGCGAAGCTTGATGCACTTGCCGACGAACACCGGCATCTGACCGGGGAACGTTGAGTTCGCATTGAGGGGGCGAAATCCAGAGGGCAATACACGCCGGCGCGAAGCGTCGAGAATCGGGTACCGCTACTCACGCACCTCTTGATTCCGGACACATTTCCAGCCCTTTCCTGAACGCCTGCATCGCCGCTTCCGGCTGCCCGAGATCCTGGAGCAGTTGTCCAAGACGGCGGTACGTCTGCGCGCGCGGCTGGATGCGCGCGCTTGTTTCGAGATAGCTGCGCGCCTTGCCCCAGAGGCGGTTCGCGGCGCAGAGGTGACCGGCGGCGTAGAGCAACGCAGCGCTGTCGCCGTGTTCCTTGAGCCAGGATTCCACGCGGCCGAGCTGTTTTTCGGGCTGCGAACTGCGCACATCGCCGTACATCAGCACCAGTTCGTCATCCCAGTTGGACTTGAGAGCGTCGCGCAGCACGGCTTCGGCGCGGTCGCCCGCATCGTTCTCCATCAGCGCGGCGGCGTAGGCGACGACAACCCCGCGGTTCTTCCGCATCCGGCGCGGCGTGTTGCGCCAGATGGTTTCGAGCACGGCGGGACCTTCCGCCGCGGCGGCCACGAAGGCTTCCTGCAGGGTGCGCACTTCGATGCGCTCGAGGTCGGCGGGGCGGATGACGTTCGTCTTGCGCAGCCGCGGAATGAGCGATTCGAGGTTGCGCCATTCGCCCAGGTGTTCGTAAACGCGCGCCAGCAGTTTCAGGCCGAAGGCATGTCCGGGGCTGTGTTCCTGCAGGCGCCGCAAGGTGGCGAGCGCGTGTTCCACCTGGCCATGCGCGATCTGCAGTTCCGCCTGCGTGAGCAGCACCGCGACGGTGGCCTGCGGCGTGCTTTCATAAGCGGCCTTCAGGTGCGCGTCGCGGCGTTCGTCCTCCTCCAGCAACTGCGCGGCGCGCGCGGCGGCGAGGTAATTGATGAGCGGCACTTCGCTGTCGCGTGCGTTGCGCGTCAGGCGGCGTTCGCCTTCGCGCCAGCGGCCTTCGGCGATTTCGATGAGTCCCTGCGTCAACGCGCGACGTGCGCGCACTTGCCGGCGCCGCGCCAGCCGCGCGCGCAGCCTTGCGGGAAATTCCCAGATCCAGATGACCAGCGTGACCAGCAGCCACAGCGCGAGCAGTCCGCCGACGCAGAGCAGCGCGAATACCGCGAGCGTCATTTCGATCGCGGTGCCGCCGTGGAAAATGCGCACGAGGCCCGGGTCTTCGGCAAGACCGACGCCGAGCGCGACCGCGGCGACGAGCGTCAGCAGCAGGAAAAGAATCCAGCGAATCATTCCGCCTGCGCTCCGTTTTGCAGGGTGCGGAAGCGCTCCAGCGCCGCGGTGACGTCAGGCAGCGACGGCTGCAGGGTGACCTCGAGCAGTTCGGAAATCTGCGCGATGGCGTTCGCGACGGCCGGATCATTCGTATCGAAGTAGCGGTTCAGCCACTCGCGCGCCGTTTCAAGACTTTGCCGGTATACCGCGGCATCGCCCATCAGCAGCGCCGCGCGCGCGGCCGCGAGCTGCAGTTCGACGTTGCGATACAGGAAGAAATGCTCCTCGGGTTTCAGCAGCGGCGGTGGCGGCTCGGCGCTCTGCACGACGACGAGCTTGTCGAACAGGCGCGCGACGCCGTCACGGAATCGCTGCCACACGTTCGCGTCGACGGGTGCGCCTGCGACGGCGTCGTCCGCGGCGCGCGCGTGCTGCGACTGGCGCAGGGGCAGCTCCGAAACCTGTCGCATCAGGCTGCCCAGTTGCAGCGCCCTACCGTTGATGTCCGGCACGCTGATCGCGCCGAGTTCCTGCAGATGATCGGCAATCAGCCGCCGCACGGGCATGAAGCGCGGATCGCCGAGACGGCGCAAGCGGTCGTCCGCGGCCTGCAGCGCATAGATCGCCGTGTCGACGTCCTGGGTGAGATACAGCGCGTCGGCGGCGACGCGCAGCAGGTATTCGATTTCCGCGCGCATGAGATCGCGGCGTCCGCCTTGCGCGGCGTCGCTCAGCGCATCCATGTCCGACGCGATCCGGTTCATGCGATCGCGCAGTTCCATGCCCGCGGTTTCGACGTCCTCGCGCAGGGCGGTCATGTCGTCCTTTGCCGCGCGCGTTTCACGCAGCCGTTCGATTTCCGCTTCCAGGCGCGCGATCGCCGCGCCCTGTTGCGCGATCGTGTCGTCGTACGCCGATTTCTCGCCGCGCAGCCACTGCCAGCCGAACCAGCCCGCGACGCCCAGGCCGCCGGCGACGAGCAACAGCAGCAGGAGGCGTGCAAGCAGGCGGCCGAAGCCGCGCTTGCGCGCGGGCCGCTCCGGTTTCGGCTTGCCCGCCGCGGCCGTTGCCGGTTTTTCCGGCGTGGTTTCCGGCGACGGCTTTTCCGTCTTGCCGTTGTGGTTTTCGTTGTTCATCGGGAATCCTGGAGCCGGTCGCGCCACCAGCCTTCGAGCGCCGCCAGGAGGGCATCGTCGGATGCGCCTGCGGCGATGACGGGCGCGGGTTGCACGTCGAATTCGAGCGCCAATTTAAGCATACGCGGCGTCGGCATCACCAGTTGCGTTTTGCGAAGGTATTGCCGGCCTTCGGCGTCCAGCATGGCGTGCAGGTTTTCAAGACCGGCGCGGCTGGAAACGACGACGGCATCGATCGCTTGCGCGCGCCAGCGTTCCAGCAACGGCTCGACGCCTGTCATCGGCCTGCCGCGTTCGTACACCTCGACGGGAAAAACCCGCGCGCCGCGTTCACGCAAGGTGTCCGCCAGCAGCTCGCGGCCGCCGCGGCCTTTCACGATCCAGATCGTCTTGCCGGCAACGTTCCCGAATGCCGGCAGCGCGAGCAGGCCTTCCGATTCCTCGCGTTCGGGCACATGGGCGGGTGCAATGCCGGCATCGCGCAGGGCATTGGCGGTGGCGCGGCCGATGGCGGCGGTTTCCATCCCGGCGGACGACACCAGGCGTGCGCCGTGTTCGACGGCCGCAACGCTGGTGAAGACGATGCAATCCGCCCGGCCGTCCGGCGGCTGCACGTTGTCGAGCGCGTGAATGTCGATGACGGGAAAGGACAGCGCTTCGCCGCCGGCGGCCTTGATACGCTCGCACAGCGATTCACCGCGACCGGCGGGCCGCGTGACGACAACGCGCGCGCCCGCCAGCTTCACTGTCCGGTTTCCGCGCGCAGGCGTGCCAGCACGTCCGCCGCGCCGCGCGCGAGCATGTCGTCCGCGAGCGCTTCGCCGAGGACTTCCGGATCCTGCGCGCTGCCGCGCTGCTCGCCGCGCACCACCAGGGTGCCGTCGGGCAGGCCGACGAGACCGCGCAGGCGGATCGCGTCGCCTTCAAGTTCCGCAAAACCCGCGACGGGAACGTCGCAACCGCCCTGCAGGCGCTTGTTGAGCGCGCGTTCGGCGCGCGTGATCAAGGCAGTCGGCGGATGCTCCAGCACGTTCACGAGCTCGATGATGTTCGCGTTGCCTGCCAGGCATTCGATGCCGAGCGTGCCCTGCGCGATGGCAGGCAGGCATTGTTCGGGCGCGATGCGCGCCGCGATGCGATCCTGCATTTCGAGGCGGTCGAGACCGGCGGCGGCGAGAATGATGGCGTCGAACTCGCCGGCGTCGAGCTTGCCGAGCCGCGTGCCGACATTGCCGCGCAGGCTGACAAGTTCAAGATCCGGCCTGAGCGCCTTCAGCTGGCACTGGCGGCGCAGGCTCGATGAACCGACGCGCGCGCCTTCCGGCAGTTCGTCGAAGTTCGCGTAACGGTTCGAAACGAACGCGTCGCGCGGGTCTTCGCGTTCGAGGATCGCGGCGAGCGTGAAGCCGTCCGGCATTTCCGCGGTGACGTCCTTCATCGAATGCACGGCAAGATCGGCAAGGCCTTCCTGCATCGCCAGCTCCAGTTCCTTGATGAACAGGCCCTTGCCGCCGACCTTCGACAGCGCGCGATCGAGAATCTCGTCGCCGCGTGTGCTCATCGGCACGAGTTCGGTCCCGATGCCGGGATGCGCCTCGCGCAGGCGGGCGGCGACGTGCTCCGCCTGCCACAGGGCGAGCGGCGATTTGCGGGTGGCGATGCGGATTTTCGTAGGCATGGGGGACATGTTCTTCGCGGGTGTCTGCGGCGGAAGCGCGCGGGCTGCGCGCTCCGGGTCATCGGGCCGCGGAATTCTACGCGCTTATGCGGACCGAATCAGCCTGCGCACGTCCGGCACGAGCCGGCGGCTGACTTCCAGCCTTTCGCCGATCTCGCGCATGCGGACATGGAAATGCCCGACCTCGTCCTTTTCCAGCCCGTCGATGGCGCGCACCGCGACCAGCGCGTTGCGATGCACGCGCACGAAATCGCCGCCGAACTCGTCTTCCAGCGATTTCAGCGAATCCTCGATCAGCACTTCGCCGCCGCTGTGCCGCACCGTCACGTATTTCTGGTCCGCGCGAAAATAGAACACGTTTTCCAGGTCGATCAGCCGCAGGTTGTCGCGCACGCGCACGCACAGCTGGCGCCGCTTCGCGTTGCTTCCGTCCAGCAGCGCGGTGCGCTGCGCGGCGTTCGGTTTGCCGGCGCGTTCCAGCGCCGCCTGAAGGCGCTCGCGGCGCACGGGCTTGACGAGATAATCCATCGCCTGGGCCTCGAAGGCTTCGATGGCGAAGCGGTCGTACGCGGTGGTGAAGATGACGGCCGGCGGCGTGGCGAGTCCGGCGAGATGCCGCGCGCACTCGAGGCCGTCCATCCCTGGCATGCGGATGTCCAGCAGTACGACGTCCGGGTTGAGCGCATCGAACTGCTTCAGCGCGCTCGCGCCGTCGCCGGCTTCACCCGCGACAGTGACGTCCGGAATCTGCTGCAACAGGCCGCGCAAGCGGAGTCGTGCCGGCGCCTCGTCGTCAACGATCAGTACGTGCATGATCGGCATCCTGCGGCAATATCACTTCAGCTTCAAAATAGCCTGCGTTTCGCCGTGTCGCCAGCAGCGCGCGCTTGCCGAGCGCCA
>DASVCH010000087.1:0-21122 GCA_036381715.1 Gammaproteobacteria bacterium | reverse complement strand
CGACAACACCGTCGCCATCACCAGCGTGACGGCCAGCCGGTGCCCGCTGTCGACCAGCCATGCACCGAGCGAACGGCGCGAGAACACGGCCTCGGACAGCGAGGGCGCGGCAGTGAAACCCGCCCAGAGCAGCAGGCCCATCCACAGCGCGGGTGCGATGGCGAGCGTTTCCGTTGATAGCAGAATGAGGTAGAGCACGAGCGCCTGGACAATGGTGCACGCCACCGCGACGGCATATTCGCGCGTGCCGGAATTGCCGCGCTGGTCGTCTTCCAGCGGGCTCATGCGCGACCACAGCGGGCCGAACAGGAACGGCGCATACCAGATGCCGCCGACCGCAAACCCTGCCGCGGCAGCAACCAGCACGGCCACGACGTTGAAATCCAGTCCCGACATGCCTTCCTCCGGTCGCTTGAGTTCCCTGCCAGTGTAGCCTTGCAGGCGAAGGATGCGCCACGGCGCGCCCCTGTGTGACAATCGGCGACTTCATCGGCCCGGGGGGCGGCAATGCACGACAAGCTGCGGCTGGAAACCCTCGCCGTGCACGCTGGCCACGAACCGGAAACCGGCGACCACGGCCTTGCACCGGCCTTCAAGCCGGCGACGACGTTCCTGCGCGATGCGGACGGCGGCTTTGCTGCCGGTCACCAGTACGCGCGCGCGTCGAACCCGACAAGAGCACGGCTGGAAAACGCCCTGGCGCTGCTCGAAGGCGGCGGCGAGGCCTTGTGTTTCAGTTCCGGCATGGCGGCCGTGGGCGCGGTGTTCGCGCAGCTTGCGCCCGGCGATCACGCGATCGTCAGCGGCGATGCCTATCACGGCGCGATCCGTTTCATCGACGACTGGCTGAAGCCCCGCGGCATCGGCGTGACTTACTGCGACACCTCGGACACCGGCAACATCGAACGCGAACTGCAGCCGAAAACGCGGCTCCTGTGGCTGGAATCGCCCTCCAATCCCGAACTCAAGATCACCGATCTCGCTGCCGTCGCCGCGCTTGCAGCCAACCGCGGCATTCTCACCGCCTGCGACGCCACGCTGGCAACGCCCGTGCTGCAACGAACGCTGGATCACGGCATCGACATCGTCATGCACAGCAGCACGAAATATCTCGGCGGCCACAGCGACCTTCTCGGCGGCGTGCTTGCGACGCGCGATGCGGAACTCGCGGCAGGACTGCGCGCCTGGCAGATCGACGGCGGCGCGGTGCCGTCGGCGTTCGATTGCTGGCTGCTGCTAAGAAGCCTCGCGACCTTGCCGCTGCGCGTGAAGCAGCATGCCGAATCCGCGCGCCGCATCGCCGCATGGCTGACTGAACAAACCGCCGTGGAAAAGGTCTTCTATCCCGGACTTGCCGCGCACCCCGGGCATGAAACCGCGAAACGCCAGATGCGGGATTTCGGCGGCATGGTGTCGTTCCTGTTTCGCGGCGATGAAGACGCGACCCGCGCGGTCGCGTCGCGCACGAAGATTTTCCAGCAGGCGACCAGCCTTGGCGGCGTGGAAAGCCTGATCGAACACCGCGCCTCGGTGGAAGGCGCGCAGCGCCGCTCGGCGCACAACCTGTTGCGCCTGTCCGTCGGCCTGGAACACGCCGACGACCTGATCGCGGATCTTTCACAGGCGCTGAAAGAATGACCACGGGACTTGCAGAGGAGAAACCATGTTCCTGAAACGACAAAGCGCGGCGCTGTTGTGCGCCGTGTTCGCGGGCCCGCTGTTCGGCGTCGCGCATGCGGACGATTCGCTGACCGAGGACGGCCTCAGTCTCAAGCTCATCATGCAAAGCCCGGACTGGATCGGCAATCCGCCCGTGGACGCCTACTGGAGCCTGGACGGCGAAACGGTCTATTACTCGCAGAAGCGCGGCGGCGAAAACTTTTACGACCAGTACGCGCTGGATCCCGCGACCGGAAAATCGACCCTGCTCGACGGCGCGGCGCTCGCCGGCGTGCCGGGCGCGCGCGGACAGTACAGCCAGGACTTCGCGCGACGCGTCTACCTGAAGGACGGCGACGTCTTTCTCGCCGATCTTGAAAGCAACGAAACGCGCCAGATCACGCGCACCGCGGCGAGCGAAGCCGCGCCGTTCTTCATGGCGGACGACCGGCGCATTGCCTGGCGCGAAGGCTTCACGTTCTTCGTCTTCGATCCCGCGAGCGGCCTTACCGCCCAGGTCGCGGAACTGAAGACCGAAGACGATCCCGCCGCGAAGGCACCCGGCTTCGATTATCTCGAGGATCAGCAGACGCGGCTGTTCGGCACGCTGCGCGAGGAAAACCGCAAGGAGGCGACGGAACGCCGGCACGAACGCGAGCTTGCCGTGAACGATCCGACGCAGCTGGATCCGCCGATCTGGCTTGGCGACGACGTCGAAATCCGCGACGTCAGCCTGTCGCCCGCCGGCCGCTACCTGCTCATCGTCACCGTCGCGGAGGAATACACGAACGGCAACAACGGCAGCATGCCGAACTACGTCACCGAAAGCGGCTATGTCGAAAACCGCGACGTCCGCACGCTGGTCGGCCTCAATCCGCCGGCGCCGCAGACGCTGCACCTGGTCGATCTCGAGAACGGCACCGTGACCGAACTGGCGACGAACGAACTGCCCGGCATCGAGGACGATCCGCTCGCGGCGCTGCGCGATGACGCGATCGCGTATCACGTCGAAAACGGCGGCGCACGCGACAAGGTCGAAAAGGCGCTTGAAGCGCCGGACGTGCGCGGTGTGACCTTCGAGGGCATCGCGTGGACGCGCGACGGGTCGAAAGCCGCCGTGCAGGCGCATTCCATCGACAACAAGGACCGTTGGATCGCGACCGTGGATTTCGATGACGTCGAACTCGACAACCAGCATCGCCTGCACGACGCCGCGTGGATCAACTGGTACTTCAACGAGTTCGGCTGGCTGCCCGACAACGAAACGCTGTGGTTCCTCTCCGAGGAAAGCGGCTACTCGCATCTTTATGTGAAGAAGGCCGGCGAGCGGGCGCGTGCGCTGACCCGGGGCGACTGGGAAGTTTCCAGTCCCGTCATCAGCCGCGACGGCAGGTTCATCTATTTCGTCGGCAACCGCCGGCATCCCGGCGAACACCAGGTCTGGCGTGTCGCGGTCAGCGGCGGTGGCGTCGAGCAACTGACCCGCATCGGCGTCGAACCGTTCAGCCGGCAGCGCGGCGGCGATTCGCTGAATCCGTTCCTGCTTTCGCCGGACGAGACGCGCATTCTCTTCAAGCACGACGCGCCGGCGCGGCCGCCCGAGCTGTACGTGAAACGCATCGGCGGCGATGACGCACGCCAGCTCACGCATACCGTGAGCGATGAGTTCCTTTCCCATGACTGGATGACGCCCGAAATCGTCGAGGTGCCGTCGTCGCATGTCGATCGCCCCATCTACACGCGCGTTTACACGCCGAAGGATTACGATCCTTCGAAAACCTATCCGGGCGTGGTGTTCGTGCATGGCGCGGGCTACCTGCACAACGTGCACAAGGGCTGGTCGAGCTACTTCCGCGAGTTCATGTTCAACAACCTGCTCGCGCGGCACGGCTATGTCGTGATCGACATGGATTACCGCGCCTCCGCCGGCTACGGCCGCGACTGGCGCACGGCGATCTACCGGCAGATGGGTCATCCGGAACTGGAAGACCTTCTCGACGGCGTGAAGTGGATGGTGGAAAACCGCAACGTCGATCCCGAACGCGTCGGCATCTACGGCGGCTCCTATGGCGGCTTCATGGCGTTCATGGCGCTGTTCCGCGCGCCGGACGCTTTCGCCGCCGGCGCGGCGCTGCGTCCCGTTACCGACTGGATGCATTACAACCACGGCTACACCTCGAACATCCTCAACACGCCGCTGGTCGATCCGATGGCGTACGAGAAATCGTCGCCGATCGAGTTCGCGGAGAACTACGCGAACGATCCGATGCTCATCGCGCACGGCATGCAGGACGACAACGTGTTCTTCAAGGACTCGGTGCGCCTCGTGCAGCGCCTGATCGAACTCGAGAAGGAAAACTTCACGATCGCGCCGTATCCGCTGGATCCGCACGGCTTTGTGCATCCGGCATCCTGGCTGGACGAGTACCGGCGGATCTTCAAGCTGTTTGAGGAGAACCTGAAGTAACCGGTTTTTCCGGAATCCGATGAAAAAGGAAACCCCGCCGAAAGGCGGGGTTTTTCTTTTGAAGAGCAGCGGAAAGGATCAACAGGATTTCCGCGGATCCGCGGCGATCGTCACGACCTCAACCCCACGCCGCGGTTCATCAGGAACAGGCTCAGGCCGTACAGCGCCACCATGAAGACGCCGATGATGGCGTAGGCGGTGCCGATGGCGATGTCGGACTCGCCGAGGATGCCGAAGCGGAAGGCGTTGACCATGTAGAGAATCGGATTCAGGCGCGAGGCGTTCTCCCAGAAATCCGGCAGCAGTTCGATGGAATAGAACACGCCGCCGAGGTAGGTCAGCGGCGTGAGGATGAAGGTCGGGACAATCGAGATGTCATCGAACTTGCGCGAGAACACCGCGTTGATGAAACCGCCAAGCGAGAACACGATCGCGGTCAGCAGCACGGTGCTGAAGGTGATGAACGGATGCTTCACGTCGAGGTCGGTGAAGAACAGCGCGACCACGGTCACCACGCCGCCGACCAGCAGGCCGCGCAGCACGCCGCCCATGACGTAACCCATGAGGATGTACGCGTTCGGCAGCGGCGAGACGAGCAGTTCCTCGACATGACGGCCGAACTTCGCACCGAAGAAGCTGGACGCGACGTTCGCGTAGCTGTTGGTGATGATGGACATCATGATGAGGCCGGGCGCGATGTAGGCCATGTAGTCGTAACCGCCCATGTCGCCGATGCGCCGGCCGATGAGGCTGCCGAAGATGATGAAGTACAGCGTCATGGTGATGGCCGGCGGCACGATGGTCTGCACCCATATGCGCAGCACGCGCGTGACCTCGCGGTTGACGATGGTCTGGAAGCCGATGAAATTCTGCTTGATGCGTGACATTTGCTGCCTGCTTCCCGATTCTTTCAGGACGCTTGCGCGTCGCTGTTGCGGTTCTCGACGAGCCTGACAAAAAGCTCTTCCAGCCGGTTCACCTTGTTGCGCATCGAAACCACATGCACGCCGCGCGCGGAGAGCAGTTCGAACAGTTCGTTGATGCTCTGCTCCTTGCTGATCTCGACTTCCAGCGTGGTGTCGTCCACGGGCGTGACGGCATAGCCGGGAAACGTCGGCAATTCGGTGACGCGCTCGCGCAGGTCCAGCACGAAAGTTTCGACGTGCAGTTTCTCCAGCAGCGTCTTCATGCGCGTGTTCTCGGCGATGCGGCCGTGATTGATGATCGCGATGTTGCGGCAGAGGCTTTCCGCTTCCTCGAGATAATGCGTGGTGAGGATGATGGTGGTGCCGGCGCGGTTGATCTTCTGCAGGAAACTCCACATGGAGCGGCGGATCTCGATATCCACGCCTGCGGTCGGCTCGTCGAGTATCAGCAGTTTCGGCTCGTGCACCAGCGCGCGCGCGATCATCAGGCGGCGCTTCATGCCGCCGGAAAGATTGCGGGACATTTCGTTGCGCTTGTCCCAGAGGTGCAGTTCCTTCAGGTATTTTTCGGTGCGCTCGCGGGCCAGCGTTCGCGGAATGCCGTAGAAGCCCGCCTGGTTCACGACGATGTCCTGGACCTTCTCGAACTGGTTGAAGTTGATTTCCTGCGGCACGAGGCCGATGCACGCCTTGGCCTGGTCGAAATGCGTGTCGATGTCATGGCCGAAGACGTCGACCTTGCCCTCGGTCTTGTTCACCAGCGAGGTGACGATGCCGATGGTGGTGGTCTTGCCCGCGCCGTTCGGCCCGAGCAGCGCGAAGAAATCGCCTTCCTCGACCTCGAGATCGATGCCGCGCACAGCCTCGACGCCGCCGGCATAGACCTTGCGCAGATTGCGTATGGAAAGTGCCTTCATGGAAAACCGGAGTCTTGCGGGAAAGCGCCACATGTTACCAGATGCGCCCCTGGCCTACCGTGCTTTGCGAAATTTCGCACAGGCATGCAGGCGACTGCGCTGACGCTGCGGCGGTTTTCGCGACGTAAGCTTTGCGCATGGGTCAGGGGAACGACAACACGAAGGGATTGCCCGACGAGGCCGCCGTGCTCGCCGACATCCGCTATTACGAGGCGCGCATCGCGGAACACGGCGACGCGTGCAGTCCGCGCCAGAACGCATCCCTGCAGGTTTGCCGGCTGCTGCTCAGGCAGCGCCGGCAGCTGCTCGCCGCCATTCGCGACGGCGCGCCGGAACGGTGGCCGGAATATTCGGCGGAATGACGGTGGGCGCACCGGGCGCCGCGTCACGAATCCCGGCGCTCGCCTTCACTCCACGTTCAGCGCCCACCCGTCCGCATCGCGGCACATGGCGTACTCGAACGGCGCCTGCATCGCCGGCAGGGTGAAACGCAGGTCGGTGAACCAGACGCAGACGTCGCGCGTGTCACCCCGAATGGCAGTGACATACGGCAACAGCGCGAACTCGCGGAAACCTTCGAACGCGGGCGCCTCCCACGCGGCCACGGCGAGCGCGCGCAACTCCTCGCCGCGCGGCCAGCGCTTGTGGATTTCCCATTGCAAGGCATCCGCCGGCTGATAGGCGGAGCGCAGGCGCGTGATGAAGGCCGCCGCTTCGCCGGCGGGCGGACGGGACTCGTCCTCCAGCAGGTTCAGGTAGGCGCGGTGATAGTTGTCGCCTTCCGCAATCACGATCTTCCAGTTGAACGGCGACAGCGGTTGCGGGAACGCGACCACGGGCGCGTCCGGCACGCCGAGTGTTTCCGCGTACGCGATGCCCACCCGCGTCGCCGCCTGTTGCGCGAACACCTGCAGGACCAGCCAGCCGCAGAGCACGACGCCAGAAGCCGTCGCGAAAACCGGCCGCGAACGCGCGAGCGCGGCGACCAGTCCGGCGAGAAGAATCAGCGTGAACACCGGATCGATGATGAAGGTGATCGGGAACGCGAGCGGCGCATCGTATACCGGCGCGAAGATGCGCGTGCCGTAGGACGTGATCAGGTCGCCAAGAATGTGCGCGGCCAGCGCGGCCGCCGCGAGCGAGGCCATGTCGCGCCAGCGCTGTCCCCGCACCCGCGCGGCGATCCATCCGAGCAGCGCCGCCCAGGCAGGCAGCAGCACGACGGAATGCGTGACGCCGCGGTGCGCGTTGAGATAGGTGAGCGTGTCGGTGAACAGCGCGATCGCGGCGTCGGTGTCGGGAAACGCGGCGAACAACGCGCCCCACAACGCACGCCGGCGCATTTCCTGAGGATTGCCGCGACTGGTGGCGGCGCCAATGACAGCGCCGCTGATGGCGTGCGTGATCGTGTCCATGTCCTTCCTTTCAATCCGGGGGGCCAATGCGGGTGCGAACGGCGCGCGCGGCATGCAGGCCGCCGCGCAGAATCTCCCGGGCACGCTTCCCGTCACGCAGCCACGCCGTGAATGTCGCGATGAACAGCGTCGTCAGCGCAGTTTCCTCCAGCGCGCGCCAGGCAAACGCGGCGCGCAGGCCGGCGGCTTCGCGCAGCCATTGTACGGTTTTCGAAACGCGCAACAGTGCGGGAACCTGGATGTGGAGATGGCCGGGTTCGAGCCGGACCAGCAGCATTTCGCGCACCGTGCGCCGGTAGGGCGCCAGGGCGTTCAGCCAGGTGAAGACGAGTTGCTCAAGCCGCTCGGGAACATCCATGCCCGGCAAGGCGGAATCCTCCGCGCCGGCGAGGAGCGCCGCATCGGCGCGATTCCAGAGCGCATCGACCAGCGATTCCTTGTCGGGAAAATGGCGGTGAATATCGGCCAGCGGAATATCGAGCGATGCCGCGACATCGGCGAGCCGCACCGTTTCCCAGTGGCAGTCCGCGGCGATTCCGAGTGCGGCGTCGAGAATGTCATCCGCGGAAACGGCGCGAGTCATATCAGGATGGCCTGACCGGTCAAATGCGGCCGGCGGCTTCCAACTGATCCAGTCCCCGGCGCAGTACGGCGGCAAGGTCGGGCGTGTCGGCAAGATAGCGCGCGGTCTGGTCGTCAAGCTGGAACCTCGCCTCGATCACCAGCGCCTCCCAGTGCTTCGGCGAATCCTGGTCCTTGCCCAGCCACACCAGCGCCTTGAGTTCGGCGAGCGCTTCCTCCGACATGTGCGCCATCTCGCCGGTGAGCTTGTCCAGCTCGCCCGACTCGGCGTGTTCGATCATCGCTTCGGTGGTTGTCCGCTTGAGCGCTTTCATGCCGCCTCCCCCGCATCGTGAAACCTGAACGTGAGGTATAAACAAGGAACGCTTCATGGGCAAGCGACGAATCACGGCGGGCCGTCACATGCCGCTGTCGGCGCCCGGAGTCGTCGCCTTCACATAGCCCTTCGGGCGAATGGCGACGGTGTTCCTGATGAACGTGCACCGCCGGCCGTCGGCCAGGTGGAAACCGTACTCGAATTCCGGCGTGGCGCGGCCACGCCTGGCGAGTTCGTCGGCGATGGCTTTCTCCTGCTCGGGCGGAAACTCGAACACGAGCTCGAGGTCGCTGCTGCCGCCCAGCTGGAAGTCGATCGTCATCGCGCGCGTCCACACGGAGTAGCCGGGAAACACGCGCGCGCAGGCCATCGCGGCGACGGGATCGGCCAGCGCTGCCTGGTAGCCGCCGAACATCACGCCACCCGGGTTGCGGGAGAAGGTGTTCAAGGGCAGTTTCATGCGCACGAAGCGCCAGTCGTCGCGGATCTCGAGAACCTTGACGCGCATGAGAAAGAAGGGCGGATACAGTTCGATCTTGCGCTTGTCCGACACCGCATTGATCCGCCAGAGCCATCGCATCAGCCGCGTCATGCAGACCTCGCACCTTGAACAGTGACGCGGCAGCGTACAACGATTTCGCGCGCGCCGCTAAGCTATGCTTGACGAACAACGCTTGCAGGAGCTGTCGATGAAAACCGCCGACGAATGGTTTGACGAGTACGGCGAAAGCCACCGGAACCGCACGAACAAGGCGCTGCACTGGGTGTGCGTGCCGGCGATCGTGTTCAGCCTCGTCGGACTGCTGTGGTCGCTGCCGCGGCCGGAAGCTTTCGAAGCCGTATCACCGTGGCTGAACTGGGGAACGCTGTTCGTGGCGGCGGCGATGATCTGGTACGCGGCGCTGTCGTGGCCGCTCGCCATCGGAATGGTTTTCGTCAGCGCCGCGGTGATTCTCGGCAATCACGCGCTCGCACAACGCGAAACCCCGCTGTGGCAGATTTCGCTGGCGATCTTTGTCGTCGCGTGGATCGGCCAGTTCATCGGCCACAGGATCGAAGGAAAGAAGCCGTCGTTCTTCAAGGACATCCAGTTCCTGCTGATCGGCCCGGTCTGGCTGCTCGGTTTCATCTACAGGAAAGCGGGCCTGCGCTACTGAACAGGCGCGCTTATTCCTCTTCTCCCGTTCCCTCGTCATCGTCCGGCGTGGCGCCATGCTTCGCCGCGAACGCCACCGCTTCGGCGACGGCCTTGTGCACGTCGAGATTCAGCGGATCGGGAACGAGATCGTTGTCCGGCGCAACCAGCGCGAGCGTCTCGGCGGCGGCGAACAGCATGGCGTCGGTGATCTCGCGCGCCCCGGCGTCGAGCGCGCCGCGGAACAGGCCGGGAAAGCCGAGCACGTTGTTGATGCTCTTGCCGTCGGCGGCGAAGGCGGCGCCCTCGGCCAGCGCGACGCGCGGTTCGATTTCCGGATCGGGATTGGACAGCGCAAGGATCAGCTGTCCTTCGCGCACCATTTCGGGTTTTATCAGGCCTTTCACGCCCGTGGTCGCAACGACGATGTCCGCCTGCTGCATGAGTTCGGACAGTTCCGCGCCGCGACCGCCCATGTCTTCCAGCATTTTCTTCGCGCCTTCGTTCAGGTCCGCGCCGATGACTTCACGCACGCCGTAAGCCATCAGCAGGCGCGAGATGCCGATGCCGGCGGCGCCGAGGCCGATCTGTCCGACCACGCAGTCCTTCAGCGAGCGCCCGACGCGCCGCGTCGCGCTGATGAGCGCGGCCAGCGTCACGACGGCGGTGCCGTGCTGGTCGTCGTGCAGGACGGGGATGTCCAGGCGTTCGCGCAATGCAGCTTCGATGCGAAAACACGCCGGTGCCGCGATGTCTTCAAGCTGGATGGCGCCGAAGCTGGGCGCGATGGCGACGATCACGTCGATGAGATGCTCGGGATCCCCGTCATCGAGAAGGATCGGCACGCCGGAAAGATCGGCGAGCTTGGCGAGCAACGCGGCCTTGCCTTCCATGACCGGCAGGCCGGCGACGGGCCCGATGTTGCCGAGACCGAGGATAGCGGTGCCGTTGGTGATGATGGCGACGGTGTTCTGCCGCGCCGTGTACTGCGATGCGAGCGCGGGATCCTTCTGGATGGCGAGGCACACGCGCGCGACGCCCGGCGTGTAGATGTCGCGCAGCTCCTGCAGGGTTTCGATTGGCAGGCGCGAGACGGTGCGGATCTTGCCGCCGAGGTGGCGGTTGAAGACGCGATCCGATTTGCCGAGCATGCGCGCATTTGGCAGCGCGGCGATTTTCTCGCCCACGTTGACGTAGGCGTCCTCGTCCATTTCCAGCGTGATTTCCCAGACGGTCTTGTCCTGGTCGCGGCGCACTGCGTCAAGGTTTTCGACGACAAGGCCGCAATCGCCGATGACCTGCAGGATTTTCGCCAGCGAACCGGCCTTGTGCTGGGACTCGACGAGGAGAATTTCCGGAATCTTCATGTTTTCTGCACAAACGGGGTGTCAAGTACGAGGTCCGCCAGTTTGAGGCCACAGGCGATGGCGAACAAGGCGGAATGACGCCGCGGTCATGGATGGCGACTGCGCATTGAACTTATAATCCGCCGCTGCCGGCCGGACGGTCAGGCCCTTTTGCAAGCGCGCTTTTTCGCGGCTGCGCGAATCCCGAAGGAGGGATCAGATGTACCGAATTTTTCGGCCAGGACACCTGCTGGCCAGCGCCGGCCTGCTGCTGGGCGCGACCGCCGCGCACGGCGCGGATTACGTGCTCGACGACCAGGTCTCGATCGGCGTCGCGCGACCGTCGTCGGCAAACGGGGATTTCACGGAACACGATGCCTACGAGCCGGCCATCGCCACGGCGCCGGAGCAGCACCTCGCATTGTTCGTGTGGGCAGGCGACGACGCCTACACGAGGGCGGGCGACGACGGCGAACTGCATCTTGCCAACGACGAGTTCGAGATCTACGGGCGGCTGGTGACCACCAGCAACCTGAACCGGGAAAACGCGTCGCAGCGGCTTTCCTTCATGGGTGACGACCTCGAAAGCGATGCCGCCGAGCGCGCGAAGTACGACGCGCGCAACCCGGCGGTCGCCTGGAACCCGGTCGCCGGTGAATTCCTTGTCGTCTGGGAAGGCGACGGCGACACCGCCCCGCTGGTGGACGACGAGTTCGAAATCTTCGCGCAGCGCGTCGGCATCGACGGCCAGCCGGTCGGCGAGCGCGTCCGCATCTCGATCATGGGCGACGACGCGGCGGCCGGTGCGGAGCGGACGCGTTACGATGCCGCGAACCCGTCCATCGCCGTCGATCCGCTGGGCAATTACCTGGTCGTCTGGGAAGGCGACACGGACGCGGCGCCGCTGGTCGACGATGAAAAGGAAATATTCGGCCGCTACCTGGATTCGACGGCGACGCCGGCCGGCGGGCAGTTCCGGATCTCGTTCGTGGGCGACGACAGTGAAACCGACGCTGCCGTGCGCGCCGCGCGCGACGCCACAAGGCCCCAGGTGATTTTCAACGGCGGTGACGGCGTTGTCGCCTGGCAGGCCGACGACAGCCTGTACGGCCTCGCCGACGACGAACACGAAATTTTCCTGCAGCACCTCGGCCCGGTCCCGGCTCCGGACCCCGGCTGCACGGACCCGCTGTGTCCCGTCGAATGGGTCCCCGCAGGCGACCCCGTGCGCGTCTCGACGATGGGCTCCGACGGCGACGCGGCCTTCGACGGCCTGCAGCCGGCGCTGACCTCGAACCCGAACACGCGGGCCCTGCTGGTCGCATGGCATGGCGACACCAGCGACGGCGCGCTCGTGGACGAGGAACAGGAAGTCTTCGCACGCCTGTTCGACGAGAGTCTTGCACCACTGGGCGCGCAGTTCCGCGTTTCCACGATGGGAACGGACACGGAAACGGATACTGCAAAACGCGCAAGGTATGACGCCACGGCGGCCACCGCCGAATGGAGCGACAGCGACGGCGTGTTCTTCATTGCCTGGCGCGGCGACACCGACACCGAATTCGAAATCGAGCTCGGCGACGAAGTGACCGAGGTGCGCAGCCTGGTCGATGACGAGTTCGAGATTTTCGGCCGTCTCCTGCATGCCGACGGCGTGCCGCTTGCAAAGCAGTTCCGCGTTTCGATCCAGGGCAACGATCTCGAGGACACGCCGGAGGACCGGATGAAATTCGGCGCGGACGCGCCCGCCGTCGCCTTTGCAAACGGCGTCCTGCTGACCGGCTGGAGTGGCGATTCGAACGTGCCCGGCACCCTCGACGACGGCATGCAGGTTTTCGCCGTGCGCGTGGCGGCGCTGTCGACGGAACTGGAAATGGTGCTGGAATCGGACCTCGTCGCGCCAACGGTTCCTGCGCCGATCCGCGTGGACTTCTCGCTCGACAACAACGGCACGGTCGTTGCCCGCAACGTCGCGGTTCGCGTCGAGATGTCGAACGAATTTCCGTTGAGCTTCGAAGGCTGCGAGGCGGTGACGGACAACACCTGCGAACTGGGCGACATCGCGCCCGGCGAGGCGGCGCGGTTTTCGGTCATCCTCGCGACCGACCACCTGGAACTCGACGACACGCTTGGCACGACACTGTCATTGACGACGCGCGCCGACACCGGCCTTTCCAACATCGGACTGGCGGACGGGAACATGTTCGTCGCGGCGTCGGTTACCGTGAAAGGCGGCGGCTCCGCCGGTGCGTTCTGGCTGCTGCTGGCGGGCGCCGGGGTGTGGCGGGCGCGAAACCGCAGGCGTTGACGGAAAGGCCGGCGCCCGTCAGGGCGCAAGCGTATCCAGCCAGGCGCGCAGGGACGGCGGGGTTTCCGCGCGCAAGGCCTGGAACGTCCTTTCCTGCAATGGCTCCGGGTCGTTGCGGCCGAGCTTGAAGCGGCCGCGGAGTCTGTCGACGGTCACTTCCAGCGCCACGATGCCGTTCAACAGCTTGCGCAGTTTCCGCTCCTGGCTGGCGAGATACGCGGCCGTGTTGCCTTTTTCCATCGCGCGGATCATGTCGCAGAGGAACTGCCAGGTTTTCGCCTCGCCTTCGACGCGCACTGCGCGGCCCGTGACATGCACGTTGACGTAATTCCATGTCGGTACGTCATCGTTGCCGTTGAGTTGCGGTGAAATGTAGGCGTGCGGTCCGTGGAAGATCACCTCGACTTCGCGGCCGTCGAACAGATCCGCCTGCGGGTTCCGGCGCGCCACGTGACCGCGCAACACGCGCCGCTCGCGATCCAGCAGAAACGGCGTGAACGCGACCAGCAAGCCGCCGTCCGACGGGACAAGCAGCGTCGCCTGCCGGATCGCGTCGATGGCGGCAAACAGGCGCGCCTCCCCGGTCTCGGTGTGGTACGGCGGCGGGTAGTTCACGGCAGCATTTCCTCGTCTTCAATCCACCGGAAGACCGCCGTTTCGCGTGCGGCGGATTTGCGCTTCATGGCGGCCAGGACGGACTGCGCGTCGTCGCGGTTCTTGTCCTGCGAAAGCTTGAGTCGCCCGACAAGGCGGTCCACGCGCATGCAAAAGGCGCGAATGCCGCCGAGCATTCCGGCCATGCGCGGATCCGCGTAATCGAGCGAAAACACCTGGCTGGCGCCGCCGAACGTTTCCGACATCCGGATCAGCAGCGCACGTTTCGCATCGTCGCCCGGGATTTCCTCGACCGGACCGGAAGCGACGACATGGGCGTAGTTCCAGGTGGGAAGCTGCCGGCTGAGATAGTCGTCCGGGGAAATATAGGCTTGCGGACCGTGAAACACGGCCTGCATCCGCCGGCCGTCCAGCAGGGCCGCCTGCGGGTTGGCCGCATCAAGATGACCGGTCAGCACGGGCGCTTCGCCATGCTCGACAAGCATGGGAACGAAGGAAACCGACGACTCGCCGTCGTGGACGGAAATCAGCGTGGCGAGTCGCAGGATCCCGATCAGGTGAAGGAGCTTCTCCGGCGAATGCTCGGAGTGATGCGCGGGAGGATAACTGCCTGGCATTGCCACAATGCCTCCTGTCGGTGATTTTCACGGAAACGCATGCGTCTACCGTCGTGGCATCGGATCACTCGCGCCCCTGCAGGATGTTCACCGGCGCGTACTGATCCGTCAGCACCCTGGCATCGCGATTCCAGTCGACCTCGTCGGTGCTGCTTTCGGCAAGCCACTGCGGCGTGAAGCCGAGCGCCTCGAAGCGCGAAGCGTCCATCGTTTCCGCGGCCGCCAGCAGTTCGTCGCGGCTGACCGGTTCGATGTTGCCCGTGAGAATGATGCGGTTTCCGGAGTTCTGCTTGACGTTCAGCATCCAGCCGAACGCGGCTTCATAGGTTACGGATTCATTGTGATAGAGCTGGCTGACCGAAAACGTGTTCGCCACCAGCACGCCGTCGTCGCTGAGAATCTTCCGGCATTCTTCCAGCCATTCCTTCGTCATCAGGTGGGCGGGAATGTAATCGCCGTTGAAAGCGTCGAGCACGATGTAATCGTATTTCTGGCCGAAGATGCCGGCCTGCTTCACGAACACGCGCGCATCCTTGACGGTGATATCGACGTTGCCGCCTGCCTCGAAGCCGAAGAAACGCCCGGCGACGTCAACGACCGCCGGATCGATCTCGACCACGTCGATCTGCGCCTCGGGAAACAGCGTGTCGAACGCCGCCGGAATGGAACCGCCGCCCAGCCCGACGACAAGTATGCGTTCCGGCCGCGGTTTCACAAGCAGGCCGACAAAGCTCATGCGCGCGTAATCGAAAACGAGTTCGTCCGGATATTCCTTGAACTGGCAGCTCTGGTAGGAGGTGTAGTACCTGCGCGACGCGAACTGCATGCAGATCTTCTCGCCGTCGTCGCTGACCGTGATGTTCCGGTACAGGGAGCGCTTCTTGTAGATGATTTCGGGCGCCGCCTGCGCGGCACCCATCGTCATGGCCGCGAGCAGCACGGCCGCAATCAGCTGCTTGATCCGCATTCAGGCCTCCACCGCAAGCGCGCGCTGGCCAAGTGCGGCGGACGCCGCGAGCGCCGCGGCGCCGCACGCCGCGAGTATGCCGGCGAGCAGGAAAAGAATCGTGTTCACTTCAAACCAGAGTACGAAATAGAAGGACGTCATCAGCACGCCCGCCGCCGAGCCGGCGGTCGAAACGAAATAAAGCCTTCCCGCGATCGAGCCCGAATGATGCGTGTTCTGCACCAGCAGGCGGACCGCGTAGGGTGAAATGATCCCCATCGCGACGGTCGGCAGGAAGAACAGGCCGGTTGCGGCGAGCAGGGAGCCGTAACGCACGTCGTCCATCTGCATGAAAACCCACTCCATCAGCGGATTCGCGATCCAGGCCATCGGCAGGACCGCGAGCGCGCAGAACAGGAACAGCCCGCCGAATTTCGTCAGCGACGGGCGCCGCAGGCTGAGCTGGCCGCCGATCAGGTATCCGATGGACAGCGCGACCATGAAGATCGTGATGATCGATCCCCAGACGTAGATCGAGGAGCCGAAATACGGCGCCATGATGCGCCCGCCCAGCATTTCGATCGACATGATGGAAAAGCCGCCGGCGAACGCCAGCAGGAAAACGAAGAGTGCGTAAACCATGGATCTCCCGTGCATCCCGGTGCTGCCGGCCCGCTGATTTCAATGAACCGGTAAGGTATTATTGGCCGCTTTCGCGGACCGCCTTGGGGGACTTGGACCGCCCTGCCAACACGCGGTTCCGGCCGTCCCGCCGGAGCATTCCGCCGCAACATACCCGAACCGAAGGCTGGAGAATATACGTGTCGATCAACCCGATGGATTTTTACGACGTTCGCTCCCTGCTCACTGAAGAAGAGCAGATGGTGCAGGACACCGTGGGGCGCTTCGTGGATGAAAGGATCCTGCCCGTCATCGCCGAGTGCTTCGAGGAAGGCCGCTTTCCGAAAGAACTCATACCCGAGTTCGCGGAAATGGGCCTGCTCGGCTCGTCCATCGAGGGCTACGACTGCGCCGGCCTCAACGCCGTTTCCTACGGCCTGATCTGCCAGGAACTCGAGCGCGGCGACTCCGGCATCCGCTCGTTCGTTTCCGTGCAGTCCAGCCTCTGCATGTATCCGATCTACGCCTTCGGCTCCGAGGAGCAGAAACAGAACTGGCTGCCGCGCATGGCGCGCGGCGAGGTCATCGGCTGCTTCGGCCTTACCGAACCGCACGGCGGCTCCGATCCTTCCAACATGAAGACCGTCGCGAAGAAGAAAGGCGACGACTGGGTGCTGAACGGCGCGAAGATGTGGATCACCAACGGCTCCATCGCCGACATCGCCATCGTCTGGGCGCAGACCGATGACGGCATCCAGGGCTTTATTGTCGAAAAGGGCATGCAGGGCTTCGATGCGCCGGAAGTGCACCACAAGATGTCGCTGCGCGCGTCCGTCACGTCCGCGCTCTATTTCGATGACGTCGTCGTGCCGGACGCGAACCGCCTGCCGAACGTGAAAGGCCTGAAGGGCCCGCTGTCCTGCCTCACGCAGGCACGCTACGGCATCACCTGGGGCGGCATCGGCGCAGCGCAGGCCTGCCTGCGGGAAGTGCTCGACTACACGTCCGAGCGCGTGCTGTTCGGCAAGAGCATCGATCACAAGCAGATGGTGCAGGTTCGCATGGCGGACATGTCGCGCAGGATCACGCAGGCGCAACTGCTCTCCTTGCAACTCGGCCGGCTGAAGGACGCAGGCACGATGAACCCGTCGCAGGTTTCCATGGCGAAGTGGAACAACATCCGCATGGCGCTCGATATCGCGCGCGACGCGCGCGACCTGCTGGGCGGCGCCGGCATCACGCTGGAGCACAACGCAATCCGGCACGCACTGAACCTGGAATCCGTCATTACCTACGAAGGCACGGAGACGGTGCATCAACTGGTGATCGGCAAGGAATTGACGGGCAAGTCGGCATTCTAGGCAAACGACGCATGCAGGAGCGGCGCGGCCGCGAATGCAACGCTCGCCGGAAACTTTCATGCAAAACCCGCCTTCAAAGGTTTCCCTGTCCGAGAAGTTCTCGCTGTTCGGCGAGCACTGGACGCCGAAGATTATCGGCGAGACCAACGGCCAGCTCGTGAAGATCGCAAAAGTGCAGGGCGAATTCATCTGGCACGCGCACGACAACGAGGACGAATTGTTCCTGGTCATCAGGGGAAGGCTCGTCATCGAGTTCCGCAATGGCCGCGTCGAGTTGAACCAGGGAGAGATGTGCATTGTGCCGAGAGGCGTCGAGCACAGGCCGATGGCGGATGAAGAAACGCAAATACTCCTGATCGAACCTGCATCCACGGCGCACACCGGCAGGCATATTTCCGAAATCACGGTTTCCAACGACAAGCAGGAATGGATATGAACCCGTTCCTCCGGGCAACGCAAAGCACATGAGCAAGAATCCGGGACTCGCCCGCCAGGCCACGCGCAACGTCAATCGCGCCGATGTCGTCGACCAGAACTTCCTGGACTTTCTCGACGAATGGGACATGGAAACGGACCGCAGGCCCGCGTCCGGCGAGCCGATTCGCCCCGGGGACGGCTCGCTGCGCGTGGACGAGTTCCGCGAACTGTTCGAATCGCAGATGGCCTCGCGCCACGTCGATCTCGAAGCGCGCGCCATGCGCCTTCGCAACGAAGGCTTCTACACCATCGGCTCCAGCGGCCATGAGTGCAACGCCGTCCTCGGCCGGCTGCTGCGCCACACCGATCCCGCGTTTCTGCATTACCGTTCCGGCGGCTTCATGATGGAACGGCTGAAGAAGGTCGGGCAGGATCCGGTTTACGACACGGCGCTGTCCTTGAGCGCGTCGGCCGACGATCCGATCTCCGGCGGCCGTCACAAGGTCTGGGGTTCGGTGAAGGCGTGGGTGCCGCCGCAGACGTCGACGATTGCATCCCACCTTCCGAAAGCCGTCGGCGCGGCGGTAGCCGTCGGCCAGGCGAAGCTGCTTGGCATCGACGCGCCCGTGCCGTCCGATTCCATCGTTTATTGCTCGTTCGGCGACGCGTCCGCGAACCACGCCACCGCGCAAGCGGCATTCAACTCCGCCGGCTGGACTGCGCACCAGAACCTGCCCTGCCCGATCCTTTTCGTGTGCGAGGACAACGACATCGGCATTTCCACGCGCACGCCCGGCGGCTGGATCGAATCGCAGTTCTCGAACCGCGCGGGCCTGAAGTATTTCAAGGCGGACGGTCTTGATCTCGTCGATACGCATGAAGTCGCAGGACAGGCGGTCGAATACTGCCGCAAACATCGCAAGCCCGTGTTCCTGCACCTGAAGCTCAAGCGGCTGCTCGGCCACGCCGGCACCGACATGGAAACGGAATACCGGACCCAGCAGGAGCTTGAAGGCATCGAAGCCAGCGATCCCCTGCTGATGAGCGCGGAAACCGCGCTGGAAGCCGGCGCAATGACGGCAGACGAAATTCGCGCGCTTTACGAAGCGACGCGCACGCGCGTGCGGGAGGCGGCAAGGCGCGCCGCGACGACGAAAAAGCTCCTGACGCGCGAGGAAGTCATCTGGCCGCTCGCGCCCTGGCACGCCGACAAGGTGAATGCGGAAGCAGCGCGCGTGCCGCCGAAGGACGCGCGCCTGAAGGCCTTCGGCGACGAGAAATCCTTTCCCGAAAACCAGCCCGCGCGGCATCTTGCGATTCTCGTCAACCGCGCGCTGCACGACCTGATGGCGAAATACCCGGGCATGACGCTGTTCGGCGAGGACGTCGCGCAGAAAGGCGGCGTGTACACGGTGACGTCGGGACTTTACCGCACGTTCAAGGGCCAGCGCGTGTTCAACACGCTGCTCGACGAGACCACCATTCTCGGCATGGCGCAGGGCCAGGCGATGATGGGCCTGCTGCCGTTTCCGGAAATCCAGTATCTCGCCTACTTCCACAATGCCTGCGACCAGGTTCGCGGCGAGGCGTGCTCGCTGCAGTTCTTCTCGAACGCGCAGTATGCGAACGGCATGGTGATGCGCATTGCATCGCTCGCCTACCAGAGAGGTTTCGGCGGGCATTTCCACAACGACAATTCCTTCGCCGCGCTGCGCGACATCCCCGGCCTTGTGATCGCCTGCCCCTCGCGCGGCGATGATGCGGCAATGATGTTGCGCACGCTCGCGGCAGCCGCGAAAGTCGACGGCCGCGTCTCGGCATTCCTCGAACCCATCGCGTTGTACATGACGAAGGACCTGTACGAGGACAAGGACGGCCTGTGGAATTTCGAGTACCCGGCGCCCGATCGGGCCATTCCGCTGGGTGAAGGCCGCGTGTACAACGAGGATGCCGGCGATCTCCTCGTCATCACATTCGGCAACGGCGTACCAATGTCGTTGCGGGCCGCGAAGAAGATCGAAGCAGAAACGAAGAAGAAAGTCCGCATTCTCGACCTGCGCTGGCTGAAACCGCTGAACGCGGAACTGATCGCGAAACACGCGCGCGAATGCGGGAAGGTGCTGGTCGTCGACGAGGGCCGCAGGACAGGCGGCATCGCTGAGGAGATCTTCACCCATATCGTCGAGCGTTGCGGCGAAAGGGTGAAGCTGGCGCGGGTCGCGGGCGAGGATACGTACATTCCACTCGCGGACGCGGCGAACCTTGTGCTTGTGCAGGAGCCGGAGATCGTCGAGGCTGCAGAAAAACTGTTGGGAAAGTAGTCGACGGCCGCGATATCGGCCAGGGAGGATAATGGATGTCTTTTTTTCGATTTTCTGTCGTCTTTGCGTTCTGTCTCATGGTCTCCGGCTGCGTGAGCTTCGATGTCACCGAAGATTTCTGGTTCAACCCCGGCTTCGCGGTACTGGGCAGCGACGAACTTCGTGAAGCCGAACGCGTACTGCCTGGCAATCCGCGCCTGGAAGTCGTCCGGTTTGCGGCTGCCGACGGCACGCCGCTCTATGGCTTGCACATGCAGGTCGATGACGCGCGCCCGACAGTGCTGTACTTCGGCGGCGACGTGTTTCGTATCGCCAGACACGGCATCGACGTGTTGCGCGATTTCGCGCGCATGAACGTGAATGTTCTGCTGGTGGACTACCGCGGCTACGGCGGCAGCGGCGGAACGCCGACGCTCTCGGCGCTGCACGCCGATGCGCTTGCGGCTTTCGAATACCTGCGCGACGAGATTCGTGCGGACCGCATCGTTCTGCATGGCTTCTCGATGGGCAGCTTTGTCGCGTCCGGACTGATCGACGAAGTAACGCCTTCCGCGCTGGTCCTCGAAGCTACCGCGACGAACGTGCCCGACTGGGCGGACTTCCAGGTGCCCTGGTACGCGGAACCCTTCGTGAATTTCGAGATTGCGGACACATTGCTGGAACAGGACAACCGGGTCCGGCTGCAGCGCTACCGCGGTCCACTGCTGTTGATTGCCGGCGCCGGTGACAGGATCACGCCGCCCGCGATGGCACGCGAACTGTACGAGATCGCGGGTACACGCGATGCCGAAAAGCGCGTCCTCGTCTCCCGCGTCGCGCACCATGGCGACGCAATGCAGGACAGCGCGATCATCGAGGGCTATCGCGCATTCCTCGAAAGGCTTGCAGGCCCGCCCCCGGTCGCTGCGCAGTAAGGTGAGGTGATGGACGAAAACCTGCAATACATCGATGACAATTTCGTCAGTCGCGAAACGGTGCTGGCAAAGAGCGGTGTCAGCGGACCGGCGCTCGACGGCCTTGTCGATGCGCGCCTGGTTCCGCGCGCCTGCTATTTTCCTGACGAGAACGGCCGGCTTCGTTCGAATCTTGGCGGCGTCGACGTCGCGCTTTCGACGAGCTGGTTTCATCCCTCGGCGATACCGGCGATCCGGGA
>DASVCH010000086.1:0-10335 GCA_036381715.1 Gammaproteobacteria bacterium | reverse complement strand
TTACGGCGAAACCGCCGATCGCATGGTCGAACTTGCCGCGACCATGCCCGGTTTCCTCGGCATCGAAACCGTGCATGACGGCGACGGTCACGGCATCACGGTCTCCTACTGGCGCGACGAGGCGTCGATAAAAAACTGGCGTGCCAACGCAGAACACGCCGCCGCGCGCAGGCGCGGGCGGCAGGAGTGGTACGAACATTTCGAACTGCGCGTCGCGAAAGTCGAGCGTGCGTACGGCATGAACGCCGGAGGAAGGAGCGAGACATGAAACACTGGACAAGAATGCCGAGCCCGATCGGCGACCTGATTCTCGTCGAGGAAGGCGGGCAACTGCTGGCTATCGGTTTCACGACCGGCAAGCGTCCATCGAAAGCGCCGAATGATGCGAAGGAGGACACGGCGCCGTTTGCGAAGGTCATTCGCCAGCTCGAGGAATATTTTGCGGGCAGGCGCGAGGACTTCGATCTTCCCTTGTCGCCGCAGGGCACGCCGTTTCAGCGGCGCGTCTGGAAGGCGTTGACGAAAATCCCGTTCGGCAAGGCGGTGTCGTATTCCGACATCGCGCATCGCATCGGCAACCCGAACGCGGTGCGTGCCGTCGGGCTCGCGAACGGCCGCAACCCGATTCCGATCGTGATTCCCTGTCATCGCGTCATCGGCAAGGATGGATCGTTGACGGGTTACGGCGGCGGCCTGCCGATCAAGGAAAAGTTGTTGGCGCTGGAAGGGATCCGGTACCAGGGCGACCGCCGGGATATGGCATTGTTCGATTGAAAGAAAAGAGCAATGGACAGGATTGACAGGGTTTTTCAGGATCAACAGGATTTTTCATGTATTGCTTTTCAAGCCTGTAAATCGCTTTTTGAAATCCTGTCTGTTGTCCGTGCTCTGCTTTTGGCAGGGCGGGCTTTGCCCATCATCATGATGCGGCAGTCAGAGGCCGCCCTGCGAAACACTTTTTTATCCTGTCCATTGCCTTTCAGCTTGCGTAGGGCGGGCTCTGCCCGCCACCCCAAAATCGTCAAGGACGCGATCAACGTAAATCAGGAAGTTCCGTATGGATCGCAGCACCCGCTTTCCGGATGCTGGCACGGCTCTTTCCGACAGACTTGATGCCCTTTTGGCAAGGAGGCCGACATGAAACCCTTCTCCAAACGATTTTTCCCGCTCGTCGCCGCGACTATCCTCTCCGCCTGCGGTGGCGGCGATAGCGGTGGCGAAGAGAACCCGCCACCACCGCCGCCGCCCAACGAATCTCCCAGCATCAGCGTGATCTTCCCGCCCCACGACGGGATGCTGACGGCAAAGGAGACCGTGACCCTTCGCGGCACGGCAAGCGACACCGATGGTCACGTGCAAGGCGTGTCCGTCAACGGGGTCGAGGCCGAGAGCATGGACGGTTACGAGAGCTGGACCGTCACTGTGCCGCTGGAGATCGGCGACAACGCGCTCGACGTCCGTGTTCTGGACGATGGTGACGGAGAAGCGGTGAGGACAGTTGCCGTCAAGCGGATCAAACCGCCGTTTCCGATCTATCCGACCGCAGTGACTGTCGATCCCGGGACCGGCCGGACCTTCGTATCGGACTCTACAGGCGAGCAGGTCGCCGAGATCAATCCCGAAACCGGCGAGATCGTCGCAATGCTTGCGGGACCGGGTATCGGCAGCGGTGCGCGGCTGCGCAATCCGCATGAGGCTGTCCTGGATGCTGCCAATAACCGCTTGTTCGTCGTCAACAATGAGATCGCTGGATCAACCGATCGCGCCAGCATCGTCGCCATCGATCTTTCGACACAGGTGCGAACCGAAATCTCCGGCCCGGACCGCGGTGAGGGTCCATCGCTGCTTCATAACGGGGATGGTCCGCGCGCGCTGGCGTTCGATAGAAACCGAACGCTGTACGCGACGAATTTGGATATGCTTTACGTGGTGGATATCGAAACAGGCAACCGGCAGGTGTTTGATGTCAACGAGTACCAGCCGCAAGCGCTCGTATTCGACGTCGAACTGGATGCCGGGACCGGAATCCTGTATCTCGCTTCATGGCTCGGTCGCGTGCTGACTTTCGACACGCAGTCGCAGACATTCTCCACAGTCGGTGACAGGAGCGACGCGATGGGTGTCATGCCGTATCGTCTGCGGGATATGGCGCTGGATTCGGATGCGGGCCGTCTGTACCTCGCGTCCATGGGCGGGTTCTACCATGTTGAGGGCTCCGAAGGCCTCGCCGCCATTGCCTATATGGAGTTGAGCAGCGGTCAGCGACACGAAGTGTTCCTCGATTCGCCCGATTCCTCGCAGTTTGAGTTTCTCGACAGCATTGCGGCGCCGTTGCCGGGAGGGCGCCTTCCCGTCGTCGACGGCGAAGCGCATGCCATCATGCATTTGAACGTGGAGAACGGGGAGGCGGTGAAACTTTCACAGGCAGTTTATGAGCGCGGCTTTGGCCCCCACCTGGCTTTGATCCCCATCTTTGCAGGGGATCCGGAAACTGGCCTGTTTGTGATCGATTCAAAGGACGATCTTTATCACGTTGATCCGGTAACCGGAGACCGGAATTTCCTTGCGGGCCTTGGCCCCGTAGAAGATGAGGAAACCGGGGAAGCGCCGGAGTTTGAGCCACAGGCGATGGCATATCACAAGGAAGCGAATGTCCTGTGGATCGCCCGCTTCTCCGAGGGCGGCTCTCCCGAACACCTGTATCGATTTGATGTTTCTTCGGGATTGCTCGAAACGATCGCATTCGAGCTCCCGGCGGGGACTCGCCTCGACGATGCAGCATCCATTTCTCTGTCGTCCGATGGCCGATATCTCTACATGAAAACCCATCGCAATTACGTCGATCCGGCATGGGTATCGGAAATCCTGGAGGTCGACCTTGAAACGCGTAAGGTCCGTGTAATCATTGGCGGCACGGAGGTCGCAAAGTCCGTGGGTTCAGGGCCGTCCGTCGCAGATCCCTGGACTGCAATCCGCCATCCCGTTGACGATTTCCTTTATGTAGAAGCCGACGCAGGACTCGTTCGCGTGGATTTGAAGACGCTGCAGCGAGAAATTGTGGAATGGCCTGAAGCGTTCGAGGCGTTGAGCAATATCGCGCTAACTCACTATGGGGATCACTTCGTGGTTAGAGGCAGGGATATTGAAAAATCGATCATGCGTTTTGCACACTGGCAGCCTGGCGAGGCGCCAGCGTTCCTTGAACAGACCGAAGATCGCCGGCACCCCAATCCGTTCAATGCCATTCCAACTGTTGTGGGAGCCGATGTCGGAAAGGCGATGTTGCTGCTGTACGATGTAAACGACACACATGTGATATATCTTATGGATGCAGAAACCGGTGAATACTTGCTGATGTCTCATTGATACTCGTCGCGAATGCCGCTGGCCTTGTGCCAGCGGCATTCACTACGCGACGCGATTTCTTCCTTCTCCTTTCCGAAACGCCTCGATGCATTCCGCCACCTGCTGAATCGCCCGCTGCCGCGCTTCGACAGCGGCCCAGGCGACATGCGGCGTGACGACGAGATTCGGTATCGTCGCGTCGAGCAGCGGGTTGCCGTTCACCGGCGGTTCTTCCGAAAGCACGTCGATTCCCGCACCGCCGATTTCGCCGGCGCGCAAGGCATCCGCCAGCGCGGCTTCATCGACAAGCGCGCCGCGCGCGGTGTTGATGAGGATGGCGTCGCGTTTCATGGCTCCGAGCGCTTTTGCATCGATCAGCTTTTCGGTTTCGGGCGTCAGCGGGCAATGCAGGCTGATGACGTCGGCTTCGCGCAGCACGGCGTCGAACGCCGTTCGGCCCGCCCGCGGGTTTTGTCCCTTGCGCTCGGCGATCATCACGCGCATGCCGAAGGCCTCGGCAATGCGCGCAACGGCCTTGCCCAGCTCGCCATGACCGATGATGCCGAGCGTGCGGCCGTTCAGTTCGTGAAACGGAAAATCCAGCAAGGTGAATTGCGGTGCATTTTTCCAGGCGCCGTCGGCAAGCAGCCGCCGGTAACCGTCGAGTTTCTGGTTGAGCGCGAGCATGAGCGTGAAGACGTGCTGTGCCACGGCCGGCGTGCAGTAGGCGCGGATGTTCGTTACGGCGATGCCGCGCGCTTTCGCGGCTTCGATGTCGATGTTGTTGAAGCCGGTGGCGGCGAGCGCGATGAGTTCGAGCCGGGGCGCCGCGTCCATTTCCGCCGCGCCGATGCGGCACTTGTTGGTGAGAATGCAGGCGGCGTCGCGGACGCGGGCGGCGATTTCATCCGCTGGTGTCACATCGTGCAGCACGAGTTCGTCGAGCGCGCGTGAAAGCGGCGACGGATCGATGTCGCCGTTCGACACGGTCGCGTAATCGAGAAAAATGCCTTTCATTGGCGAAGCGCCTAACGCGGGCGGTTGTCCTTGCCGCCCGACAATCCGGCGGTCACCACGAACCGCATCGCGGTCTCCATGTCCATTTCGACCGGCGTCACGCGGTTGCGCGGTATGAACACCGTGTAACCGCCGATCTGGTAGCTCATCGGAAAATAGACCGCGATGCGATCGTCGTCGCCGAGCGGCGCCGGCAGCGTGGCGGAGTCTTCGCAGGTCACGAAACCGACGATGCGATAGCCTTCAAGCTCCACCATCACGACGCGGTCGAAGTGCTTGCCGCCGCCGGAGATGAAGCGCATGAAATCCTGCACGGCGCCGTAAACGGTCTTGACCAGCGGGATTCGGTTGAACAGGTCATCCCACAACTCGAAGATTTTCCGGAACAGCCAGGCGCGCGCCAGAAGCCCGATGATGAAAATCAGCACGATGCCGAGCAGGATTCCCATCCCGGGCACGTACCAGGCGTTCGGAATCAGCCAGATCACCGCCGCGCCCAGCAGTCTTTCCGCGCCTGATCCCAGCCACCACAGCATCGCGGCGGTGATGGCCAGCGGAAGCACGGCGGCAAGGCCGGTGAAGAAGATTCTGCCGAGGGTGCGGATGTTCATGAACCACCGTATCTGGGGAACCGGTCACCATCTTACACCGCCCGTTCACAAGTTCTTTCGCCAATGGCAGCATTCCGTTCAGCCAGGGAATGCAGGCCGTTCCCGCAAGAAAACCGCCGACGGCGGCAAGCGTCCAGGCGACCCGGTGAAGAAGCGGTGCGGCCTGCCACAGGGGTCGAAGCTTTTCGGCAGGCGGCGCCTGGCCAGGTCAACGTGGACGGTACCGCCGGGAAAGACGATGAGCGCGGGTGCGGCAACGGCCATCCGTACGGCCACACCCGTTATCAGCAAATGATTGCGGCCAGGATCCCTGAACAGCTGTTGTGAAGGATTCAGGACGTCTTGCGCGCCTGCCCGTCCGCATCGATATCCAGCTGGATCGCCGCCCAGCTGAGCACCTTCTGCACGCGCGGCGACACCAGCCGCCACGCCTGCTCGAAACTCACCCAGCGAAATTCCACGTGTTCCAGCCGGCCGGTGACGGGATTGGGTGCGATGCTGACGGCATCCTGCGTCGTGTGGGCGATGTAATACCGCGCGACCTTGCCGCGGTTGTACGGCGGCGTTTCGAAGAAATCCTCGCCCCAGCGGAATTCGAGCTCGGTGATGCCGGATTCCTCGGTGGTCTCGCGCCGCGCGGCCTCGAGCGGCGTTTCGTCTTCCTCGACCATGCCCTTGGGAAAATCCCAGTGCTTGAAGGCGCGCAGGAGGAGGAAGAGCAGGCCGTGTTCCGACTCCCTGACGACGATGGTGCCGGCACTGAGGCGTTTCTCGATGCGGCTGCGGGCAGGGTGTCGGTTCGCGTTCATCGTTGTCGTAGTGTCAGCAAGGGCGGTTGCCGCACGACTCGCCGGGTGGCGAGGACGCCGGTCGCTCCGACGAACAGTGTGCCAGCGAGGAGCCCGATCAGCCAGACCCCGGGACTGGTCTGGTAGTCCAGCTCGAAGATCCGCGTCGCCAGCAGCCAGCCCGAGATCGCCGCCGCCACGACAGCGAGCGTTGCCGCGAGCAGGCCGAGCAGCGTGAATTCCGCGACGACGCCCGCGAGCACGGTGCGGCGCGCCGCGCCCAGGGTGCGCAGCATCGCGGACTCGAAGCGGCGCTCCTCGCGCGTGGACTGCACGGCGGCGAGCAGCACCAGCACGCCGGCGGCCAGCGTGAACAGGAAAATGTATTCCACGGCGAGCGCCGCCTGGTCCATGACGCTTTTCACCTGCGCCATGATCGCGTCCAGATCCACCACCGTCACCGACGGATACTGACGCACCAGCTCCAGCAGCAGCGGCGCGCGTTCGCGCGGCAGGTAGACGCTGGTGAGGAAGGTCGCGGGATAGCCTTCCAGCAGCCCCGGCGGCACGACCATGAAGAAATTCGGCTCGAAAGAGTCCCAGTCGACCTGGCGAATGCTGTCGATCGTCACGGTAATGCGTTCGCCGGCGATGTCGTAGCCGAGTTCGTCGCCGAGGCCGACGCCGAGCCGCGTCGCCGCTTCCTCCTCCAGCGAGATCAGCGCGTCGCCGTATTCCTCCGGCGTCCACCATTCGCCTTCGACGACGGTGTTGCTGTCCGACAACTCGCCCGCCCAGGAAAGGTTCTGCTCGCGTTCCGCAAAGCGCTCCGAACGTTCCGGTCCCGAGAAATCGATTTCGGTCACGGGTTTTCCGTTGATCGCGACGAGGCGCGAACGCACCATCGCCTGCATCTTCGGCGGCTCGACGTTTCTTTCGCGGAAGAAATCACGAACGCCTTCGCGCTGATCCGGCTGGATATTCACCATGAACTGGTTCGGCGCGTCCTCGGGCAGCATCGCCTGCCAGCTTTCGAGCAGGTCCGTGCGCACGACCGCGAGCAGCAGCAGCACGAGCATGCCGAGGCCGAAGGCCATCACCTGCACGATGGAGTCGCGCCCGCGGCGCACGATGCTCGCCACGCCGAAGCGCCACGCCACGCCCACGCCGCGGCGAAAGCGGTTCAGGCCGAACACCAGCGCCGCCGCGCCAAGCCCGAGCAGCAGCGCGCCGCCGGCGCCGCTGCCAAGCACGTACAGCGACAGTTCCAGGTCGCCCGTTTCGATGATGAGGATCGCCGCGATGGCGGCAAGCGCAATGGAATAGACCAGCCAGCCTGCGACGGGCACGCCGCCCATGTCGCGTCGAAGTACGCGGATGGGCGCGGTGCGCACAAGCCCGAGTATCGGCGGAAGGCCGAAGCCCGCGAGGATGATCACGCCGAGCGCGAGCGACCAGGGCGCGGGCGCCAGCGATGCCGCCGGCAGGGCTTCGCCGATGATGTCCTTCACCAGGAACAGCAGCAGGGCCTGCGCGCCGTAGCCGAGTACAATGCCGGCGAGTCCCGCCGCGAGCGCGATCAACAGCAGTTGCGCGACGTAACCCCACAGCACACCGCGGCGGCTCGCGCCCAGGCATTTGAGGATCGCGACCGTGTCGGTTTCGCGTGTCGCGTAGCGGCGTGCGGCCATGGCGATCGCGATGCCGGCAAGCAGCACCGCAACCAGCGCGGCGAGATTCAGGAAGCGGTCGGCGCGCTCGACGGCGCGCGCAAGCTCGGGGCGCGCGTCCTCGATGTCCTGCAGCCGCTGGCCGGATTCGAGAAGTGGCTCGACCGTCTCGCGGTAAGCGTCCACCGCGCCGCGCCCGCCCGCGACCAGCAGGCGGTGCGACACGCGGCTTGCGGGGCCGAGCAGCTGCGCGCCCTCGAGATCGTCCATGCGCATCACGAGCATGGGTGCGATTTCAACGAACGAGAAACCCTGGTCGGGCGCGTAGGAAATGACGCGCGTCAGCGTGAAGGTTTTCGCGCCGACCTGGATTTCATCGCCGGTGTCGATGCCGAGCGCGCCGACGAGGCGCGGTTCCGCCCAGACCTCGCCGGGACCGGGCAGCGTGTCCGTTTCGCTCGCCACGCCGTAGGCCCGTTCGGAAATTTTCAACCGGCCGCGCAGCGGATAACCGCCGGTCACCGCGCGGATCTCGGCGAGCTGGCCGCGTTCGGGCGTGGTGATCACGCTCGGGAATTCCAGCGTGCGCGCGGTTTCAAGGCCGAGTTCTCGCGCCGTTTGTGCGAAGGATTCCGAAATCGCGTTGCGCGAGCGGATGACGATGTCCGCCGCCAGCGATTCCGCCGCCCGGCGCTCCACGCTCTGGCGTACGCGGTCGGTCGCGAACCCGACCGAGGACAGCGCGCCGACGGCGATCACCAGTGCCGCGATCAGCACGGCGAGCTCGCCCGAGCGCCATTCGCGGCGCAGCTGCCGCAGTGCGAGAACGAGCGGGTTCATGCCGCGGCCTGCAGGCGGCCGGCGTCGAGCGTGAGAATGCGGTCGCAGCGCGCCGCCAGGTGCTCGTCGTGCGTGACCAGGACCAGCGTGGTGTCGCGGCGTGCATTGAGATCGAACAGCAGTTCGATGATCCTGTCGCCGGTGCGCGTGTCCAGCGATCCCGTCGGCTCGTCGGCGAAAAGAATTTTCGGTTCCGTGGCGAAGGCGCGCGCGATGGCGACGCGCTGTTGCTCGCCGCCGGAGAGCTGGTTCGGGTAATGGTCGACGCGTTCGGCAAGACCGACTTCCGCCAGCACTTCGAGCGCGCGGCGGCGGGCATTCCTGTCGCCCGCCAGCTCCAGCGGCAGCATCACGTTTTCCAGCGCGGTCAGCGCGGGCAGCAGGTGAAACGACTGGAACACGAAGCCGACGCGTTCGGCGCGCAGCGCGGCGCGGCCGTCCTCGTCGAGATCGTTGAGATTGCTGCCGGCGATCACCACCGAGCCCTCGGTCGGCTCGTCCAGCCCGGCCAGCAGCCCGAGCAGCGTGGATTTGCCGGAACCCGACGCGCCGACCACCGCGATGGTGTCGCCCGCCGACACCGTGAAACTCACGCCGCTGAGAATGGTCAATCGTCCTTCGGGACTGTTGACGGCCTTGCCGAGGTCATCAACGATGAGCAGTGCATCTTTTCCGGAGTTCGTCATGCTGTTGCGTTCCGTGATGTGGTTGATCCTGTTGTTGCCGGCGTTCCCGGCCTTTGCCGCGGCGCCCGCCGAAGCGCCCACGATACCCACGATATTGATCGTCGGCGATTCGCTTTCCGCGGGTTACGGCCTGCGTCCCGGCGAAGGCTGGGTCAGCCTGCTCGAGCGGCGGCTCGGTTCCGAAGGCTATCCGCATCGCGTCGTGAACGCGAGCATCAGCGGCGACACCACGCGCGGCGCGCTTTCAAGATTGCCGCGCGCGCTCAAGATGCACGATCCCGAGATCGTCATCATCGAACTCGGTGGCAATGACGGCCTGCGCGGCTTTCCGGTCGACGTCATGCGCGACAACCTCACGAAGCTCATCGCGCTCAGCCGCGAGTCCGGCGCCGACGTGCTGCTGCTCGGCATGCGCATGCCCGCGAACTACGGACCGGCATACACCGAACGGTTTTACCAGGTATTTGTTGACCTCGCGGACAGCGCGCAGGTTCCCTTCCTGCCGTTCTTTCTGGACGGCGTCGCGCTGAAACCGGAACTGATGCAGGACGACGGCATTCACCCGAACGCCGACGCGCAAGCGGCGCTGCTGGAGAACGTGTGGCCGGCGCTTGCGCCGCTGCTGGAGGGAGCGATGCCGGCGGAAACGCGGGAAGTCGTGGCGGCAGAATGAAAAACGCCCGGCGGAGCCGGGCGTTCTTGTCAGTCATTCGGAATCGTCCTGCGCGGGCGGACCGAACCAGAAGTAGTCCTCGGGTTCAACGCTGCCCATGAATACGGACGTGAAGGTTGTGTCGCCGGCGCGGAATACGAACAGTCCCCTTTCCTCGTCCACGAGCGGATCGCCGAACACGGCAATGGACTGACCGTCCGGCGACCATTTGAAGCTTTCGAGGTCGAGATTCGGATCATCGCTCATGGGCGGCGACAGCAGCTCGCGTTGTGATTCGTCAGGCGCATCGCTCGCGATGGAAAAAAGTTCCATCCTGTCGATACGGATACCGTCAATAAGAAAGCCAACAGTCGCGCCGTCGGGGGAAATGCCAAAAGCCGTGGCGCCGGTGCCGAAAAAGGTATGAGCCGAGTCTCCATCCATGCTTGTCGGCGTATCGGTGACGATGTTGTGCCGTGTCAGGGTAAACGGCTTGTCGTCGACCTCGCGTCGATAGATCACGTGCTCGGCATCCAGCCAGCGATAACCGGGCAGGACGTCGCCATCAAAATACGTGAGTTTTGTGCGGGCGGGGGAGCCGCCGAACTGGTCAAGCTGCGCGACATACAGGCGCAGGGTTTCGTCTTCGAGATCGCCATGAAACGCGAAAGTTCGGCCATCCGGCGCCCAGGCAAAATCCAGGACGCCGCCGCTGCCCGCGTTACT
>DASVCH010000085.1:0-6874 GCA_036381715.1 Gammaproteobacteria bacterium | reverse complement strand
GTGGCGATGAAATGCGTGATGCGCCCGTGCGCGTCCTTCAGCGGCGTGATGGTCTTTTCTTCGTGAAACGTGCTGCCGTCCTTGCGCCGGTTCACCAGCTCGCAGCGATAGACTTCGCCGTTCTGGATGGCTTTCCACATGGCGTCGAACACGCCGGGGTCCTGCTCGTCGGAACGCAGGATGTCCGGCGTCCTGCCGAACACTTCTTCACGTGAGAACCCGGTGATGGTTTCGAACGCGGGATTCACGTACTCGATGCGGCCCTCGCGGTTGGTGACCATGACGGCATCGGCGGCGTGCGTGAGCGCGCTGGAAAGCTTCAGCATTTCCGCCTGTGCGCGCCGGCGCTTGGAGACTTCCGTCTTCAGCCGTCCGCGCTCTTCGCGCAATTCGCGCTGCGCCCGGGCGAGCTGCTCCTTCAGTGCGGCGCTTTGCTCCACCAGCCAGGTTTCACGCTGCTGCAGATGGCCGAGCACTTCGTTGAAGCCTTCATAGAGTTCCGCGAACTCGGATGCCTCGGCCGGCGGCAGCCGGCGCGTGTAGTCGCGCCCTTCGGTCAGGTCGCGGATCGATTCGGCCAATGCGCTGAGCGGATCGTCGAAGCGGGCGCGCATGCGGCGGGCAATGAAATGCGCATGCACGCGAATGGCGAAAAGAATGAGCACGGCAAGGCCGAGATAGAAGAAGAAACGCCGGTAGTTCGGCGCCTCATTGCCGAGCAGGCGGTATTCGACCAGGAGAAACGCGCCGAACGCGGCTGCCAGCGCGATCACCGCCGCAAGCACCAAAGACCGGTTGATGCCGGCCAGCGCCGACGCCCCTGGAACCTGTTTCAGCAAGCCTGCCCCCCCCGATTGTCGCTGGCCGCGCAGCCCCCCGGCCATTTCGCGGTGTCGCTCGTCGACTTCACGCTTATACCAAAGGCGCCAGGAGGCGGCCAGTGACGAATCGATCAGAAACCGCCGCCGCCGTGCCGCCACCCTTCCAGCAGAAGCGCGAGCGTGTTTTCGAGTTCCTCGGAAAAGTCGCTGCGAAGCGGGGCGAATTCGTCGCGGGACAGCACGCGGCGCACGACCGCCGCCGGTTGGGCCGCATGCCAGCAGCCGATCGTGAGCGCGTGCAGCCGTTGCAGCAGCCGGACGCCGTCGTCTTCGGCGAGAAAGCCGAGTTTTTCTTCGATGCGCCGGCCGGTCGCCGAATGCCTGTCCATCAGGTGGCGCTTGAAGTCGAGGATGTCCTCCTCGCCCGCATTCCGTTCCAGCACGGTGTGCAGGATCGCCGCCAGCGCCGGCAAGCGGGGCCGCGCCTCCAGCGCGTCGACGACCAGGCCGGCGAAGGCCATTGCGTCGTCCTGGGCAAGCGAATCGATCCTTTCATCGACGTCCGCAAACCAGGCATCGAGTTCGCGCCGGTAGAGCGCAAGAAAGACAGTCTCCTTCGTCGCGAAATAAAGATAGACGGTGCCCTTGGCGACGCCGGCGCGCTCCGCCAGCCAATCCATGCTCGTGGCCGCGAAGCCAAGGCGATCAAAGGCTTCCGCGGCCGCGGAAACAATGGCGTCGCGGCGTCCGGCCTTTGCCGCTTCGGTCGAGGCGCGCTTGCGCATTTCACAACCTTTAATGACTACTGGTCATATATATATGACCAATAGTCATTTATCAACAAAAAAACGCCCCGGGGTCCGGGGCGTTGTTTGATCACGCGAGCGTCGCGTTCACACGGCTTCGCGGCGCGTCGCCGCGCGGTACAGGAACCCGCCGAGCACGGCGACGACGGCAAGCCCCGGAACGCCGCCGAAAGGCGAATCGGCAATCGCGACGACATCGCGTTCGCCCGACAGCACGATGGGAATCGCCATGACGATGCCGATCAGCGCCTCGCCGGTGATCATGCCGGCGGCAAACAGGGTGCCGTTGCGCAGGTTGCGTTCGCGCGTGCCGGCATCGGCATGCCGCGCATTCCAGCGGGAAACCAGGTGCGCGAGGATGCCGCCGAAGAGGATCGGGGTCAGCAGTTCCAGCGGCAGGTAGATGCCGATGGCCGCCGCCAGGACGGGGACGCGGAAATTGATCTTCCGGTGGGCCAGCCACTTGTCGAGCGCGATGACGACCGCGCCGACGGCAACCCCCAGCCCGACCATGTCCCAGGGCAGGCCGCCGCCGAAGACGCCGCTCGCCACGCTTGCCATCAGCGTCGCCTGCGGCGCCGTGAGCGAATTCGGCGTCTCCGCCGTCGCGGGGCCGAGGCCGTAGGCGTGCAGCAGCAGGTTCAGGATCGGCGCCATGACCAGCGCGGACGCCACCGCGCCGACCACGAGCATGACCTGCTGTTTCCAGGGCGTCGCGCCCACCAGGTAGCCGGCCTTCAGGTCCTGAAGGTTGTCGCCGCCGATCGCCGCGGCCACGCACACGACCGCGCCGATCATCACCGCCGCCGCCGCGCCGTTCGCGGCATCGCGGCCGAGCAGCGCTGCGAGCACGAGTGCGGCGAACAGCAGCGTCGCAATCGTCATGCCGGACGTCGGGTTGTTCGACGAGCCGACGAGACCCGCCATGTACGACGACACGGCCGAGAACACGAACCCGGCGATGACCATGATGACGGCCATCGCGGCGGCGACGCCGACCGACGCGACAATGTTGTGATACAGCGCGTAGATCGGAATGATCATGAGGATGCTGCCGATCACGATCCAGGAAAGCGGCATGTCGTGCTCGGTGTCCGGCACCTTGCCCGCGCCGGCCTTGAGCTTGCCGGCGTGCGCCGCGCTCCGGATGCTCGCGACCAGCGAGCCGCGCATTTCAATCAGCGACCAGACGCCACCGATCAGCATTGCGCCGACGCCGACGTAGCGGATCTTGGTGTCCCAGATGAAATAGCCGAGATCGATCGCGCCCGGGTTCGTCGCGGCGTAGGCCGCGAGATTCGGATCCAGCGAGGGCATCGCGGAATAGATCGGGACCAGTACATACCAGGCCAGGGCGCCGCCGGAAAACACGACGATCGCGATGTTCAGGCCGATGATGAATCCGACGGACAGCAGCGCAGGTGAAACGTTCGTGCCGACGTAGCCGACGCTTCGGCCGATGTACGCGGCGCCCTCCGCGGTGCCGCTCCACAGGCGCAGGCCGGTTTCGCAGAATTTCGCGAAGCCGCCGGCGAGCGCGGCGCCCGCCAGGAACTTCACGCCGCCGCCGCCCTCGGCGCCCGACTTCAGCACTTCCGCCGTCGCCATGCCTTCCGGAAACGGCAGCTTCTGTTCGATGATCAGCGCGCGCCGCAGCGGCACCGAGAAAAGCACGCCCAGCACGCCGCCGATGCCGGCGATCGCCGTGACCCACGCGTAATCGAAGGTGTCCCAGTAGCCGAGCAGGTACAGCGCCGGCATGGTGAAGATCACGCCGGCCGCGACGGCTTCGCCTGCGGACGCGGTCGTCTGCACGATGTTGTTCTCGAGAATCGTGTGGCTGCGGAACAGGCGCAACACGCCCATCGAAATCACCGCCGCCGGAATCGACGCCGATACCGTCATGCCGGCGAACAGGCCGAGGTACGCATTCGCACCGGCCAGCACGATGGCGAGAACGATGCCGAGCACGATCGCCTTGATCGTGACCTGCGCCATGGAAGTCGCATTGCCCATCGTAAGTCCCCTCTGGAGAAACGCCCCGCCGTTTCCGGAGGGGCGTTGTTTTTCTTCTCTTTGCCGGACGGCTACCAGCCGCACTGCTTGCCGGCGTTTTCTTCCGCGAGGAAGGCCTGCAACGGCTCGAAATATTCCAGCAGCGGCTTGCCGCTCATTTCACGCGTGCCGGTGAGTTCGAACAGCGTGTCCTGCCACGGCTGGCTCGCGCCCTTTTCCATCATCGCCTGGAACCGCTTGCCCGCTTCCTCGCTGCCGTAGAACGAACACTGGTACAGCGGGCCCTCGTGGCCGGCGGCGTCGCACAAGGCCTTGTAGAACTGGAACTGCAGGATGCGCGCAAGGAAATAGCGCGTGTACGGCGTGTTGGCGGGAATGTGATATTTCGCACCCGGATCGAAATCCGCTTCCGAGCGCGGCACCGGCGCCTGCACGCCCTGGTATTGCTCGCGCAGCTTCCACCAGCCGTGGTTGTAGCGCTCCGGCGGAATTTCGCCGGCGAACACTTTCCAGCGCCATTCGTCGATGAGCTTGCCGAACGGCAGGAACGCGACCTTGTTCAGCGCCATTTTCATCTGGCGGTTGATGACCGCTTCCTCGCTCGTCGCGACCTCGTCGATGAAACCCTGCGAGGCGAGGTACTCCGGCGTCATCGCGAGCTCGATGGTGTCGCCGATCGCCTCGTGGAAGCCGTCGTGCGCGGCGTTCTGGAAGATGGGCTCCTGGCCGTTGTACGACAGGTAGTAATAAATGTGCCCAAGCTCGTGATAGATCGTGGTCAGATCCTCGCCGACGGGTTCGATGCACATCTTGATGCGCACGTCGCCTTCCATGTCCATGTCCCAGGCGGACGCATGGCAGACCACGTCGCGGTCGCGCGGCTTGAGGAACATGCCGTTGCTCCAGAAGGAATCCGGAAGCGCCGGCATGCCGAGCGATTTGTAGAAGTTCTCCGCGGACTTCACCATCTCCAGGGCGACGTATTCGTCCGCCCGGCGCTGCGCCTCGACGATGTCCGCCGGGTAGCGGTCGCTGCCCAGCGCGTTGACGAGTTCGTCCGCCTTCGCGGAGCGCATCTCCACCAGCGACTCGGTGACGTTCACGTCCGAAACGCCGGGAAACGGCTCGACGATGGGATAGATGTTGCCCCACTCCTGCGCCCACATGTTGCCAAGCAGGTGCGCGGGGATGGGCTCGCCCGAAGGCACTTTCTCTTCGCCGTATTTCTGCTGCAGCTCGTCGCGCACGTAGCAGTGCAGCGCGTTGTACAGCGGCTGGACTTCGTCCCAGAGGCGTTCCAGTTCCGCCGCGAACTGCTCCGGCGGCATGTCATAGGCCGAACGCCACATTGCGCCCGTGTCTTCAAAGCCGAGTTCCTTCGCGCCTTCGTTGGTCAATGCCACAAAGCGCTTGTACAAGGCCTGCATCGGCGACGACACCGTGCGCCAGCCGGTCCACGCCATCAGCTTTTCTTCATAGCTGGCGTCGGGATCGTCGATGATGTGTTCGAGATCGCCGAGCGTGTAGCACTTGTCCTCCCCGCCCTGGTCGCCGGCGGGGGGACAGTACTTGCCCGCACCGTACATCGCTTCCAGTTCCGCCGCGATGCGCGCGAGCTCGGCCACTTTTTCCGGCGCGGAAGGCGCCGGCATGGAGGTGTACGTCCTGATGAGCTGCATGGCGCGCGCGGTGTCGCCGGCAAGGTCCAGGCCGTTGAAGCGCTTCGAACTTTCGATCGTGGCGGCGAGCCAGGCGAGGTATTCCTCGTTGGCGCGCGCGGCAAGGAACTGCGCGTCGTCAGTGATGTAGGTCGATGCAATCCACTGCGACTTGCCGAGGTACTCCTGGTAGTGGGCGAGTTCGGTGTTGACCTCTTCCACGAAGGAGTCAGCGTCGGCGACCGTCGGCTGCTGGGCGGCGGCCTGCTCCGCTTCCTTGCCATTGCCGCAGGCGGCCAGCAGCGCCGCCGCGGCGAGCCCGGCGATTCTGAACAGATGTTTCATGGCTGTATTCCCATTTGACAGATGAACGCGTGAAATCCGGAACCGGAAAAACGCGTCGAGTTTATGCCCGTCCGGAATTCACGACAAATCGCGTACTCCCGGCACAAAAGCAAAGGCCGCCCTCGTTCCGACGGGCGGCCTTCTCGGGAGGCGACGCGTCAGCGCACGCCGCCCATCATTTTCTTCAACAGCGGCGTGGCCGCGAGCAGGAGCACGCCGGACACGACCCCGATCCAGGTCATGGTCCAGAACGCGCTGGGCATCTCGGTGATGTCGGCGCCGCCGACATGACCACCCAGAACGCCGGCAATCAAATTGCCAAGCGAAACGCCCATGAACCATGTGCCCATCATCTGACTGACGTACTGCTTGGGCGCGAGCTTGGTGACGTTCGACAGCCCTATCGGGCTGAGGCAAAGCTCAGCCGTTGTATGCAGCAAATAGGTCAGCAAGAGCCAGGTCGGCAATACTTCGTCAGCTTGCACAGCAAGATTGGCCGCGAATGCCATGACGGCAAAACCCAGGCCAAGCTGAATCAGGCCGAGCGCGAATTTTGCCGGCGCGGAGGGCTCCAGGTTGCGCTTCGCAAGAAACATCCAGAACCACGCAAACGCCGGCGCAAGCAAAATAATGAAGATCGGGTTGACCGACTGATACAGTCCCGCCGGGTGTTCGCCTGATTCAAACCAGCTCCCGAGGAAGGATCGATCCGTGTAGTCGCGCGCAAACAGGTTGAATGTGGAGCTTGCCTGTTCGAATCCTGCGAAGAAAATCGCCGCAGCGACGAAGAAGACGGCGATTACGCCAACGCGCTTCATTTGCGCCTTGTCGAGGTGCCCGAACAGCATCACGTAGCCGAAGAAGTACAAGGCAAGGCCGACGGTAACCGCGCCCAGCACACGAGCCAGCTCTGCCGCATCGAACGTAAACACGCCCCCGAGGGCGAGACCCCCGAGAATCGCGAGGGCCACCAGCCCTCCCCAGAACAGTTTCCAGTTGCGCTTCAGTTCGCCTTCAGTGGAGGGGTGCGGGTGCAATCCAGCGTCACCCAACAGCTTGCGGGTGAACCGGAACTGAAAGGTGCCAAGGCTGATCGCCACGCCTGAGAGGAAAAATCCGGCACGAAAACCGAAGTAATCGGCGAATGGCGCAACAATCAACGGCGCGATGAACGCGCCCAGGTTGATGCCCATGTAAAAGATGGAGAAGCCCGCGTCGCGGCGCGCGC
>DASVCH010000084.1:0-11115 GCA_036381715.1 Gammaproteobacteria bacterium | reverse complement strand
TGAGAGGTGAGAGGCAAGAGGTGAGAGGACGATCCCGCTCCGCCGGATACCTGCCGCTTTTGTCCTCTTGCTTCTCACTTCTTGCCTCTCACTTCTTCAATGCATCAGTCCCGGCATCGCCAGCGAAAACGGCGCGATCGGAGCGTCGAAGGGATGGCCGTCGTCCGCGATCATCTGGTAGCTGCCTTCCATGCTGCCGACGGGCGTCTCCAGGATCGCGCCGCTGGTGTAGCGAAACGATTCGCCCGGCTGCAGCCAGGGCTGCTCGCCGACCACGCCTTCGCCGCGCACTTCCTGGCGATGGCCGTCGGCGTCGGTGATGAGCCAGTGCCGCGTCAGCAGCCTTGCCGCGATGTCGCCGGTGTTTTCGATGTTGATGGTGTAGGAGAAAACGTAGCGGCGGTTGTCCGGATCGGACTGCGCTGCAATGTAGTTCGTCTCCACCTGCACGAGGATGGCGTAATTCATGGCCGGGATTTTACCCCAGCCGGCGGGCGGGATTCAGGCGCGTCCGTTCAAGCGCACGGCGAGCACGTCGCAGGGCGCGGCGGACAGCACCGAGCGTTCGGTCGAGCCGAGCAGCAATTGCAGGCCGTGCCGCTCGTGGCTGCCGAGCACGATCAGGTCGACCTCGTTTTCCGTGGCGATCCGCGCCACCTCGGTCTTGATGTTGCCGAGCACGACGTGCCGGCGGCAGTCGGGCAGGCCGAGTTTTTCGGCCAGCGCGTCCAGGCGCTTGCGCGCCGCGTCCATCAGTTCGTCTTCCATGTTCACGGGCGGCGGCAGCAGCGCCTCGCCGGCGGGATCGACGGGAACATACTCGACCACGTGCAGCAGGCTCAGCCGCGCCTCGCAGCGTTCGGCAAGCGCGAGCGCCTTGTTGGCGACGATTTCGCTGGCTTCGGTGAGATCCACCGCGATGAGCAGATGCCGGTAGGTCATGTCGTCTCGCCCCCGCTGTTTTCCTGGCCCCGTTCGCGAGAGTATTTCAGCCTGCCGCCGCCGCCGCAAGACGGCCGAACTCCGCTGCGGACAGGGTTTCTGCGCGTGCCCTGGGGTCGATGCCGCAGGCGGCGATGGCGTCCGCGTCCAGGAACTGCCGGATGCTGTTTCTGAGCGTCTTGCGCCGCTGCGCGAAGGCCGCCGTCACCAGCTTCGCGAACAGCGCGCGGTCGGGCAGGGGAAAGGGCGGCTCGTCGCGCACGGCCAGGCGCACGACGGCGGAATCCACCTTCGGCGGCGGGTTGAACGCGCCCGGCCGGATGGTGAACAGCGGTTCGATGAGGCAGTCCGCCGCCAGCATCACCGAAAGCCGCCCGTAGGTCTTGCTGCCGGGCGGTGCCGCCATGCGGTCGACGACTTCCTTCTGCAGCATGAAATGCATGTCGCGGATGACCGAACGAAACGACAGGAAATGAAACAGCAGCGGCGAGGATACGTTGTAGGGCAGGTTGCCGGCGAGGCGCAGCGGCGCGCCGATCCCGCCGGCAAGTGCCGCGAAATCGAACTTCAGCGCGTCGGCGGGATGGATGACAAGCCGGCCGGGCGCCGCGGCCTTCGCTTCCAGCAGGGGAATGACGTCACGATCCAGCTCGACGGCATGCAGTTCGTCGACGCGTTCCAGCAGCGGCAGCGTGATCGCGCCGAGACCGGGGCCGATCTCCACGAGGTGATCGCCAGCCGCGGGATCGATGGCGCGCACGATGCGCTCGATGATGTTTGCATCGTGCAAAAAATGCTGCCCGAACCTCTTGCGCGCGCGGTGTTCCAATGCAGCCCTCACTTGAGAAAATGAATGGACAGGATTAACAGGATTTTTCAGGATGGGACAGGATTAAAAAAAGCCTGTAAAAAATCCTGTTAATCCTGTCCATTGCCCTTGTTTGCAAGTCGTTCCGCCAGTGCAATCGCGGCGCGCAGGCTCCCCGCGTCCGCGCGTCCGGTTCCCGCGAGATCCAGCGCCGTGCCGTGATCGACGGAGGTGCGCACGAACGGCAGGCCGAGCGTGACGTTCACCGCCTCGCCGAAGCCGGCATGTTTCAGCACGGGAAGCCCCTGGTCGTGGTACATCGCGAGCACCGCGTCGGCGCCTTCGAGCGCGCGCGGCGTGAACGCGGTGTCGGCGGGCAGCGGTCCGCGCAGGTCGAAGCCTTCCGCGTTCAGCGCGTCGACGACCGGCGCGATGACGTCGCGCTCCTCGGTGCCGAGATGGCCGCCTTCGCCGGCGTGCGGATTGAGGCCGAGCACGAGGATGCGCGGGCGTTCGATGCCGAAACGCGCGCGCAGATCGCCGGACAGGATGAGGAGCGTTTCGCGCAGGCCGTCCGCCGTGACCGCGTCCGCCACGGCACGCAGCGGCAGGTGAGTAGTCGCCAGCGCGATGCGCAGCCCGCCCGCAACCAGCATCATCACGACACGCGGCGTTGCGGTCTTGTCGGCGAGATATTCGGTATGGCCGGTAAAGGGAATGCCGGCATCGTTGATGACGCCCTTGTGCACGGGCGCGGTCACCATGCCGCGGAAGCGGCCTTCGCGGCAGCCGGCGACGGCGGCGTCGAGCAGCGCGAGCACGTGGCGCGCGTTGCCGGGATTCAGCTGGCCCGGTTCGCAGTGACCGGTGAGCGGCACCGGCGTGACATGCATTGCGCCGGCCGCCGGCGTCGCCGTGAGCGGACCGTGCAGGAGGCGCACGTCGAGTTCCAGCCTGCGCGCGCGCGCCGCGAACAGGGCCGGGTCGCCGAGTACGGTCGCGGCGCCGAGCTGTCCGCGGGCGGCAAGGGCAAGGCAGATGTCCGGCCCGACGCCAGCGGGTTCGCCGCTGGTGATGGCGAGCGGGACGATGCTCAAGCGATTCCCCTCAGCCTTCCAGGCGAAGATCGATCTGCGCTTCGTCGTGCAGCTGCTGCAGCCAGACGGGGAACTGTTCTTCCGCCTTGCGCCGCTTGATCGCCTGGTAGGCGCGATTCATCTTTACCGTCTCGGTGAAATCCGTTTCGCGGCGTTCGAGAAGCTGCGCGATGTGTATGCCGAACTCGGTCTTGAAAGGTTCGGAAATTTCGTTCGGCTCGAGCTGGCCGAGGACTTCCTCGAAGCGCGTCGCCATGCGGCCCGGCGGCTGCCAGCCCAGGTCGCCGCCCTGCGCGGCGGAGCCGGGATCCTCGGAATATTCCTTCGCGAGCGCGGCGAAATCCTCGCCGGCTTCAAGGCGGGCCCGGAGTTCCCGCGCGAGAGCGAAGGTTTCTTCCTCGGGACGCAGCACGTTCGGCTTCAACAGGATGTGGCGCGAACGGGTTTCCGTCGCGACGACGCGGTCATCGCCGCGGATTTCGTCCAGCCGCACCAGGTGCCAGCCCGACCCCGAGCGGATCGGCTGCGAGACTTCGCCGGCCTGCAGATCCGCGACCACGTCCGTGAACAGCGTCGGCAGTTCGGTCAGCTTGCGCCAGCCGAGGCTGCCGCCTTCCAGCGCCTGCTGGCTGTCGGAGTACGCCATCGCCATGTCGGCGAAGCTTGCGCCTTCGACGACCTGCTTGCGGATGCCGGCCGCCTGCTCGCGGGCGGCTTCGATTTCCTCCGGCGGCGCCTGGCCGGGGACGGCGATGAGAATGTGCGACACCAGGTACTCCTCGCCGGCGCCGATTTCTTCCTGTCGCGCGAGGTATTCGTCGACTTCCCGCGGCGAGACGGTCACGCGGGCGCTGACGGCACCCTGCTGCACTTCGGCAAGCAGCATTTCCTCGCGGATGTCCTCGCGGAAATCGTTGTAGTTGACGCCTTCGGCGGCGAGCATCGCCGGCAGGTCCGACAGGGTTGCGCCGTTGCGCTGGGCGATTTCCGTGAGCGCCTGGTTCACGCGATCGTCGGAAATCCGCACGCCGGCCCGTTCGGCGAACTGCAGCTGCAGTTCGATGGTGACCATGCGGTCCAGCACCTGCTGCAGGAATATTTCGCGCGGCGGCAGCTCGCGGCCCTGGAGCGTCATTGCGATCTGCGCGGCTTCCGCTTCCAGCTCGCTTTGCAGGATGACGTTGTCGTTCACGACCGCCACGATGCGGTCGAGCAGCACGCCGCGCGGCTGCTCCTCCTCCGCCCCGGCCGCGACGTGGACCGCTGACAGCGTCAGCAGAAGAAAGGCCTTCAATGTCTTACTCATCATCTCTCTCACCGTATCCGTAAATGTCTTCCGTGAGGAACTCGTCGATGCGCCGGCCGACGCTGGAGAGTCCCTTCAGCTCCAGCTGGAACCAGATGCTCTCGTCAAATTCGCCCTGGCGGTTGTAAATGAAACGCCGCCGGAACGTGCGGAACGCCCAGCAGCAGGTCTCGTACTGAAATCCCGCGAGCGTTTCCTGGCTGCGCTTTTCCGGCAGCGAGTACACCGCCCGGCCGAACACGCTCCAGCGGCCGCCGAGCCGGGTTGCGAAGGAAAGGTCCACCTGTTCCAGCGGCTCGGCCGGATCCGCCAGCCGCCGGTAGCGGTAGGCCAGGTTGAGAACCTGGAAGTCGCCGGGTCTGAACTGGTACTGGACGGAACCGTAATCGGTCCTGCTTTCGTGCGGATCGTAGCTGAGGTCAAGCCGCAGGTTCTGGGTTTCCGTGGGCCGGTATTCTAACTCGCCGTAATAGTTGGATGCAGATTCCGTCTCGGGTTCGTCCGCGGCGCGAAACTGCACCTCGCGATCGTCCAGGTACCAGGCACGCGCGATTGCTGCGCTGAACCATTGCCGGCCATCGGCGCCGACCAGGTTCGACTCCAGCCCGAAGGATGCGCGCGCCGCATCACCGACCCGGTCCACGCCCGTGAAACGGTTCGGCTGGAACAGCGAGGCCAGGGTGTCGCTGCCCGGCCGCGTGTCGAACAGCGGAATGGCGTCCTGTTCGCGGAAGGGAATGTGCAGCAGGAAAATCCGCGGCTCCAGGGTCTGCTCGCCGCCGGAGGCCAGCGAACGGGCGAAGCGTGCCCGGACATCCAGGGTGGTGACCGGCAGGCCGCGTTCGAAATCCACGCCCGTGCCGTCGGGCTGTTCCAGGTCGTATTTCGTTTCCCACCAGGCGAGCCGCGGGGTCAGCCGAAGGCCCGGATTGCCGAAGTCCATGGAAAAGGCGGTTTCCGTGTGGTGCCGCCAGCCGCTCACGCGGCCGTCGCGCCGGAATTGCACGGACTCGCCTTCAAGGTCGAACCACAGCCGGTCGCCGAACGCGAGCGGGGTGTAGTAGTAATCGATCTCCGGCCATTTTTCGTAGGGGCGACTGGCTTCGGGAATGGTCGGATCGACGGTCTGGTAGCGCAGCAGCCGGGCGCTTGCGCCGTATTCCAGCGTGTTCCTGCTGAGTGCGGCAACCTGTGCGATATGCGAGCGCAGCAGGCCGCGCCCGTCCTGCGAGAAGTCCTGGAAATATTCCTCGTCCGAAACCTGTTGATAGCTGACCGAGAAGACCCAGTCCGCCGGCAGGCGGCTGACGTGACCATAGCGGTAGTAGTAGCGGTGCGCGTCGACCAGGCGGTCCTGGTCCAGGTAGGTGGCGTCGAACTCGCCCTCGCCCCAGCCGAACAGGTAGCGGAACTCGCCCTCAAGCGCCGTGCCGCGTTCCGCCATGTAATAAGGAGTCAGTGTCGCGTCCATGTTCGGCGCGAGATTCAGGTAGTACGGCAGGCGCAGCCACGCGCCATTGCGGCCCGAATCACCGAACTCCGGGAAGAGAAAGCCGGTCTTGCGGCGCTCGTCGATCGGAAAGCTCATCCACGGCATATAGAAGAACGGCACGCCCATGAAACCGAGCCGCACGTTGCGCGCCACGCCCATGCCGTCCTCGCGGTCGAGGTCCATGCTGCTCGCCTTCAGCCACCAGTCCTCGTCCTCCGGGGGGCAGGTGGTGTACAGCACGCCGTCGAGCGAGGACGTGAACTCGCCCGTGCGCGCAAGACTGTCGGCTTCGCCGCGCCCGCCATGGCGCGGCAGGTGGAATTCGACCGCTTCGAACAGGCCCTTGCCGGCGCTGGTGTCGTACGTCGCGTGTTCGGCGTCGAGAATCATCTGGCGCGAACCGAAGCGTGCCGGCGCGAGCGTGCGCACCACGCCGGTGTTCTCGTCGAACTGCACCGCTTCCGAGCTGAGAAAATTCTCGCCCTGCTGCAGCCAGACATCGCCTTCGAGCCGCGAGACGCCGTCGGCCACCAGCGAGACCTGGTCCGCTTCGGCCAGCACGGGCGGCGGATCGTCGCTGCGCGGCGCGGACGGCCCGACGATCGTTTCGGGAGTGGCGGCGGGCGCGAGTCCTTCCTCGCGGTCGAGCTCGGCCCAGGTGTCGCGGATGCGTTCCGGCGGCTGCACCGCCGGCGAACAGGTGGCGGGCATCGCGCGCGGCGGTTCGCCGCCATCGGCGATGCCGCCGGCCAGCGAGCCGGCAAGGAGAATGGACAAGGTGCTTCCGCGCATCCGGCGCATTCTAGCAGCAGCGGATTGCGCTCGCGCTGCGGTGCGCCGGAGCGCGGGTTATGATGCGCGCCATGAACGGGCATTCTTCACCGAAAATCACAGATCGCGATCCGCGTCATGCCGCTGCCGTCGAATGGACCGTGCGAACGCTGGCGCGCGACGATCTCGAAATCAGCGTGGCGTCCGCGGACGCAAGTTTCCGGCGCTATTTGCGGGCCGAGGCCGGCGGCGCGAGCTGGATCGTCATGGACGCGCCGCCGGAGCGCGAAACCTGCGAACCCTTCATCGACGTCGCCCGCCGCCTGCGAACCGCGGGCGTCAACGCGCCGGAAATTCTTGCCGCCGATCTCGCGCAGGGTTTCCTGCTGCTTTCGGATCTCGGTCGCGAAACGTTTCTCGATGTATTGACGGACGAAAATGCGGACGGCTTCTTCCCGGCCGCGCTCGATGCCTTGATCGCGATGCAGGCGAACGCGAACGCGCGCGGTCTTCCGCCCTACGACGCCGCGCTTCTGCAGCGCGAACTCGATCTTTACCCGGACTGGTATCTTGCACGGCATCGCGGCGTGCGGCTTGATGCCGCGGAACGCGCCATCTGGGACGACGCCTGCGCGCGCCTGATCGAATCGGCTTGCGCGCAGCCGCAGGTGTTCGTGCATCGCGATTACATGCCGCGCAATCTCATGGTTTCCGATCCGCTGCCGGGCGTGATCGATTTCCAGGACGCGGTGCGCGGACCGGTGACGTACGATCTCGTCTCGCTGTTCCGTGACGCTTTCGTGTCGTGGCCGGAGGAACGCGTCAATGGCTGGGTGGCGGAGTACCGCCGGCTCGCCGCGCATGCGGGCATCGAACTGCCCGTGGACTTCGAACGCGCCTTCGACTGGATGGGCCTGCAGCGGCACCTGAAAGTCATCGGCATTTTCGCGCGGCTCCATTATCGCGACGGCAAGGAAAAGTACCTTGCCGAAACGCCGCGGTTCTTCCGGTACGTTTACGGGATCGGCGGGAAGTACGCAGAGTTCGATAACCTGCTGGAGCTGATTCGGAGGTATGAGGAAGAAGGGAGAAGCGGGAAGGAAGAAGAGTAGAAGCCAGCGAGCTTTTTTCTTCTTCCTTCCCACTTCTTTCTTCTACCTGCGAAGCTGATGAAAGCCATGATCCTCGCCGCCGGCCGCGGCGAACGCCTGCGGCCGCTGACCGACACGACGCCGAAGCCCTTGCTTGCGGTGCGCGGCAAGCCGCTCGTGCAATGGCACATCGAGCGATTGCGCGATGCCGGTTTCGCCGACATCGTCGTGAACGTTTCCTGGCTGAAGGAAAGGCTGATGGATTTTCTCGGCGACGGCGCGCGCTTCGGCGTGACTGTTTCAATTTCCGAGGAATCGCCCGAGCCGCTGGAAACCGCCGGCGGCATCGTGCAGGCGCTGCCGCTGCTCGGCGAGCGTTTCGTCGTGGTGAACGGCGACGTGTTCACGGATTTCGATTTTCGCCAATTGCGCGATCTTCCGGCGAATGACGACCTCGCGCATCTCGTGCTGGTGCGCAATCCGGAACATCACCCGGCGGGCGATTTTGGCGTTGAGCGGAACCGCGTTCTCGAGACCGCCGCGGAAAGACATACTTTCAGCGGCATCGGCGTTTACCGGCATGAACTGTTCGCGGATCTCGATGCGGGCGCACGCAAGCTCGCGCCGCTGCTGCGCGAGGCGATGCGGCTTGATCGCGTGAGCGGCCAGTTGCACGCCGGCAACTGGTCGGATGTCGGCACGGCAAAACGGCTGTCGGCGCTGAATGGAACCTGACGCAGGGCTTCACGTTCCTTCGGCTTCGTATTTCCCGGGCTGCAGCGCTTCACCGACGACCTCGGCGACGCGCTCCTGTTGCTCGACGGTCAATCCTTCGTAAAGCGGTAATGACAGGCAGCTTGCGCACGCCGCCTCGGTGACGGGCAGGTGGAGCTGCGGGTCGACGATGCCGGCGAGTGCGGCCTGCCGATAGGCCGGCAGGGGATAGTGAACCGCGTTGCCGATGCCCGCCGCGTCCAGGGCAGCCTTCAACGCGTCGCGTTGGTGCGTGCGGATGGTGTACTGGGCGTAGCAGTGCTGCATTCCGTTCGCCGCCGCCGGCAATGACAGCGGCAGGCCGGCGAGCAGTGCGCCGTACCTCGTCGCGATTTTCCTGCGCTCGGCAAGATGCGATTCGAAATGTTCCAGTTTCACGCCGAGTACCGCCGCCTGGATGTCATCGAGGCGGCTGTTGCAGCCGGCCGCAGGATGCCGGTGCTGTTTCGTCGCGCCGTGGTTGCGCAACAGGCGCAGCTGTTCCGCGAGGCCATCGTCATCGGTCGCGATCATGCCGCCGTCACCGAAGGCGCCCAGCGGCTTCGACGGATGAAAACTGAAACAGCCGGCCGTCCCGAACGTTCCCGCCGCTCGCCCATCGCGCGTGGCGCCAAATGCCTGCGCAGCGTCTTCGATGACGACAAGGTGGTGCGCTTCGGCAACGCGCAGCAGCGCGCTCATGTCGGCGACATGCCCGAAGATATGCACCGGAAGCAGTGCGCGCGTCTTCGGCGTGATGCGCGTCTCGACATCGTGCGGATCGAGCGTCATGGACGCCGGATCAATGTCGGCGAACACGGGCCTGGCGCCGGCGTGCAACATGGCTTCGACTGTCGCGAAGAAGGTGAAGGCGCTGGTGACGACCTCATCGCCCGGCCTGACGCCGGCCGCCTTCAGCGCGAGCAGCAGTGCGTCGGTGCCGTTGGCGACGCCGACAGCGTGGCGTGCATTCAGATGATTCGCGGCGCGCGACTCGAAGTTCGCGAGTGCGTCGCCGAGCACGAAGCGGTTGCTGTCAACGACCCGCGCGATGGCAGCGTCGATCTCCTTGCGCAGCGCGCCGTGCAGCGGCGCGAGATCAAGAATGGGGACGGTGCTGTTGCCTGGAGCGGTCATGTTGCCGAAGCAGGTAGGCGATCGCGCGTTCGGAATTCGTCAGCGGCGCGGCGGTGCGCGTGACCACGTCGGCATCCTGCTCCATCAGTCCGGTGATCCGTTCGGCAACGCCGAGTGCGCGGCAGGCGTCGGCCGCGGTGACGAGCGGCGAGCGGCGGTTTCGCACGGCCTGTACAAAGGCGTCGATTTCGGATGCGAGCGGGTCGCCGCGATGCCGGAAGCGGCATTCGGTGACGACGCCGGATGCGCCTTCCCTGCGCTGGTGCAATTGCAGCGTGCCGGCATCGATGTCGGCGAGCGCGCAGGCGCAATCCGAGAAGACGTGCATGCGCCGCTCGGGCTCGGGACTCGCGCGGCTGGCAGTGAGATTCGCGACGCAGCCGTTCGCGAAATGCAACTGCGCATTGGCGACGTCCCAGTGGTCCGAGAACACGCGTACGCCGCGCGCCTGGATGCGCGTGACGGGTGAGTCCGTGATGACAAGCAGCATGTCGATGTCGTGGATCATGAGATCCATGATGACGTTCACGTCCGTGCCCCGGTCGCGCCAGCGCGTCAGGCGCCGGGCCTCGACGTAGCGCGGCGGGGGCAGGCGCGCGCGCAGTTCGCCCAGGGTGCGATTGAATCGTTCGAGGTAGCCGGGCTGCAGGACACGGCCGCGCGCCGCGGCGAGTTCCGCGAGATCGCGCGCCTCGGCCAGTGAGGCGGTGAAGGGTTTTTCGACCAGCAGGTGCACGCCGCCTTCCAGCAGGCGGCGCGCGATGAAGCGGTGATGGGTTGCCGGCGCGACGATGCTGGCAAGATCGGCGAGCCCGGCGAGTTCGCCCGGATCGCGAACGGTCCGGATGCCGGGCAGTTCGGCGCGCGCGATGCGGAGTTTTTCCGGGTCCGGGTCCGCAATCGCGACGAGGCGAACTTCCGGATGTTCGAGGTATTTCCGGGCGTGCAGCCGGCCGTAGGCGCCGTAGCCGGCCACGGCGGCCCGCAGGATCGCGTTGTTGTCGTCCGTGTCGGACTGCATGCCGCCTCCAGGAGTGCCGGTGGCGCGTTCATGCGAAACGTGCGCCAGGAACGCAGCGTCAGGCTTCGGTAACGACGGCGCGGACGTTCGACGTCCGCGCCGTCATCCGTGCGGGATCGGCGGAAGGTTGACGATAGGAGAGGGGCTACAGGCTTCTCCATACAGGATTTCCTGTAGGAAAGCGTCAGGCAGTCTTCTCGACCAGTTCCTTCGCCTGCAGATCGGCGTGATAGGAGGAGCGCACCAGCGGGCCGGACGCGACGTGCGAGAAGCCCATTTCAAGGCCGCGGCGCTCGATTTCCTTGAATTCGTCCGGGTGCACGAAGCGCACGACGGGATGATGGAAACGCGTCGGCTGCAGGTACTGGCCGACAGTGAGCATGTCCACGTCGTGATCGCGCAGGTCCTGCATGACTTCGAAGATCTCGTCCATTTCCTCGCCGAGCCCGACCATGATGCCGGACTTGGTGATGACGTTCGGGTGCGCTTCCTTGAAACGCTTCAGCAAGGTCATGGAATGCTGGTAATCGGAACCGGGGCGCACCTCGCGGTACAGGCGCTTGACGGTTTCGAGGTTGTGGTTGAAGACGTCCGGCGGCGCCTTGTCCATGATCCCGATGGCGATGTCCATGCGGCCGCGGAAATCCGGCACGAGCACCTCGATGCGCGTCTCCGGCGTCAGTTCGCGCGTGGCGCG
>DASVCH010000083.1:0-3733 GCA_036381715.1 Gammaproteobacteria bacterium | reverse complement strand
GTCACGTCGACCACGCCGCTTTCAGTGGATTCCAGCGTGCCGTCTTCGCCCGCCGCCGTGGCAAGCGCGCCAAAGGTGCCGGCAATGCTCACCAGCTCCGCGTTTTCCTGGCCGGGACCGCCGGTGGCGACGATGGTGATCATGGCGTCCGGATCCGGGCTGCCGATATCCAGCACGAACACGCCTTCGTCGTTCGTCGTCGCCGTGTAGGTCCTGTCGCCGACGGTCACGGTCACGGTCGCGTTCTTCAGCGGGCCGTCGTAGGCCTTCGCGCTGAGCGTGACCGAGGGCGTCACCACGACGCTCATCGTGTCCGTTGCCGTTGCGCCGTCATCGTCCGTCGCCGTGACGGTGAAGGTCAGCGTTTCCTGCGTGTCGACATCCGGCGCCGTGAACGTCGCGGAACCGCTGTCGCCGGCCGTCAACGTGACTTCCGTTCCGTCCGTCTGCGTCCAGCCGACCGACGAAACGCTGCCGTCGGCATCGTCCGCCGCGGCCGCGAGCGTCACGTTCTTGCGCGCCAGCGCTTCCTGGTCGGCGCCCGCGCTGACGGTCGGACCGGTATTGGCGGTATTGTCGTCGTCATTGCCGCCCCCGCCCGTATCATCGCTGCCACCACCACCGCCACAGGCGGCCAGCGCGCCCATCATCACCAGTGGCAGCAGGCGCGCTGCCAGCGTTTTCCTTTCAAAAGCATTCATAGGTCAACCCCCCGGCTTGCTGGGACTCCATGATTTGTCATAAGGAGTCCATCGCGCCCGAGTTTCCACGACGCGACCCGTTCCGGCATCCCTCAAATGGGGTACGAAATCCTTCCCCGCCCGCCGGGATCAGGTCATACTGCGCGGCGGGGAGCCAGCAAATGTCAAATCGCTGGCATCGGTTCGGGGGGAACCGCATGATCCGGAATGACGAGCACTGGCAGGCCCTGGCGGACGCCTTTTATTCGGCCGCGCTCGACGAGCAAGGCTGGTATCCGGCCCTCGAAGGGCTCGCCGAAGCGACCGGATCGCGCTCCGGGCAGCTGGTCGGTCTCGGCGACGACGCCCTCGCCTTCAATCTCCTGACCAATCTCGATCCCGCCTGGCTCCAGGAGCCGGCCGCCGCCGATGCCGGCGACCCCGGCGTCAATCCCCGCGTCGCCATGGGCATGGCCGCACCCGCGCTCAAGACACTGACGGACGCCGACTTCGCGTTCCCGGAGGCGTACACGAGCACGCCGCGGCACCGGGAATTCGAGGAATTCATGCGTCGCATCGACCGGCCGCACATCTGTCTCACGGTCCTGGAGCGGCAGCCGGACCGGGTCATCGGGCTCGCGGTCAACCGCTCGAAAGGCGAAGGGCGCATCACGCATTCCCAGCGGGCCGCCTTCACCGCGCTGGCGCCGCATGCCCGCGCCGCCGTGCGCATGCAGTTGGCGCTGGAAGGACAGGGCCCCGCCCTGCTCATGGGCGCGCTGGAAGCCCTGACCGTCGCGGCTTTCGTTTGCGATCACGCGGGCCGCGTGCAGGCGTTGACGCCGGCCGCGGAAAGGCTTGCCGGCGAAGCGCGCGGCGTGAGCCTAAGGCAAGGGCGCCTGCACGCCGCGGGCGCGGAAGACGACCGCGCCATGGCGCGGGCCATTGCCGCCGCTTCGAACGGGCTGGCGACCCGTGCGCCGGCGCTGCAGCCGGTCATCGTGCGCGATGAACACCTGAAAGCGCCGTCGCTGGTTCTCGATGTCATCCGGTTGCCGGTGCGGGCTCACGCGTTCCATTTCACGCCGCGCGTTCTGGTCGTCGCCCGTGGCGAACGCCATGCGGACGAACGCAAGGCCGCGATTCTCCGCACCGCCTACGCACTGACAGTTGCGGAAACCGAAGTGGCATTGCAGATTGCGCGCGGGAAAACGCTCGACGTCATTGCCCGTGACCGCGGCGTCTCTCCGGCAACCGTTCGCTTCCAGCTCAAGGCGGTTCTCGCGAAACTGGGCGTGCACCGTCAGATCGAACTCGTCGCCCGCATCAACACTTTGTAAAACCACGCCCCTCCCCGTCTGCATGCAGGCATACGCGTAGGCGGATCGCCCGTCTTTTCCTGTTCTTCGGGCGCGTGTTGGAATGAGCGCACACGCAATCGCCTGGAGGCCGTCACGATGACCAGAACAGCCACATCCCATCGCGCGGCGACGCGCGTCGCGATCGCGGCGATGGCATTCGCGCTTGCCGCGTGCGCCTCGACGCCGCCGCCCGTTGCATCGCTTGAATCCGCGCGGCAGGCCATCGCGCAGGCCGAACGCGCGCGCGCAGCGGATACCGCAGCGCTCGAACTCGCGCAAGCGCGCGACAAGCTCGCCGCCGCGAACAACGCCGTGGAAAACGAAAACATGATGGCCGCGCAGCGCCTTGCCGACGAATCGCGCGTACTCGCGGAACTCGCCTTTGCCCGCGCCGAGCGCGCGGACGCGAAACGCGTGAACGAGGAAATCATTGAAGGCACGGCGATCCTGCGCGAGGAAATACAGCGTCAGTCGGGAGGTCCGCGATGAACACGCTCAACAACTTCCATCGTCTTGGCGCGATCGTGATTGCCGGCTTCGCGCTCGCCGCCTGCGCCACGTCGCCCGAACAGCCCAGCGACGCGGAACGCGCGCGTGCCGCGCTCAACGAACTGCAGTCCGATCCCCAGCTCGCCAACCGCGCGCCGCTTGCCATTCGCGAAGCGGAACTTGCGGTCGCTGCTGCCGAAGACGCGGAACGCGGCACCGAGCTTGCCGCGCATCTCGCCTTCATCGCCGATCAGAAGGTCGACATCGCGCGTGCGCAGGCGGAAACCCGCCTGTACGTCGATCGGCGCGAAGCCCTGCGCGAAGAGCGTGACCAGTTGCGCCTGGAGGCGCGCACCCGCGAAGCCGAAACCGCGCGGCGCCAGGCGGAAATGTCGCGCGAGGAACTCGAGCAACTGCGCCGCGAGATCGAAGAACTGAACGCCAAGCCGACCGAGCAGGGCCTCGTGCTGACGCTGGGCGATGTGCTGTTCGAAACGGATGAGGCGACCATCAAGGCCGGCGCGAACAACGATCTCGAGAATCTCGCGCAATTCCTGGAGCGCTACCCGGAGCGCGACGTGCGCATCCTCGGTCATACCGACAGCGCCGGCGCCGCGAGCTACAACCAGCAGTTGTCGGAGCGCCGCGCCGACGCCGTGAAGTCGTATCTCGTTTCGGAAGGCATCCGCGCGAGTCGCATCACCACCGCGGGTCGCGGTGAAACCACGCCGATCGCGAGCAACGACACCGCGGGCGGGCGGCAGCTGAATCGCCGCGTGGAGATCATCATCGAGAACCCGAGCGTGGCGGCGAGACGGTGAACGGGCGAAACTGAAAAACAAACCGGACAGGATCAACAGGATTTTGCGCGGCGGGCTTCGCCCGCCGCTTTCGTCTTTCGTCTTTCGTCTTTCGTCTTTCGCCTTCCGCCTTTCGCCTTTCGCCTTTCGCCTTTCGCCTTTCGCCTTTAGTCTTTAGTCTTTCTTAGTCTTGTCGCCGTAGAACCGCCACCCCTTCCCGAGAATCAGGCGCATGTTCCGCCGGCGCGTGAAGTAGGCCCACGCCCACTGCAGCATCACGAACACGCGGTTGTGAAATCCGGTGAGGTAATAGATATGAATGAACACCCAGGCGAGCCACGCCGGGTAACCGCCGAGCCGCAGGCGGCCCATCTCCGCGATCGCCTTGTTGTGGCCGATCGTC
>DASVCH010000082.1:0-2343 GCA_036381715.1 Gammaproteobacteria bacterium | reverse complement strand
CGAGCGGTTCACACGTCATGACTCACCGGCGGCAGACCGTCGCGGAATACCAGCCGCCATGTCTGGCCGACGAGACGGGGCCCGAAGGTGTCAAAACCTTCCTCGGCCTCCAGCACGAAACCCGCGGCTTCGTACAGCCGTCGCGCGGCGTGCAGCACGCTGGTGGTCCACAAGGTCAGTCCCGCATATCCCGCATCCTTCGCCGCCGTGATGCAGGTATCGACAAGCAGCCTGCCGATGCCGAGCCCCCGCGTCCACGGTTCGACGTAGAGCAGGCGCAACTTTCCGAATCCGCCGTCACCGCGCATCAGGAAGATGGATCCCGCGATCCTCGCGTCGCATTCCGCGATCCAGCAGCGTTCGTTCGCCGTATCGTGCGTCAGCAGGAAATCGCTCGCGACCTCCGCGACCAGGCCTTCGAAGCGTTCGTTCCAGCCGTACTCCTCGGCGTACAGCACGCCGTGCCGGTGCACGATCCAGCCGATGTCACCGGGGCGCGGCGCGCGCAGCACGCAGGTATCGCTCTCGACGGGTGTGTTCATCGTCGCGTTTCCTTTCGGCTCGAAGTCAACGCGATTCTAGCGCAGCAATCACGCGGCCGATCCTAGGGATACTTCACGGGCGGCGGCTTTCTTTCGGGCAACGGAATGCGCTCCGTTTCGCCGGGCACGCGAGCGAAGCGGCCGTCGCGCCAGTCGGCTTTCGCCTGCTCGATCCGTTGCCGCGAACTCGAGACGAAGTTCCACCAGATGAAACGGTGCCCGTCCAGCGGCTCGCCGCCAAGCAGCATCAGGCGTGTCTTCGATACCGCGCGCAGGACGGGCGCGCCGCCCTCGCGAAAGACAAGCAGCGAGCCCGCGCCATGCACGTCGTCGCTTCCCGGCAATGCCAGTTCACCGTCAACGAGATACGCGGCGCGCTCGGGATGATCCGCATCGAGGCGGAATGCCGCGCCGGCTTCGAGCAGCAGGTCCGCGTAGAACAGCGGCGATCGTGTCGCAACCGGCGAGCGCGCGCCGCGCACCTCGCCCGCAATCACGCGCAACGCCATGCCATCTGCTTCCAGCACCGGAAGTTCGTCCGCCGCGTGATGCGCGAACGCCGGTTCCATTTCCTCGTCGCGCGATGGCAACGCCACCCAGCACTGGATGCCCGACAGCGTTGTGCTTCCCGCGCGCGCCGCGTCGGGCGTACGTTCGGAATGCACGATCCCGCGTCCCGCCGTCATCCAGTTCACTTCATGCGGGCGAATCGCCTGTACGGTGCCGAGACTGTCCCGGTGCAGCAGTTCGCCTTCGAAAAGGTAGGTGATGGTGGCAAGACCGATGTGCGGATGCGGCGGCACGTCCAGGCCCTCGCCTGGCCCAAGCCCGGCCGGACCCATCTGGTCAAGGAAGACGAACGGCCCGACGCTGCGCCGGATTGCCGATGGCAGGGCGCGCTTCACCATGAAGCCGTTGCCGAGATCGCTGGGGCGCGGCGTGATGACGGCGTCGGGAATCGAAGCGGCGTTTTCCATCATCAACTCCGCGGAAGGAAAAAACGTGGGCAGGAGCCTAGCGCATCCGCTCCTCGAGCGCAGCGATGCAGCGATCCAGCAGCACGCGCAAATGCTCGCGCTCGCTGCCGTCGAGGCGCGAAAACAGCTTGCGGTTCACGGCCGCGCGAACGGCGCGCACCTGTTTCTCGAGGCGCTTGCCGGAAGCCGTGAGATAAAGGCGAAAGCTGCGCTGGTCCTCGGCGTCGCGTTCGCGCCGCACCAGCTTCCTTTCCTCCATGCAGCGCACCCGCCGCGTGACCTGCGCCTTGTCGCGGCCCGTGCATATCACCAGGTGCTGGAGGCTGCAGCCCGGCGAGCGGTGCAACAGGCGCAGCACGCGGATTTCCGCGGGTGAAAGATCCATGCCCGCATCCTGCAGCGCGGACAGGAACTCGCGCCGGTATGCGTGGATGAGATGTTCCAGCGCGTATTCGACATCGACATTCTGTCGCATCGTGCCCCGCCTTGCCGTCAAACCGTCGCCCCCTGCAATCCCGACTGTCCAGCTGTTGCGACCTTACGAGAATTAGTTGACTTTTACAACTACTTTTCGTAATCTTCCGGCCTCCCGCGCCCCTGTCCGTGCATCATCGCCCGATGATGAAGGAGACCTTTTGAAGCACTTCCGCCTTGCCGCCGTTCTCGCGTTCGTCGTCGCCCTCGGACCGTTCGCGCTGGACGCCTACCTGCCCGCGTTTCCGGCGATCGCCGCGGCGCTTGGCATAACGACAGGCGAGGTCGGCGTCACCATCAGCGTCTATGTCATCGCGCTTGCCGCGGGACAGCTCGTTGGCGGACCGCTG
>DASVCH010000081.1:0-1903 GCA_036381715.1 Gammaproteobacteria bacterium | reverse complement strand
TTCGTGCGTTTCGCCTCCGTGTACCGCAGCTTCCAGGACGTGAACGCGTTTCGTGAAGAGATCGAGCGCCTGGAAAAACGACCGCTCGAGGAAGCGCTGAAGAAGCACCAGATTTCGCTGCTGCCATCGGACGAAGAGAAGAGCAATGGACAGGATTGACGGGATTGACAGGATTTTTGAGATGCTGAATGCAGAATCAATGCCTTCCGTGCCTCGTCATGTTGCCTGTTGTCCGAACGAAAACGGAAAAGCTCTTCTTATCCTGTTCATCCTGTAAACCCTGTCCATATTTTTTATGTTCTCCGCCGACGATCACAAATTCATGGCCCGCGCCGTCACCTTGGCGCGCAGGGGCTGGAATACCACGCATCCGAATCCGCGCGTCGGTTGCGTGATCGTGAACGGCAATGAAATTGTCGGCGAAGGATTTCATGCCGTCGCCGGCGAAGCGCATGCGGAAGTGCGCGCGCTCGCAATGGCCGGCGAAAGCGCGCGCGGTGCGACGGCCTATGTGACACTGGAGCCATGCAGCCATCACGGCCGTACGCCGCCATGCGCGGATGCGCTGTTGCGCGCGGGCCTTGCGCGTGTCGTCGCTGCAATGACTGACCCGAATCCGCTGGTGGCGGGGCAGGGGCTGGACCGCTTGCGCGCCGAAGGCATCCGCGTGGAGGAAGGACTGTCCGGCTTCGCGGCACGCGAATTGAATCCGGGATTCATCCAGCGCATGACGACCGGCCGGCCGCGCGTGCGCGTCAAGCTGGCGGCGAGCCTGGATGGACGCACGGCAATGGCGAGCGGCGAATCGCAATGGATCACGGGCGAAGCCGCGCGCGCGGACGTGCAGCGCCTGCGCGCGGAAAGTTCCGCGCTGCTCACCGGCGTGGGCACCGTGCTTGCCGATGATCCGCGCATGGACGTCCGGCTGCCGGGAACGTTCCGTCAGCCGGAACGGATCGTGCTGGATACGGAGCTGCGCACGCCCGCGGTTGCGAAACTGCTGTTGCTGCCGGGAACAGTCCGCATCTTCACGTGCAGCAACGACGCGGCAAGGCGCGCGCCGCTGGAAGCGGCCGGTGCCGTCATTGAAACCGTTCCGGACGACGACGCGGGGTCGCTGCTGCTGGAAGCCGTGCTCGCGCGGCTCGGCGAGTTGAAACACAACGACGTTCTCGTGGAAGCCGGCGCGCGGCTTGCCGGGCAGTTCCTGGATCGAGGGCTCGCGGACGAACTCATTGTTTATCAGGCGCCGGTGCTGCTCGGACACGAAGGCCGTCCCCTGGCCGAATTGCCGGGGCTGGAAAGACTCGCGGAGCGGCTGGAATTCAGGCTGCGCGATGTGCGGCAGGTGGGCGACGATCTGCGGCTGACGCTGGTTCGCAAGACGTGAGAGGTGAGAGGTGAGACGACGGCTGTCATTGCGTTACGGTTCGAGCATGAGTGCGGGGTCGTTTCACGCCTCGCGTCTCGTGTCTCGCGGGTATCGCTGATGTTTACCGGAATCATCCAGGCGCTGGGAACGGTTGAGAGCGTGGAGATGCGCGCTGGCGACGCGCGCCTGCGCGTGGCGCTTGGCGCGCTCGGCGGGAAGGGTTTTGCTGCGGGCGAAAGCATCGCGGTGAACGGCGTCTGCCTGACCGCCATCGAGCCCGCCGACACGCATCTCGTTGCGGACGTATCGCGCGAAACGCTGGATCACACCACGCTGGGCGCGCTTGCGAAAGGCGCGCGCGTGAATCTTGAGCCCGCGCTTGGTGCAGGCGATCGTCTCGGCGGCCACATGGTCAGCGGTCATGTCGATGGCACGGGCGTGCTCGTTGAAAGGAAGCAGGACGCGCGTTCGTGGCGGTTCTTGTTCGAGGCGCCGCCCGCGCTCGCGAAGTACGTCGCGCGCAAGGGTTCG
>DASVCH010000080.1:0-6677 GCA_036381715.1 Gammaproteobacteria bacterium | reverse complement strand
GGTTTTTCACCGATGGAGACGAAATACGCCTCCATGTCGTCGCGCGGCATGCCCAGCAGGTTCACTTTTGCGGTCGTGTCGGTCACTTCAGCTCTCGATTGCGTGTCGACGGCCCAGACGGTGCCGGCGACAAAAACGCGCGCTCAGCGAGTGCGCGGGCAGATCTCGTTGTCGTTGAAGAAAAACGCGATCTCGTTCTTCGCCGTCTCGGCGGCATCCGAACCGTGCACCACGTTCTCGTCAACCGTTTCCGCGAAGTCCGCGCGGATCGTGCCGGGGGCGGCGTCCTTCGGGTTCGTCGCGCCCATCACCTCGCGGTTCTTCGCGATCGCGTTCTCGCCTTCCAGCACCTGCACCATCACGGGACCGGAAATCATGAACTTCACGAGATCGCCGTAGAACGGACGCTCCTTGTGCACGGCGTAGAATTCCTGCGCCTGCGCTTCCGAAAGCTGCAGCATCTTCGCCGCGACAATCTTCAAACCGGCCTTCTCGAAGCGGCTGTAGACCTCGCCAATGATGTTCTTGGCCACGCCGTCCGGCTTGATGATGGAAAGGGTCCGTTCGTTCGCCATTCTCGGGGTACTCCGTCGGGTTTGCAGTGATGAAAGTTCAAATGACGCAAACCCGCGGAAATCGCGGGTTTGCGGAGAAATCCAAGCGGGGAAGTGTACTTTGTGGCGGAAAATCAGGCAATTGCGCGAATGTGAAGACTTCGTGCAATGCAAGGCAAGCGGTCAGACCGTGAAGGACTCGCCGCAACCGCACTCGTCGGCCACATTGGGATTCGAGAAGCGGAACATCCGGTTCAGGCCCTCGCTGATGTAGTCGACCTCGGTGCCATCGACCAGCGGAAGCGCCTCGCGCGGCACGACGATCTTCAGCGACTGGCTGTCGAAGACCACCTCGTCTTCGGCGACGCTGTCGGCGTAATCCAGGGCATAGGCGAAACCCGAGCAACCGGTCTTCTTCACGCCCAGCTTCAGGCCCAGCCCGCCGCCGCGTTTTTCCAGCATGCGGCGAACATGGCTTGCAGCGTTCGGTGTCAGTGAAACCGCCATTTCAGCTTTCTCCTGCCGTCGCATCGCGGACGGCGTCTTCAATCAGGATTCGAATGTCCAGCTTGTCGGCCGGCAGCGGCAGCGCCGTTTCCAGGAACCGCGCGTCGTATTTCGCGAGCGCCTCGAACCGGCGGCCTTCCAGGTCCTGGCAGGCCAGCTCCGCCGCCGCTATGGCATGCGGACAGCCCTTTGCCTCGAAACCCGCGGCTGCCACCGCGCCATCTGCAATCCGCAGGTGCAAGCGAATTCGGCTTCCGCGCGCCTTCGATACGGCCTCGCCAACCGCGTTCGCACCGTCCGGCGGTCCCGCGTGCCCGGGGGCGTCGAACAGTTCCATGACGCGCCTGCCGTAGGCTGCCGTGTCCGCCAGATGTTCCATAAGTGTTTATTTTATCAAAATATTTTTCAGGCGGCACCGGCCAGTTCCCGCAGCCGCGCGACTTCCCGCTCGAAGCGCCGCACCACGTAATCGACGTCTTCTTCGCTGCTCCAGCGACCCAGGCTGAAACGCAGGCTGGCGCCGGCGAGCGCATCGTCGCGGCCCAGCGCGCGCAGCACGTAGGACGGTTCGCGGTTCGCGGCGTTGCAGGCGGCACCCGCCGAGCAGGCGATGTCGCGCAACGCGAGCTGCAGGGCTTCCCCGTCCACGCCGGCAACGCTCACGTTGAGAATGTTCGGCAACCGCAGCGTCGGGTGACCATTCAGGAAGACATCGCCCGCGGCGGACAGTCCCTGCCACAGCCGCTCGCGCAGCGCCGCAAGCCGCGCCATTTCCGGCTCGCGGCCGGCGGCGGCGAGCGCGAGCGCATGGCCCAGCCCGGCGATCTGGTGCGTCGCCAGCGTTCCCGCCCGCAGGCCGCGCTCATGGCCGCCGCCGTGCTGCAGCGGCTCGAGACGAACGCCTTTTTTCACGTACAACAGGCCCGCGCCCTTCGGTCCGTAGAACTTGTGCGCGGAAAAGGCGGCGAGATCGACGTCGAGCGCGGCGAGATCGATGGCGAGCTTGCCGGCGGACTGGGCCGCGTCGAGATGAAACAGCGCGTCGCCCGCCTCGCGCACGGCGCGCACGAGCGAGGCCACGTCCTGCACGACGCCGGTTTCGTTGTTCGCATGCAGCAGGCTGACGAGCACGGTGTCGTCGCGCAGCGCGCCTGCAAGCGCATCGGCGGAGATCAGTCCGTCGCGATCCGGCACGAGCCAGGTGATTTCGAAGCCTTCGCGCTCCAGCGCCTTGCAGGCGTCGAGTACGGCCTTGTGCGCGGTTTTCTCGGTCACGATGTGGCGGCCGCGCTTCACCCGCGCGCGCGCCGCGCCCTTGATGGCGAGATTGTCGGCTTCCGTCGCACCGGAGGTGAACACGACGGTTTCCGGCGCGACGTTCAGCACCGTGGCGATTTCCGCGCGCGCGGTTTCGACGGCCTCGCGCGCGGCGCGGCCCTGCGCGTGGCTTGACGAAGGATTCGCGAACAGGCCCTCGGGCCCAAGGTACGCGAGCATCGTTTCGACCACGCGCGGGTCGACCGGCGTGGTCGCGGCGTAATCCATGTACACCGTCCGGAAATCGCTCACCATGCCGCGGCCCCCATCGGCAGCGAACGCGACAGGCCGTCCAGCGCCGCCAGCAGGGCATCCACGTCCGCCTGCGTGTTGCCGGCGCCAAAGCTGACGCGCACGGCGCCGCGCGCCTGCAGGGGATCAACGCCCATCGCAAGCAGGACATGGCTGGGTTCCGTGGATTTCGAATGGCAGGCGGAGCCGGTGGAAACGGCGATGCCCTGCCGGTCCAGTCCCATCTGCACGGTTTCGCCGTCCATTCCCGCGACGGCGAACAAACAGGTGTTCGGCAGGCGCTCCGCCTCGCGGCCGAAGATCGTGATGCCCGGACGGATCGCGAGGCTTTCCTCCAGCCGGTCGCGCAAGGCACGCGCGTGTGCGGCACGGGCCGGCTGCGACGCGCCCGCGAGCATGGCCGCGGCGCCGAAGCCGAGAATGCCGGCGAGATTTTCGGTGCCGCAGCGCCGATCGGCTTCCTGGCCGCCGCCGCTGATCTGCGCGACGAGATCGATCGCGCCGTCGGTGATCAGCGCGCCCGCGCCTTTCGGGCCATACAGCTTGTGCGCGGAAAGCGTCATCAGGTGCGCGCCGGTGGCCTTGAAGTCGAGTGCCACCTTGCCCGCCGCCTGCGCGGCGTCGGTGTGCATCACGGCGCCGGCTTCGCGCACGTGACGGGAGACCTCCGCGATGTCCTGCAGGACGCCGGTTTCGTTGTTCGCGAGCATCACGGAGACAAGAATCACGTCCGGCCCGAGCCTGGCCTCGACCGCGCCGGGCAGGATCCTGCCCTTCGGGTTGACGGGGATTTCCTCAACCGTGAAACCCGCCGCCGCAAGATCGCGCGCGGGACCCAGCACCGCGCTGTGCTCGATGCTGCTGACCAGGATCCGGCCCTTGCCCTTTCTTTGCGCAACACCCTTGAGCGCGAGATTGTTCGCCTCGGTACCGCCGCTGGTGAAGATCACCTGCCGCGCGTGCACATTGACGAGCGCGGCGACCTGGCGGCGCGCGTCGTCGAGCGCGTTGCGCGCGAGCCGGCCGCCTTCATGAACGCTGGACGGGTTGCCGAACAAGGCATCCAGCGCGGGCAGCATCGCGGCGCGCGCTTCGGGCGCAAGCGGCGTGGTCGCGTTGTGATCGAGATAGATCATCGTTCCGTCGGCGCGGTGCGCCGGAGGGGAATTTCCGCCGGAACGCCGATTTCGTGCTGCCGGGCGGCGACTGTCTGCACGTCCTTGCGCGCCGCGAGTTCGGCGAGACTGAGACCGTCGAGAAATCCGAAAATGTGCGTGCTCAGGTCTTCCCAGAGCTGGTGCGTCAGGCAGCGTTCGCCACGCTGGCAATTGCGGCCGCCGTTGCAGCGCGTGCTGTCCAGCGGCTCGTCCACGGCGGCGATGACCGCGGCAATGGAAATCTCCTTCGCATCGCGGCCAAGCCGGTAGCCGCCGCCCGGACCGCGCGTGCTGCCGACCAGGCCGTGCTTTCTCAACCGCGTGAATAGCTGCTCCAGGTAGGCCAGCGAAATGTCCTGGCGCGCCGCGATGTCGCCCAGGCACACCGGGCCTTTCGCGCCATGGATGGCGAGATCCAGCATGGCCGTGACGGCGTAGCGGCCCTTGGTGGTGAGTTTCATGGCGGCCTGCGGAGCGGAAAACCGGAGCCGATTATAACCTAGGATTCCAGTCAGGTATTGCGCCCGGCGTCCACGCTCCTCGGCGCGTCCGGCGCCAGCGCGGTGAGCATCCCGCGCAGGATCTGCACCTCGTTCTGGTCCAGGCGCGCGCGGGAATACAGGCGCCGGAGCCGCCGCATCAGGTGTTCGGGGTTGTGCCGGTCGAGAAAATCCCGGGCAGCGAGCGCGGCTTCGAGATGCGAATACAGCCGCTCCAGTTCCTCGTGGCTCGCCGGCGGCGCTTCCGGTTCGGGCCGGTCTCGCAGCTGCCCGGCGAGCGCGGCCATGCGGAGTTCGTAACTCAGCACCTGTACCGCCGCGCCAAGATTCAGCGAGGAATACGCGGGATTGGCGGGAATGGTTACCACGTCCGTGCAACGGTCCAACTCGCCGTTGGTGAGTCCGGTGCGCTCGCGGCCGAATACCAGCGCGACGGGCGCGTCCTCCGCGGCCCGCAGCAACGCCTCGCCGCACTCGCGGGGATCGAGTTCGGGCCACGCGAGTTTGCGCTGGCGCGCGGAGCTGCCGACGACACGAACGCAGTCCGCCACGGCGTCGTCCAGCGACGCATGCACGCCTGCCGCGGCGAGCACGTCTTCGGCGCCGGAAGCGCGGGCTTCGGCTTCCGGATCCGGGAAACGCTTCGGGCTCACCAGCCGCAGATCGCGCAAGCCCATGGTCTTCATGGCGCGCGCGGACGCGCCGATGTTGCCCGGGTGCGTGGTTTCCACCAGCACGATGCGGATGCGGTCGAGTCGGTCAGGCATGCAGGTAATCTCCGGCCACGGTTCAACGAACTACGGGTTTCCGGTATTCTACGCGGCCCCGGAGCAAAGGCTCCGGCCCGTTCTTTCAAAATTCCAGGTGCCCCATGCATCCGATGCTCAATATTGGCGTGCGCGCCGCGCGCCGCGCCGGCGACCTTATCGTCCGCGGCATGGACCGGCTAGGCGACATACGGATCGAGACCAAGGCCGGCAACGATTTCGTCTCGGAAATCGATCGCGACGCCGAACGCGCGATCATTGAAACCATCCGCCGCTCGTATCCGGATCACGCCTTCATCGCCGAGGAATCCGGCCGTACGGGTGAAGCGGAATTCGAATGGATCATCGATCCGCTCGACGGCACCACGAATTTCCTGCACGGCTTTCCCGTCTTCGCGGTTTCGATCGCGCTGCGCATCAAGGGCCGCATCGAACACGGCGTGATCTACGATCCGCTGCGCCAGGAGCTGTTCACGGCGTCGCGCGGCAGCGGCGCGCAGCTCGACGGCCGGCGCCTGCGCGTCACCACGCGGCGCGAGCTTTCCACCGCATTGCTTGGCACCGGCTTTCCGTATCGCGAAGGCGACGACATCGATCGGTACATGCAGACTTTCCGCGCGATGACCGAGCGCTCGCGCGGCATCCGTCGCGCGGGAGCGGCCGCACTCGATCTCGCCTATGTCGCGGCGGGCCGGCTGGACGGCTTCTGGGAAATGAACCTGAAACTGTGGGACATCGCCGCGGGCGCGCTGATGGTGCAGGAAGCCGGCGGCCTCACCGGTTCGCTCGACGGCGGCACTGCGCATCTCGAAACCGGCAACATTCTTGCTGCGAACCCGAAGCTGTTCGCGGAGATGGCGAAGGTGCTCAGACCGCTGGTATAAGTCGAAAGTCGAAGGTCTAACGTCGAAAGTAAAAAGCCGCGCTTCGCGCGGCTTTTTTGCTTTCGCCTTTCGCCTTTCGCCTTTCGCCTTTCGCCTTTCGACTTTCGACTTTCGACTTTCGACCTTCGACCTTCGACCTTCTACCTTCGACCTTCGACCTTCCTCACATCGGCGGACCGTTGAACTCGGCTTCGATGATGATTTCCACCGCGTCGCTCACGCCCATGGTGGTTCCCGGCGCCGGAATGCCGAAGGCCATACCGAAATCCGAACGCATGATTTTTCCACGCGCGGAGAAACCGATGCGCGCGTGCGGGTCCAGGGGATGGCCCGCGTAGCCGCCGTTGTAGGTGGCATCCAGGACCACCGGCCGCGTGACGCCGCGGAGGGAGAGTTCGCCGTGAATCCGCATCGCGTTCGGCCCGGTGACTTCAACCTTCGTGGAGCGAAACGTCATGTCCGGATATTTCGCCGTGTGCAGCCAGGCCTCCTTCTGCAACTCGGCATTGAAATCGACTTCTTCCGGATCCGGGTAGTGCGTCTCTATCGAGGTCGCATCGATGGTCGCGGTGACGCTGGACGCGGCAAGGTCGTCCGGGTCGAACCGGAGCGTTGCATCGAAACGCGTGAAGTGCGCGGTGTAGTTCGAGAAACCAAGGTGATTCACGCGGAACAGCAGGCTCGCGTGCGCGGGATCGAGCGTGTATTCGCCCGCGGGCACGTCGGCCGCGAACAGGGG
>DASVCH010000079.1:0-10172 GCA_036381715.1 Gammaproteobacteria bacterium | reverse complement strand
CCTTCAATCCGGCTGCGCGATCGGCGTCGTACAGCCGGCCATAAACCTTCGCCGGCGGCAATACCGTGAATCCTTCGCGAAAGCGCTGCACGCGCCCGCCTTCGTGATCCACCGCGACCAGCAGGCGCGGCGTACGCAGGGCATGAATGTCCCTTACCAGCGCATCCAGCTGTTCGATGGATTTGAAATTGCGCGTGAACAGGATGATGCCGCCGACCAGCGGGTGCCGCAGGACATCGCGGTCCTCGGCGCTCAACGCGTGGCCTGCGATGTCGATCATGAGGGGACCGAGACTCATGAGCAAAACCTCGAGCCGAAAGGCGAAAGGCGAAAGGCGAAAGCACCTGCCCGGAACGTGATTCGCGCGTTCAAATGATTGTCTGTCTTCATCCTTCAGCCGAGTCCTTCGCGCACGGAGCGCGCTCCTGCATCTCTTTGTCAACCATTGTGCACAGGTCCGGAACCTTTCGCCTTTCGCCTTTCGCCTTTCGCCTTTCGCCTTTCGCCTTTCGCCTTCAACGTTCCCTGATATCCACCGGCGTTCCGACGTCGACGAGATCGAACAACTCGATCACATCATCGTTCCGCATCCTCACGCACCCGTGCGACCGCGCCACGCCCATCGGCACCGTGTCCGGCGTGCCAGGAATGTAGATGAAGCGCGATTTCGATTCGGCGTTGGCATCCTCGCAACCGTCCAGCCAGAGAATGCGCGTGAGTATCCAGTCGCGGTCCGGGTTCGCCGCGGCGAGTTCCGGCGACCATATTTCGCCTGTCGGCTGGCGCCCGATAAACACCGCACCCGGCGGCGCGTTCGCGCCGATCTTCTCGGCAATGACATGGCGGCCGCGCGGCGTGCATTCCGAACCCGGTCGCTCGCCCGCGCCACGCAGTGACGTCGAGACGGAATATTCGGCGCGAAGGCCGTCGCCGTCGCGAAGCTCCAGCCGCTGCCGGGAAAGGTCGATGACGATGGATTCAGCGCTCACCTTCGCCCCTCCGCGGCCGTTTCCGTGACGCTGGCACACATTATATACATCGTGCCATCAGCGCCGCGTGAACAGCGCGATCGACTCGACGTGCGCGGTGTGCGGAAACATGTCCATCACGCCCGCCTGCTCGAGCCGGTAGCCCTTCTCGTGCACAAGAATGCCGGCGTCGCGCGCCTGCGTGCCGGGATGGCATGACACGTAGACGATGCGCTCGGGCGCGAAACGCTCCACCTGCCGGCAGATTGCCTCGGCGCCCGCGCGCGGCGGATCCAGCAACAGGCGATCGTAGCGCCGCTTCGCCCAGGCGAAATCGCGCACGTCTTCAAAAAGATTGGCCGCGAAGAATTCCGCGTTGGCAATGCCGTTGCGCGCGGCATTCTCCCGCGCATGCCTCACCAGCGCCTCGTCGCCTTCGACGCCCGTCACCGACGACGCGTGACGCGCGATCGGCAAGGTGAAATTGCCGAGCCCGCAGAACAGGTCCAGCACGTCCTGCCTGCCGTCGAGTTCCAGCAGCGCGAGCGCGTGATCGATCATGGCGTTGTTGATGCTGCGGTTCACCTGGATGAAGTCGCCGGGCTCGAACTGCAGGCGGACATCGTGCGCGGGAATGTCGAAGTACAGCGGCTCGGGATTCTCTTCCAGCGGCCGGATGGTGTCCGGCCCCTTCGGCTGGAGGTAGAAGCGGATGCCGTGCTCCTCGCCGAAGGCGGCGAGCCTGAGCGCGTCGTCCGGCGTGAGCGGATCGAGATGACGCACGACGATTGCCACGGCATTGTCCGCCACCGACACTTCGAACTGCGGAATGCGCTCGGGGATGGAAAGCGTCGTGACCAGCTCCGCCAGCGGCCGCAGGAGATTGCCGACGCCCGGATCGAGCACCCGGCAGGATTCGATTTCCGCGAGATACGGCGCATGCCGTTCACGGAAGCCCACCAGCATGCGTTCCTTCTTGCGCACCCATTTCACGCCGAGGCGCGCGCGGCGGCGATAACCCCAGGCATTCGCCGTCAGGGGAGCGAGCCATTCCTTCGGCGCGACCTTGCCGAGCCGCTCGAAATTGTCCGCGAGCACTTTCTGCTTGGCGCGCACCTGCGCATCCGGCGCCAGGTGCTGCATCGTGCAGCCGCCGCAGACGCCGAAATGCGCGCAGCCCGGCTCGACGCGTCCGGCCGCCGGGTTTTCGATGGAAACGATCTCCGCCTCGTCGAAATGCCGGTGCTTTTTCCGGTGAATGAACGTCGCGGTCTCGCCGGGCAGCGCGCCATCGACGAACACGGTCTTGCCTTCGACGCGCGCCACGCCGCGGCCGTCGTGGCTGAGATCCTCGATGACGGCGGTGGACTGCCGCAGGGGTTTTCGTTTCCTCACGCGGACTCCCACGCCTCGAGGTACTCGGTGAAATGCGGCCTGTTCTCCTCGCGCAGGTACTGCTTCAGGCGCGCGGTGGCGGCATCGCATTCGTCCGGGTTGAGCTTGCCGCGCATGAGTTCGAAGCGCAGGTACACAAGGTAGGTGTTGATGACGTCCGTCTCGCAGTAATCGCGGATCGCGCCGATGCCGCCGGCGAGCCAGGTATCGAAAACCTTCGAGCCGTCCATGCCGAGCTTGCCGGGAAAGCCGCACAGCACCGCGACCTGGTCGAGCTTCGCCGCCGCGCGCGGCTGGTAGCCGGCAAGCACGTCCATGAGATCGAGATGCCGCCAGTGAAAGCGGCCGAGGTAATTGTTCCAGCGGAAGGACTGGTCGCCGTCGCCCGTCTCCCAGTAGCGGGGCGCGGAAATGCCGTGCGCGAGTGCACGATAGTGCAACACGGGAAGGTCGAAGCCCGAGCCGTTCCAGGAGACAAGATCCGGCGTGTAGCGGTCGAGGCCGTCGTAGAAGCGCTTCACCAGCTCGGCTTCCGGCGCGTCCGGCTCGCCAAGCGACCATACGCGAACGGATTCATGGTTCGCCAGCACGCAGGAGATCGCGACGACGCGATGCAGATGCAACGGCAGGAACTCGTGGCCCGCCTCGTTGCGGCGCAGGTGAAGCATGGCCCGCGCGATGTCCTCGTCATTCAGGCCTTCCAGCCCGTAAAGCCGGCGCCCGGCGTCCAGGTCCGGCACCGTCTCGATGTCGAATACCAGCACGCTCATCGATCGCTCCTCGGTAAATGGCCGCCAAGTCTAGCAGATGCCGTCACGGCGTCCGATTTGCTTCCCGCCGTCCTGCTGGCTATAAAACCCGCTGATTTTCCAGGGGGAAAGCGCGATGAGAATCCGGCGTGCCGCCACGCTGGCCTGCACCTTCGAAGGTGCGGAGCCGGTGCTGCACAATTTCCTGACCCGGGAAATGTTCGCCTGCGATGCGCGCACGGTCGACGTGCTCGCGGCGCTCGACGACTGGACGGCGATGGACGAACTGCTCGCCCGCCTGCCGGGCTCCCCCGACGCCGCCGCGGCGATCCTGCGCGAGCTGCTCGCGCGCGAACTCGTGCTGGTGGAGGCAAGTCCCGCCGCCGAGCGCGACGCGCGCTACCGGGAAACCTGGCGCTGGGGAACCGTGGCAGGGTTCTATCACTTCGGCGTGCGCGATGCGGAGTTTCTTGACGGCGAGGCCACGGTGGACCGGCTGCGCAGTTTCGGCGGTCCGGCAAGCTCCCCGCCGCTGCTGGCGTCGAACCGCGGTTTCGCGGACGTCACGGCGCTGCCGGCCTTCGATCGCGACGACGATTTCTTCAATGTGCTCTACCGGCGGCGCAGTCGCCGGCAGTTCTCCGGCGAGGCGATTTCACAGGCCGTGCTCGCCGACTGCCTGTTCGCCGGCAACGGCTACCAGGAAACGCTGGACGCCGGCGAATTCGGCCGGCTGCCACTGACCATGACTCCCTCCGGCGGCGCCCGCAACCCCTTCGAGCTGTATGTTTACGCGCGCAACGTGGATGGCCTGAAACCCGGGTTTCACCACTACTCCGCGGCCGAGCACTCGCTCGGCTTCCTGCATGACCGCGAGCTGCCCGCCCCGGCGGCGCTGCTCGGCGACCAGCCCTGGACGAACAAGGCCGCCGCCGTGATTTTCCTGTGCGCCGACTTTCCGCGCCCGGCGTGGAAATACCGCCAGGCGCTGGCCTACCGGACCGTGCTGATGGAGGTCGGCTGCATCACCCAGAACATCCAGCTCGCCGCCACGTACCGCGGCATCGCCGCCGCGCCCACCGGCGCGCTGGCGGAAACCGCCATCGAAGCCCTGCTGGAGCTGGAGGAGATCACGCAGGCCGCCCTGTTCGCCGTCGTGCTGGGCGCTCCAAGCCTTGCCCTTTCTGTGCGTTAGCGTGCATATTTCACATAATTGGGGATCCTGGTAATGCACAGCGACGCAAGCAACGGAATCGTGGCGGCCCTGGCGGCGCTGGATGCGCCGGTTCGCGACATGCTCGCCGAAGACCTGCCGCAGCAACTCGCAACGGTCCGCGAGGCGCTGGATGCCGGCGACCTGGCCCGGGCGCGGCTGGACGTTCACGCCGTGCGCGGCTCCGCCGCCTTCTGCAAGCTTGCCGGGCTGTACGACGCCGCGGCCGCGCTGGAAACCTCGCTGCTGAACAACGAAAAGAATGCCGAGAAGACAAGAGCATTCCAGAACAACATCGAAAACATCCTTCATGCACTGGAACACGCAAAAACAACCGACGGGTAGGGGCCCAAGGAGCATCTCATGCCGAATTACTACAGACGCTTCACCAAGAAGGAATTCCAGGAAGAGTACGCAAAACATCTGCGCGATGTGCCGCCCGGCCTGCTGAAATCGAAAAAGCGGCTGGAAGCGGTCGCCGGCATCAAGGCCGGTTACTACGAAAAGGCGCTCGCGGCGCTTGACGAAGCCGTCGCGCGAATCAGGGAAATGGCCGTCAAGGATTCCAACGGACTCCTTGAAGGCGATGCGGAAGCCGCGATCAGGGAAATCAAGACCGCCATCGACACCTTCGGCGAATCCTCCATGGTCAAGAACAGCAAATGGGACGGTGACGGAGGGTGAACTGTCATCCGGAGACGGGCGCGCTCGATTCCATCCATGAATCGAGCGCCTCCCGGTGAACCCGTTGTCCTCGTTGCGACGCTGCCTGGTCTTCGCCTGCCTGTGCGCCCTGCTTCCGGTACAGGCCGCGCGTGCGGCCGAACCGTCACTGACCTTCACGCTGCACAACCTGCATTTTCAGAAATTCGGCGCCTCCGGCTACACGGGTGAAGGCAGCGTCGTTCACACCGTGCTTCTCGACCGCCACGGCAGGCTGTGGATTGGCACTGAAGGCGGACTCTTCCTGTACGACGGCAATGAAGTGCGTACCTTCAGCTCAAGCAGGAGCAGCCGCGACTGGCTGCCGAGCGACTTCGCAAAGGCAATCGCGGAGGCGCCCGATGGCACTGTCTGGATCGGCACCTGGGGTGACGGCCTTGCGTTCTTCGATGAAGCCTCGCGAAGCATGCAAGTCCCGGACATCTCGGCCGCGGCAACGGAAGGGCGGCCGTTCGACGGCAAGATCTGGTCCATGGCCATTGACGATGCAGGCCGCGTCTGGCTCGGCACCTTCTCTTCCGGCCTGTTCCTCTACGACCCGGCGACGAGCCGCCTGCAGCCGGTCTTCCAGCCGGAACCCGGATCGCGCTCGCGCGCCTGGCGCATCGATTCGCTTTTCATCGACGACCAGGACCGGCTCTGGTTCGCGCCCATCGGCGACAGGCTGCATGTCATCGATACGCGGACCCTCGAACCGATCGCGCTTGACCTGGACGCGCTGAAGGCCGACACGCGCGCGGGCAGCGTCGAGGACATCGCGGCCTTCGACGACGGCCGCATGGTCATCCTCCAGCGCGAGGGCGTGCACGTGCTCGATCGAAACGGCAGCGTGCTGGACTATTTCGAACTGCCGACATCCAACGAAGACGGCCTGCCGATGGAAGCGCTGCCTTACGGCGACAGCAATGTACTTGTCGGGACCGGTAATCGACTGTGGTACGTGGACGTTGCTTCCGGGGCCACGTTTCCGTTGCCGGCCGGCGCGCGGCGTGCGGCGATAGAGCCGATGATCGTGTGGGACATGGACGTGACCTCCGACGGCGACCTGCTGATCGGCGGAACGCACGGCGTGTGGTTCAATCCGGCCGTCAGCCGCCAGTTCTGGACGGTGGCGATTCGCGACGGCGACAGTGACATATTCTTCGAAGCGACGCGCGCCATGGCCTATCGCGATGGCCAGCTGTTTCTCAACTCTGTCGACACGCTTTACCGGATCAGCTTCGACGGCAGGCTGGACCGGCCCCGCCTGCTGAAGGGAGACGCGGTCGGCCACGCGCTGGCCGGCATGCCGATGGCCATGGTTTCGACGCCCCGCGGACACTGGCTGGGCAGCGACGAGCAGATCATCCATGTCGGCCCGGCTGGCGAAACGGACATGCATCCCGGCTACAAGGGCATCGTCCACGCGCTGCTTTACGACATGCCGGCGAACCGCGTGCTTGCCCATCGATCCTCGGGGCTGGTGGAAATCGACGCATCCAGCGGAAGGATCACGCGCAGCACGAAGAAGGATCACGAGCACGCTTCCCATTCATACGCACTGCACCTGTCCCTTGGCGGGCATGACGACATCTGGGCAGGCACCTTCGCAGGGCTGTTCCGTTACGACATGCGAACGCTCGCGGCGCTGCCGTCATTCGCCTCACCGCCGCCGGCGGAGCTCTGGAACGACCCCCTCGTGGCCTTCGTCCACCCGCTGACGGAAAACGAGATACTGATCGGCACCGGCGACGGGCTGTACCGGGCACACCTTGATGAAAGCGGCGCAATCCGGCAACTGGTGCGGGAATTCGCCGGCACCGTGCTGGAAACCGAGTCCTTTGGCGCGGTATTTGAAACCGGCCAGGACGCGCTGCTCTTTGTCACGGACGCCGGGTGGGTCCGCTTCAATCCTTCGACGGGTGATCACGACACGCTTTACCAGGACGACGGGTTTGTTTCCTATCGCCCCTACATGGCCGGCTTTCATGCGTCCGGAGGACTTGGCGTTCTCTCCGGCATCGACGGCCCCCTGCTGTTCTTGCCTGGCGAAATCCGTTTCAACTCCGTACCGCCGTTGCTGGTGTTCTCGGACGTATTGAGCTTCCGCGGCAACGATACGAGGATCTGGCCGCTCACCGATGACCTGGAATTCCGGTACGAGGACAAGGTCATTCGCGTCAAGTTCGGCCTGCTCGATTACCTGATGTCGGAGAACAACCGCTACGAACTGCGCCTGAAAGGATTCTCCGAGGACTGGCTGGATATCGGAAGTCTCGACGAGTTCAGCTTCACCAACCTCGATGCGGGCAGCTACCAGCTCGAAATCCGCGCCATCGACGGCACGGTCGAAGTGCCGCAAACCGCGACCATGAACTTCACCGTCCTGCCGCCCTGGTGGCAGACCTGGTGGGCGTACGCGCTGTATGCGCTCGTGACGCTGGGCTCGCTCGCCGCCTACGTGTTTTCGCTGAAGCGCAAGATCGCGCGCGAACGCGACATCAGCCAGCGCCTGCGCGAAGCGGACCGCATCAAGTCGCATTTTCTTTCGGAACTCGAAGAAAAGGTCGAACTTGCGACGCAGGACCTGCGCCACGCCGTGGAAGCGATGGAAATCAAGAACGTCGAACTCGACGCCGCGCAGCGGCGCGCGGTGGACGCCTCGCGATTGAAATCCGAGTTCCTCGCCAACATGAGCCACGAAATCCGCACGCCGATGAACGGCATCCTCGGCTTCACGCAGCTGCTCGCGAAATCCCCGCTCGATCACGACCAGCGCGATTACCTGGAGACCATCGAAAAGTCCGCGACGTCCCTGCTCGGCATCATCAACGATGTGCTCGACGTCTCCAAGATCGAAGCGGGCAAGCTGATGATCGACAACACCGGCTTCGACCTGCGCCAGTGCATTTCCGACACGCTGGACGCACTCACGCCGATCGCCTACGAGAAGAATCTCGAACTGGTCGGCCATGTCGATGCAAGCCTTCCCGACGGACTGCGCGGCGACCCCGTGCGCCTGCGGCAGATGGTGACCAACCTGGTCGGCAACGCCGTGAAATTCACCGACAGCGGGCACGTGCTGGTGCGCGTGGAACCGCACGACGATGACACCGGCAAGCGCTGGCTTCGCATCGACGTCGCGGACACCGGCCGCGGCATCACCCCGAAAGACCGCGAACGCCTGTTCCAGGCCTTCGAGCGCGGCAACGTCAGCCTCGACGGACGCTACACCGGCACCGGCCTCGGTCTCGTGATCACCAAGAAGCTATGCGAGGCGATGGGCGGGCGCATCGAGCTCGACAGCGTGCCCGGCGAAGGCACGCGCATCACCCTCGAACTGCCACTGGTCGCGGACCGCAATCCCGAGAACCGCTACGGCCACGGCAAGCCGCTGGCCGGGCGCCGGGTGCTCCTCATCGACGCCAACGAACATTCGCGCGAAGCGCTGCGCGCGCGCCTCGAACACTGGGGCGCGACCGTGAACGCCTTCGGTGAATTGTCCGGGCCGCCGGAAGGCGATACCGATATCGCCGTCATCGGCATCGGGCGCCGGCAACTCGGCGACACGGCGTTCCTGCGCGCGCTCTGCGAACGCCTGCCGGAAAACCTGCCGCGACTGTGCCTGGCCGCCTCCATCGATCACGAAGCCCTGCGCTCGCTGGGCAAGGCCTGCGGCGCGGACTGCGTGCCGAAGGTCGGGCACCGGGAAAGCCAGTTGCGGCGCCTTTTGAACCTGCTTGGCGTGACGTCGCCGGAAGGGGAAGCCGACGCCGCGCCGCCGACCCGCCAATCGCTCAAGGCGCTCCACATCGTCGTGGCGGACGACAACCGAATCAACCGCTACTACCTGAAGAAGATTCTCGAACTTCACGGCGCGAAGGTCACCGAAGCCGACAGCGGCGGCGCCGTGCTGCGCGCCCTCGAATCGTCGGCGAACGTCGACATCGCGCTGCTCGACGTGCACATGCCGGACATGGACGGCCTCGAAGTCGCGAGAAGAATCCGCGCCGGCGGCAACACGCGCCTGCCGCTGCTCGCCGTCAGCGCCAACGTGCAGCCGCAAACCTACGAAGCGGCCGTCGCCGCCGGCATCAACGACTACCTGCTGAAGCCCGTCGAGGAAACCAAGCTGCTGGAAGCCATCCTTGAATGGACGGGGCGCGAGGAAACGGCGTAGACCGCGACATCCTTTTCCGGGTAAGGCTTGCCCCGAGATTTTCTTCACCCCCTTCCCCTTCTCTGCTTCGATTGCGCATCTCATGGAAGAACAAACCCCACGGAGGCCACGATGCGTCATCATTCCTTCCTGTTCGCGCTGCTCCTGGCGATAGCGCCGCTCCAGCTCCGCGCCGCCCCCGGCGACCCGGTCCATGAAACCTGCCCTTCGGCGGAGGACGTCGGCGACAACGTGGAGTGCTACCCCGTCACCTTCACGTCGAAGACCGAAATCCATCCCGACGGCATTCCGATCATCGGCTACCTGTTCGTACCGAAGGATCGCGCGCCGGGTGAACCGCTGCCCGCGATCGTGTTCGCGCATGGTTCGGGCTCGATGTATTCCGACGGCAATCACAACAAGGGACTGAACTCGAAACACAGGCAGTGGGTAAGGCAATACACCAACGACCTCGGCATCGTCGGATTGCATGTCTCCAGTTTTCATTCGCGGTACCTGCTGCCAGATACGGAAGGAGATCAGCGCATCCTTGACTGGGAGACTCCGCCGGAAGGCTCCGTCGGCGGCGACGACTATCGCGCGACCAGCACTATCGTCGGATTGTTTCCCGAGGATGACGACCAGCCGGTTCCCGACTACGCGAACCATCCGTTCGATCCCGAACAGGATGATTTCAACGACCACAACGACGGCGCGGGCGTTTCCGAAGTCCTTGAACGCGCTTACGACATGGACGCCGCCTGGGACTTCCTCGCGGGAATCCGCAAGGGCCGCTCCATCGAGAACACCCTCAACGACAATGAGGAAGCGCCAACGCGCGGCACGCCCATGACCGGCATCGGCTACATCGGCGAAATCGTCACCGGCGGCCTCATCGTTGATCACGAGCGCATCTTTCTTTATGGCACGTCGCACGGCGGTCAGACGGCGATGACGGCCGCGCATGCGCTGCGCGCGCTCGGCGA
>DASVCH010000078.1:0-15032 GCA_036381715.1 Gammaproteobacteria bacterium | reverse complement strand
GTCTTTTCGAGGTTGATGATGTGGATCCTGGAACGCTCGCCGAAGATGTACGGCGCCATCTTGGGGTTCCAGTAACGGGTCTGATGACCGAAATGCACGCCAGCTTCCAGCATCTGGCGCATGGATACGTTCGCCATGTGTCTCTCCAGGGGTTGAGCCTCCACGTTTCCCAGACGACGACCCGTTTTCTCCCGGGCACCCCGCCGCCTGTGTCGAAACGTGTGTGGGGTTATAGGGAAATCTGCAAGCGATTTCCGTGGTTTGCTTAAAAAGCGCGCGCTTTATACCATAGGCGGCCTTTGCAGGCAAAGGCTTTGTGGCCGTAACCGCCTGCCCCTGTTCGAATTTTCCGGAAAAACCCCATGTCCGTCAGCATCAAGACTCCCGAAGACATCGAAAAAATGCGCAAGGTCGGCCGCCTGGCGGCCGAGACGCTGGAAATGATCGGGGAACATGTCAAACCGGGCGTCACGACGGGCGAGCTGAACGACATCTGCCACGATTTCATCGTCAACAACCAGGCGTCGATTCCCGCCCCGCTCAACTACCGCGGTTTCCCGAAATCGGTCTGCACCTCGGTCAACCATGTCGTCTGCCACGGGATTCCCGGCGACAAGAAGCTGAAGAACGGCGATCTGATCAACATCGACGTCACCCTGATCCACGATGAATTCCACGGCGACACCTCCAAGATGTTCTTCGTCGGCGAGCCCTCCATCCAGGCGCGCCGGCTGGTCGACACCACCCGCGAATGCCTGCTGACGGGCATCCGCATGGTGAAACCCGGCGTGCAGCTCGGCGACATCGGCCACGCCATCCAGCAGCTCGCGGAAGGCCGCGGCTATTCCGTGGTGCGCGAATACTGCGGTCACGGCATCGGAAAAATCTTCCACGAGGATCCGCAGGTGCTGCACTACGGCGAACCGGGCACCGGTCTTGCCCTGGAAGCCGGCATGACCTTCACTATCGAGCCGATGATCAACGCCGGCCGTCGCCACGTGAAAATGCTGCCGGACGGCTGGACGGTGGTGACCAAGGACCACTCCCTGTCCGCGCAATGGGAGCACACGGTGCTGGTGACCGGCACCGGCTTCGAGGTGCTGACCCGCCGCGACGAGGAAACGGACCTCTGAGCCGGCAACGGCCCGTCCGGCCATGGCCGCCATCCCTGAACTGATCGACTCCGCGACACTGGCCGGCGACGCGCCGGTCGAACAGTTGCGCCGCGCGGTACGCGGCATGTTCGAGCGTCTTGGCGCGGCGTTCGAACAGGGGGCCGAAGTTTCCGGCCTGGTGCAGGCGCGCGCCCGCGCGGTCGACCAGCTCATGGACCTTGCCTGGCGGCGCCATCTCGGCGACGCGGACGTCGCGCTCGTCGCCGTCGGCGGCTACGGCCGAAGCGAGCTGCACCCCGCGTCCGACATCGACATCATGGTGCTCGTCGAAACCCCGCCGGACGCCGCCCTCACCCGCAGGCTCGAAACCTTCCTCGCCTTTCTCTGGGACATCGGGCTGGAGATCGGCCACAGCGTGCGCACGATCGCCGAATCCCAAACCGCCGCGCGCGAAGACATCACCGTCGCCACCGCGCTGATGGAAGCGCGGCTCCTGAACGGCGACGAAACCCTGTTCGAACGCATGCGCCAGGCGGTGGCGCCACCCGATGTGTGGCCTTCACCGGAATTTTTCACGGCGAAACGCCGCGAGCAGGAAGAACGCCACGAAAAATTCGACCACACCGCGCACAAGCTGGAACCGAACGTGAAGGAAGCGCCCGGCGGCCTGCGCGACATCCAGATGATCGGCTGGGTCGCGAAGCGGCACTTTGCTGCCGCGTCATTGCAGGAACTGGTGCGTCTCGGCTTCCTGACGCAGGACGAGTACGACAAGCTCGACGAGGGCCGGCAGTTTTTATGGCGCGTGCGTTTCGCGCTGCACCTTCTCTACCGCCGCCGCGAGGAACGGCTGCTGTTCGACGCGCAGCTGAAACTCGGCCGCCAGTTCGGCTACGAGGACGAGGGCAGCAACCGCGCCGTCGAACAGTTCATGCAGCGCTACTACCGCAAGGTCACGGAACTGAACCGCCTCAACGAGATGCTGCTGGAACTGTTCGAGGAAGAAATCCTGCTCGAGGCGGACGAAGCGCCCGAGCCGCTGAACGCGCGTTTCCAGGTCCGGCACGGCTTCATCGAGATCACGCACGCCGGCGTATTCCGCGAGCACCCGTCCGCGCTGCTGGAACTGTTCCTGCTCATGCAGCAGAACCCGGACATCAAGGGCGTCAGTCCTTCCACGATCCGCGAACTGCGCCGCTGCCGCGATCTCATCGACGACGGCTTCCGCGCGAACGAACACAATCGCGAACTGTTCATGCGCATCCTGCGCGAGCCGCGCGGCGTCACGCACGAACTCAGGCGCATGAACCGCTACGGCATTCTCGGGCGCTACATTCCCGCGTTCGGCGCCATCACGGGCCGCATGCAGTTCGATCTCTTTCATGCCTACACGGTGGACGAACACATCCTGTTCGTCGTCTCCAACCTGCGCCGTTTCGCCCTGCCGCGTTTCGATACGGAGTTTCCGGTCTGCAGCCGGATCATGCAGAACCTGCCGAAACCGGAACTCGCCTACCTCGCGGGGCTTTTCCACGACATCGCGAAAGGCCGCGGCGGCGATCATTCCGATCTCGGCGCCGTCGATGCCGAAGCGTTCTGCCTCGAGCACGGACTCAGCAAGTACGATGCGCGCCTCGTCGCCTGGCTGGTGAAGCATCACCTGCTGCTGTCCGTCACCGCGCAGAAAAAGGACACCACCGATCCGCAGGTCATCCACGATTTCGCACAGACCGTCGGCGACGAACTGCATCTCGATTACCTGTACGTGCTGACGGTCGCGGACGTGCGCGGCACCAACCCGGCGCTGTGGAATTCATGGAAGGCGCGCCTGTTCCGCGATCTCTACGAGCAGACGCGGCGCGCGCTTAGAAGCGGCCTGGAAACGCCCATCGACAAGGACGAACTCATCAAGGAAACCAAGGAAGCCGCGATCGCGAAGTTCGCGGCGGCCGGGCTCGATACGCGGCGCGTGTTCACCCTGTGGACGGATTTCAACGAGGAATATTTCCTGCGCCACACGCCGGACGAGATTTCCTGGCACGCCAGGATTCTTGCCGATTCGCCGACCGACAGCGTGCTGGTGCGCGTGCGCCGTGAAACCGAACTGGGCGGCACGGCCGTGTTCATCTCGGCAAGCGACGACGGCTCGCTGTTCGGCCGCGCGACGGCGGTGCTGGACCAGCTGGGTCTCAACATCGTCGACGCGCGCGTGGTTTCGGTCGGCCTGGGCCGCGCCGTGCACACCTACTCCGTGCTCGAAGCCGATGGCGAGACGATCGAGGACGAGGAGCGCGAACAACAGATCGTCCGCACCCTCATGCAGCGACTCGGCGAGGAAGGCGACCGCCCGATGACCGTGCGCCGCCGGGTGCCGCGCCAGGTGCGCCTGTTCGACACGCCGACGCGCATCGATTTTCACCGCGACCCGCACAACGCGCGGACGGTCATCGAGATCACCGCCGGCGACCGCCCCGGCCTGCTCTCCGAAATCGGACGCGCATTCAACGCCTGTGGCGTAAGATTGCAGACCGCGAAAGTCACGACCGTCGGCGAACGCGCCGAGGACGTGTTCTTCGTCACCGACGAGCGCAACCGGCCCTTGACTTCCCGGCAGGAGCAGGAACTTGAGGCGGCATTGAAGAAAATGATCACGACGGGCGAGAAGTGATAGTCGAAAGTCAAAATTCGAAGGTCGGAATTGAGACCTCGACTTTTTACCTTCGACCTTCGACTTTTGACCTTCGACTGTCCAAATAATCAAACGAACAACCGAAACTGGCCAATGAATCCGAACCTTCCGAAGCTCAAACCCTATCCCTTCGAACGCCTCGCGCAGCTCAAGGCCGGCGTCACGCCGCCGGCGGACAAGCCGCACATCGCGCTTTCCATCGGCGAACCGCGGCACGCACCACCCGCCTTTGTGATCGACGCATTGATCCGGCACATGGACGGTCTTGCGAGTTACCCGCAGGCGAAAGGCGTTCCCCAACTGCGCGAAGCGATCGTGAACTGGCTGAACCGCCGCTTCGACCTCGCGCCCGGCATGCTGGATCCGGAACGGCACGTCGTGCCGGTCAGCGGCACGCGCGAGGGATTGTTTTCGTTCGTGCAGGCAGTGCTCGAGCCAAAAGGAAACCCGCTGGTATTGATGCCGAATCCCTTCTACCAGATCTATGAAGGCGCCGCGTTCCTCGCGGGCGCCGAGCCGTATTACTTGAACACGTTTGAAGAAAACGGTTTCCTGCCGGACCTCGACGCAGTACCGGAGAGCATCTGGAAGCGCGCGCAGGTTCTTTTCCTGTGCTCGCCCGGCAACCCGACCGGCGCGGTCATGGACAAGGCGTATCTCGCCCGCGCGCTCGATCTCGCCGACAAGTACGATTTCGTGATCGCATCGGACGAATGTTATTCGGAGATCTATTTCGACGAGGACTCGCCGCCGCCGGGGTTGCTTGAAGTCTGCCGTGAAACCGGCCGCGATGATTTCCGCCGCGCGGTCGTTTTCCATTCGCTGTCGAAACGCTCGAACGTGCCGGGACTGCGTTCCGGTTTCGTCGCGGGCGATGCATCGATCATGCAGCCGTTTCTTTTGTATCGAACCTACCACGGCTGCGCGATGCCGCTGCCCGCGCAGCTTGCGAGCGTGGAAGCCTGGAACGACGATGCGCATGTCGTCGAGAACCGCGCGTACTACCGGCGGAAGTTCGAAACGGCAATGGAAATTCTTGCGCCCGTCATGGATGTGAAAATGCCGCCGGCAGCGTTTTATATCTGGCCCGCGTCACCCATTGACGACGAGGAATTCGTTCGTCGCTTGTTCGCGGAACAGAATCTCACGCTGCTGCCGGGAAGCTATCTTTCGCGCGAGACGGAAGACGGCAATCCCGGCAAGAACAGAATCCGCATCTCGCTGGTGCCCGGCATCGACGAATGCGAAGACGCGATGCGCCGCATCCGCGAGTTTGTCGAAACACTGGGAAGAGAGGGAGCATGAACAACGTTCAGGACATCATCGAACGCGCGTTCGAACAGCGCGACAGCATTACGCCGGCAAGCGTCGCGGACGACGTACGCGGGGCGGTGCTGCACGCGATCGACGGGCTGGACGGCGGCACGTTCCGGATCGCGGAAAAGCATGACGGCAAATGGACTGTCAACGAATGGCTGAAGAAGGCCGTGCTGCTGTATTTTCGCGTCTGCGGGAACGCCGTTGTCGATGGCGGCGAAACCCGTTTCTTCGACAAGGTGCCGCTCAAGTACGCGGCGTACTCGCAGGATGACTTCCAGCGCGACGGCGTGCGCGTGGTGCCGCAGGCGATGGTGCGCAAGGGAGCGTTCGTCGATCGCGACGCGGTGCTGATGCCCTCCTACGTCAACATCGGCGCGCGTGTCGGCAAGGGCACGATGGTGGACACCTGGGCGACCGTCGGCTCCTGCGCGCAGATCGGCGATCACGTGCACCTTTCCGGCGGCGCGGGCATCGGCGGCGTGCTGGAGCCCCTGCAGGCGACGCCGACCATCATCGAGGACCATTGCTTCATCGGCGCGCGTTCCGAAGTCGTGGAAGGCGTGATCGTGGAAGAAGGCGCGGTCATCGGCATGGGCGTGTTCCTCGGCCAGTCGACGCGCATCTACGATCGCGAGAAAGATGAAGTCCTCTACGGCCGTGTGCCCGCGGGCAGTGTCGTGGTGCCGGGGTCGCTGCCGGCGGCGAATGGAAAATATTCGCTGAACTGCGCCGTGATCGTGAAGAAGGTGGACGCGAAGACGCGCGCGAAGGTCGGGATCAATACGCTGTTGCGGAATGCGCAGGAAGAAGCGTGAAGAGCAGGAGCAATGGACGGGATTAACAGGACAAGAGCGAAATATGGGTGTGCAGGTTTTCGGGTTGAAGAATTGCGATACATGCAGGAAAGCGCGGAAGTGGCTGGACGCGAAAGGCGTCAACCACGAATTCGTTGACGTGCGTGAGCAAACGCCGCCGTTGGCGACGCTGAAGAAATGGCATGCCGCACTTGGCGATGCCCTGCTGAACCGGCGCGGCACGACGTGGCGGCAGCTTTCCGATGCGGAGAGAGCGCGCGCAGACAGCAATCTTCCAGCACTGCTGCATGAATACCCAGCGCTGATGAAGCGCCCTGTTGTGATTAACGGGAACGACATCAACGTTGGCTTTGATGAAAAGGCCTTGCAAGGCCTTTCAAGGAAATAGACAGCTTTTGAATCCTGTTGATCCTGAAAAATACTGTCAATCCTGTCCATTGCTCTTTTCCGGGATGCCTCATGTCGCCGACACTTGAACTCGCGAAAGATCTCATCGCCCGCCCGTCCGTGACACCGGAAGACGGCGGCTGCCAGGACGTGATCGCCAAGCGCCTGCAGGCACTCGGCTTCGGCATCGAGCGCATGGACGTCGGCGGCGTGAGGAATCTCTGGGCGCGCCGCGGCACCGCGGCACCGCTGTTCGTGTTCGCCGGCCACACCGACGTCGTGCCTACGGGGCCGGAATCGAAATGGAAGTTCCCGCCGTTCGAGCCGGTGGAACACGACGGCTGGCTTTACGGCCGCGGCGCCGCGGACATGAAAGGCGGACTGGCCGCCATGATCACCGCCGTCGAGCATTTCCTCGCCGAACATTCGGCGTTCAATGGCAGCATCGCCTTCCTGGTGACAAGCGACGAGGAAGGTAGCGCCGTTCACGGCACGCGCCACGTCATGCAGGAACTCAAGAAACGCGGCGAGACGATCGATTGGTGCGTTGTCGGCGAACCGTCCAGCAGCAAGGCCGTGGGCGATGTCGTGCGCGTCGGCCGCCGCGGTTCGCTGAACGGCGTGTTGACGGTCAAGGGCGTGCAAGGTCACGTGGCGTACCCTGAAATCGCCGTGAACCCGATTCACCGCGCGCTCGGCGCGCTGCGCGAACTCACGGAACAGCGCTGGGACAGCGGCTTCGAATCCTTTCCGCCGACGAGCTTCCAGGTTTCCAACATCAACGCCGGCACCGGCGCGGACAATGTCATTCCCGGCGAACTCGTTGCGCGTTTCAATTTTCGCTACTGCCCGGCACAGACGTCCGATCGCCTCCGGACCGCGGTCGCTAAAATTCTCGACCGTCGGCAACTTGACTGGCACATCGACTGGCGCGAATCCGGAAAACCCTTCTTCACGCCGGACGGGTTGCTGACGCAGGCCGTCGATGCTGCCGTTCGCGAGGAAGCCGGCCGCACGCCCGCGCACAGCACCGGCGGCGGCACGTCGGACGGAAGGTTCATCGCGCCGGGCGGCGCGCAGGTGATTGAAATCGGCGTCTGCAACGCGAGCATCCACCAGGTCGATGAGCGGGTGCGGATCGAAGAACTGGAAACGTTGAGCGGGATTTACCGGCGGGTACTCGCGAACCTGCTGACGTGAGAAGAATGGACAGGATTTGAAAAGCGATCTACAGGATTAAAAAGCAAACGCGTAATCCTGAAAAATCCTGTCATCCTGTCCATTGCTCTTTTTCCCGGGTTTCGGCCGCGGGAGTGCCCTCCTACACCCGCCGCCAGTTGTTCCACGCGCCGAACGCGGCAAGCAGAACGAACCAGATCAGCACCCACGCCGGCATCGAAAGCCCCAGCAACGACCAGTCCACGTTCGCGCACTCGCCGGAGCCGGTGAACACCATCTGCAGCGTTTCGCTGAACGAAAACACGTCCAGCATGTAGCCAAGTCCCGGGCCGCAGGCTGGCACCTGGTCGGGCGGCAGGTTCTGCAGCCACACGTGCCGCGCGGAAACGGCCGCGCCGGCGAGCGCCGTCAGCACGAGCAAGGCGCCATAAACGCGCCGGCCGGTTGCAGCCGGCCCCTGAATCGCCGCCAGCAGGAACACGGCACCGACCGCAATCATGCCGACGCGCTGGAAAATGCACAGGGGACAGGGCTGAAGACCCTGCACGAATTGCGTGAAGTACGCGTAGGCAAGCAGCGCGGCGCAGGCGAGAAAGCCGGCGAGATTCAGGATGCGGGGATTGCGCGGCAACGGCATCGGAGGGCTCCGGCAACGGTCACGGCGCGAGATGGTAGCACGCTGCGATCAGTCGGCGGCAACACGCGGGGCAGCCAGCAGGCGCTGAACGCGTTCGCGGATCATGTCGCGCACGCCGCGGAAATCGCCGAGCCCCATGCCGCGCGGGTCGGGGATGTCCCAGTCGATCTGCATGCGCGCCTTGACCACGGGGCACTCGTCGCCGCAGCCCATGGTGACGACGTAGTCGAACTCGATATCCGGAACGTCGTCGACGGACCTGGATTCGTGCGTCCCGAGATCGTAACCGAGTTCGCGCATCACCTCGATCGCCTTGTCGTTCACGTGGCCCGCGGGATCGGAACCCGCGCTCCAGGCTTCCACGCCGTCAACGCCCAGCATGTTGGCGAAGGCTTCCGCCATCTGGCTGCGGCAGGAATTCTCGACACACACGAACAGCACTCGCATCCGGTTCTCCCTTCGGACTGCCGGACAAAAAAACTTCCGGCAGGAGAAGGGATACCGAACTGAATGGAGTTTTACAAGTCTTGCAATGCCAGGGCCGATCTGCTCACGCGTCGCGGATCTCGCGCTCCACATCCTCGATGTCGATATGCCGCACGTCCTTGCCGTGCACCAGGTATATGACATATTCACAGATGTTCTTGGCGTGATCGCCGATGCGTTCCAGCGCGCGCGCGCACCAGATCATGTCCAGCACGCGCCGGATCGTGCGCGGGTCTTCCATCATGAAGGTGATGCACTGGCGGATGATCGCTTCGTATTCGCGGTCGACCTTGGAATCTTCGCGCGCCACGTCCACCGCGGCGTCCGGATTCATGCGCGCGAACGCATCCAGCGCCGTGCGCAGCATGTGGCGCACGTGGTTGCCGAGGTGCTCGAGCTCGCTGTACGCGTTGCCCGGCCGCTCCACCTCGGCGAGCCTTGTTGCGAGGTAACCGATCTTTTCCGCCTCGTCGCCGATGCGCTCGAGGTCGGTGATGGTCTTGATGATGGCGACGATCAAACGAAGGTCGCTGGCGGCCGGCTGGCGGCGCGCGAGAATGCGGTTGCACTCCTCGTCGATGGTGACTTCCAGGTTGTTGACCTTGTGATCGTCACGCACCACGCGCTGGCCAAGTTCGCTGTCGCCATCCACCAGCGCCTGGATCGCCGCGGCGATCTGCTGCTCGACCAGGCCGCCCATGGTCATGACATGATTGCGGATCTCTTCCAGCTCCTCGTTGAAGCGCTGCGAAATGTGATGATCGATATTCAGTTTGTCCATTGCCGTCTCCCGCTCAACCGTAGCGGCCGGTGATGTAGTCTTCGGTCTGTTTCTTGCGCGGCTTCGTGAACAGCGTGTCGGTGTCGCCGTATTCGATCAGATCGCCCATGTACATGAAGGCAGTATAGTCCGACACGCGCGCCGCCTGCTGCATGTTGTGCGTCACGATCACGATGGTGTAGTCGGATTTCAGTTCGTAGATCAGCTCTTCGATCTTCAGCGTGGAAATCGGATCGAGCGCGGACGCCGGTTCGTCGAGCAGCAGCACTTCCGGTTCGATGGCAATGGCGCGCGCGATCACCAGGCGCTGCTGCTGGCCGCCGGAAAGCCCGAACGCGGAATCGTGCAGGCGGTCTTTCACTTCATCCCACAGCGCTGCGCCGTTTAGCGCCCACTCCACCTTTTCCTCCAGCTCGCGCCGCCGGTTGATGCCCTTGAGGCGCAGGCCGTAGGCGACATTCTCGAAAATGCTTTTCGGAAACGGATTCGGCTTCTGGAACACCATGCCGACGCGCTGCCGCAGAATCGGCACGTCGACGCCCTTGGCATAGATGTCGTCGCCATCAAGCAGGATGCGTCCTTCCGTGCGCACGTTGTCGATCAGGTCGTTCATGCGGTTGAAACAGCGCAGCAGCGTCGACTTGCCGCAGCCGGACGGGCCGATGAAGGCCGTCACGCGCCGGCGTGGAATCACCATCGATATGTCGTTCAGCGCGCGCTTCTCGCCGTAGTACAGGCCGAGATTCTCGACCTGCATGCAGATGTCCTCGTTCGCCAGCGAGCGGCGTTCGCCGCCGCGCTTGAGTTCGGAGACGTCGAGGCCATGTGTTCTTGCCTGTTTGCTCATGGTTGCACTCTTCAATTTTCAAGCGCGCGGTATTTCTCGCGCAGCCGGTTGCGGATGCGCACCGCAGCCAGGTTCAGGATGACGATGATCGCCACCAGCAGGAGCGCGGTGGCATAGACCAGCGGACGCGCCGCTTCGACGTTCGGACTCTGGAAGCCGACGTCGTAGATGTGAAAGCCGAGATGCATGAACTTGCGGTCCAGGTGCACGAACGGCGCGTTGCCGTCGATCGGCAGGCTGGGCGCGAGTTTCACCACGCCGACCAGCATCAAGGGCGCCACTTCGCCCGCGGCGCGCGCGACCGCGAGAATGAGGCCGGTCATCATCGCGGGACTCGCCATCGGCAGCACGGTGCGCCACAGTGTCTCCGCTTTCGTCGCGCCCAGCGCGTAAGAGCCTTCGCGGATGGAGCGAGGAATGCGCGCAAGGCCTTCCTCGGTCGCGACGATCACGACCGGCAGCGTCAAGAGCGCCAGCGTCAGCGCCGACCACAACAGCCCCGGCGTGCCGAACACCGGCGACGGCGCCGCTTCCGGATAGAAAAGCCGGTCGATGTTGCCGCCGAGGAAGTAGACGAAGAAGCCAAGGCCGAAGACGCCGTAGACGATCGACGGCACGCCGGCGAGATTGTTGACGGCAATGCGGATGATGCGCGTCAGCGTGCCCTGGCGCGCGTATTCCTTCAGGTAAACCGCCGCGATCACGCCGAAGGGCGTGACGACCACGGACATCAGCATCACCAGCACGACGGTGCCGAAAATCGCGGGAAACACGCCGCCTTCCGTGTTCGCCTCGCGAGGCTCCTCGGAGATGAACTCCCACAGCTTCTCGAACCAGAACCCGAGCTTGCCGGGAAAGCTCATCGCGTTCGGCTTATAGGCGCGCACGACGCGGGCGAGCGGCAGTTCCACCTCGATGCCGCCCTGCACTTCCATGACGTAGCTGTCGCGGTTGATCTTCTCGTACAGCGTGTTCAGATCCTTGAGCAGCGCGGCATACCGCTCGTCGAGTTCCGCGCGGCGTCGTTCCAGGTCCGCGAAACGCTCGGGCGTCAGTTCGTCTTCCAGTTCAAGACGGCGCTCTTCCAGGCGCAGTTGCTCCAGCGCGTAATTGATCGCGCCGATCTCGTCCGATTCGAGCTGGTTGATTTGCTCGCGCAGCTCGACGACGCGCGCGATCCGGCGCTCGAACGCAGGCCAGGCATTCGCGCCGCTTGCGACGACTTCGCCGTTCTCGAGCACGGTGCGCAGGAAACCCGTCTGGTCGCCCCACTCCGTGCGTTCGACCATGGCGATGTTCACGGGCTTGCCGCGTTCGATGATGCGCGGCTCGACGATGAAGCGGAAATCGCCGCCCAGCTGATCGCGATTGCCCATCTTGATCAGATGCCGGTCGACGAATTCCGATTCGACATCCAGTTGCATGCCGGCCTGGCGCAGCCTTGCAACGGTCACCTGCTCGGTGTCGCGGATCGAACCGTAAAGCGTGACGGCCTCGCCGTCGTCCTGCTCGTAGCGGAACTCGTAGACGTCCGGCGCCCAGAAATGGGCAAGGCCGCGTACGGCGATCAGGCCCAGCAGGCCGACGACCGCGATCATGCTCAAGGTCACGGCGCCCGCGTTCAGCCACACCCACGGCGCGCCGCTCTTCCACCAGGATTTGAAGTTGCCTTTGCTCATGTCAGATCGCGCTGTACTTGCGCCGCAGGCGCTGGCGGATCACTTCGGCCGCCGTGTTGAAGACGAAGGTGAACAGGAACAGCACCAGTGCGGCGAGGAACAGCACGCGGTAGTGCGAGCTGCCAAGCTCCGACTCGCCCATCTCGACGGCGATGTTCGCGGACAGCGTGCGCATGCCCTCGAAGATGTTCATGTCCATGATCGGCGTGTTGCCGGTCGCCATCAGGACGATCATGGTTTCGCCGACGGCGCGGCCGAAACCGATCATCACGCCCGAGAAGATGCCGGGACTCGCGGTCGGCAGCACCACGCGCACCAGCGTCTGCCAGGGCGTCGCGCCGAGGGCGAGCGAGCCGTCGCTGAGATGTTTCGGCACGCCGAACACCGCGTCTTCCGCGATGGAGAAAATATTCGGGATGACGGCAAAGCCCATCGCGACGCCCACGACAAGCGCGTTGCGCTGGTCGTAACCGATGCCGAGTTCGTTCGAGATCCACTGCGGCATGTTGCCGCCGAAGAACGCCGTCTCGACGGGACCGCCGAGCGCGAAGCATGCCCAGCCCGCCAGCAATACGGGTAGCAGCAGCAGCGCCGGCTCCCAGCCCGCGGGAATCGCATGGCGCACGAACGCCGGCGTGCGCGACCAGAGAAATCCCGTCAGCACGATGGCGAGCGGCAGCAGGATCAGCAGCAGGAACACCGCGGGCAGGTTCTGCTCCATCAGCGGCGCAAGCCACAGTCCTGCGAGGAAGCCGAGAATCACTGTCGGCAGCGCGGACATCACTTCGATCGTCGGCTTCACCATCGTGCGCAGCGACGACGTCATGAAATAGGCCGTGAACACCGCGCCCATGATGGCGAGCGGAATGGCGACCAGCATCGCGTAGAACGCGGCCTTCAGCGTGCCGAACGCGAGCGGCGTCAGGCTGAACTTCGGTTCGAAATCGCTGCTCGCGGACGACGACTGCCAGACATGCGCCGGTTCCGGATAGCTTTCGTACCAGACCTTGCCCCACAGCGCGGACCAGGAAATTTCCGGATGCTCGTTGTCGATGCCCCACAACTGCACCCGGTTGTCGGCGGTTGCGACAAGAAAGGTGTTCGCGCGCGGCGAAATGGCGACGCGCGTCAGCGCGGCATCCGCAATCTTTCTTTCCAGCAGGGTGCGTTCCGAGGTCGTGTAATGCACGCCAAGCACGCCGTTCGCATGCGCCGCGAGAAAGCCTTTGCGCCGGTACTCGGGCGCGATGCCGGTGACCGGGCTGTCGGGGCCTTCGAAATCGCGAATGTGCTGCAGGCGGTATTCGTTGCGCTCGTCGCGCACCGGGAACCATTGCAGGATGCGGCCACGATCCGTGCCCGCCAGCAGGGAAATGCCGCCGGTGAGAAAACGCAGCGCCGTCACGCGCTCGCCATTTCCCGCCAGCCGCACGCGTTCGTTGATGACGAACTCGCCGCCCTGCCTGCGAAGCGTCACCGCGTCGCCGCTTTCGGCGACGAGGTAGATCCATTCCTGCAGCGGATCCATGAGCGCGAACGCCGGCAACTCGTTCTTGCCGACCCGGACATCGAGTCGCTGGTTCGTCGTGCCGGCAACCGTCGTCTCGCCGCTCAGGAAGTGCGTTTCCAGTTCGGCTTCGGTCAGCACCACGGTACCGTCTTCCAGCACGCTGACGAAACGCGCCGCATCGTCGTTGACGCGACCCGACACCGCAACGACCGCGCGACCGTCAGGATCGACGACGATGGGCTCGGCGCCAAGCGGATACAGGATGCCCGGCGTGAGATGCCGCCGGTTATCCGGATAGCTGACCGCGTATTCGATACGCGTGGGAAGAATGCGTCCGTCGTCCAGTCCCAGCACCAGGCCGTGGTCGCCGAGATCGGAGACGCCGGCGCTGGCAACGCGCGCGCTGCCGGACAGATGCTCGCGGCTCACGACCGAGCCGTCGGCCGTCCGGAAAAAGACGACATCGCCGTTCGCGAGATAGCGCGCCGCGATCTCCGCCTGCTCTTCCATGCTCAGGTGAACGGTCTCCGCGCCCTCCGGAAGCGAATACGCCGTGGCCGGAAACATCTCCGCCGGTTCGAACAGCGGCAGCACCACGAGCAGGAGATAGAAGAAGATGAGTACGATGGCGACGATTACGCCGATGCCACCCACCGTGACGCCGTGCCGGACCACGAGGTCCTTCAGCGTCCGCAGGCGGCGGCGGGCGTCGCTGGCTGCAAGGGAATCGGCAGGCTTCTTCATGGCGCGCATGGTAGAGGGGAATTGTTGCAGTTATGTGACAGCGCCGCAGACTGCTGCAAACAGGGCAATGGACAGGATTTTTCAGGATTAACAGGATTGTAATAATTGGGGAAAAACTTGATCATGCGACCGGCAGCAGGCTTCAGATAGTGATCATGTCGGAAGCAGTCAAGGAAGAACTGGCATATTTACGGCTCTGGATTGGAATTCTGGCGGTAACGCTCATTTCATTGGGGAGCTGGCTGTTTTTGAGCTATGAGGCCGCAAGTGCACTATTATTGGTGGGCGCGCTTGCCGGCCTCATGCTTCTCAGCATCGGCTGCTTTCAGCTGCATCGACGGATCGAAAGAAAGATCGGGGAAATCAGGAGGTTATAGGCGTGGAAATCGTTCTTTTCATCGTGATGATCGGGATCCCCGGGTTGCTTACCTACCTCGCGCTGGATGCAGCCCGCAGGGCAAAGTAACCCTTCGCGAGAACCCTTCTCACGTTTCAGCCCCTCCCAACGCCGCCCAACGCCGCCGATACCCGCGCCTCCGCCTCGGCTGCCACGTCGCGCCGCTCCAGCCCCGCCGTCGAAAACGCCTCGCACCAGCAGACCTTCACCTCCGTTCGTCGCCGTGCCAGCACGCCCCGCAAGCTCGCTGCCATGCTCACCCCCTCGACGTACGCCACTGGATCGGCGGCCTCCGTGCCACGCGCATAACGTAGTGCGACCGGCTGCACCGGCACGCCGATCTGCACGGCCGGCTGGAACAGCCGGTTCTTGAGACGCTTCACGAAGGTGCCGTCCGAGGTCGTGCCTTCCGGAAAGAACAGCACCCGGTTTTTCCTGGCAAGACG
>DASVCH010000077.1:0-14547 GCA_036381715.1 Gammaproteobacteria bacterium | reverse complement strand
CGTCATCGACCATTCCGTGCAGGTCGATTTCTACGGCACGCCCGAATCGCTCGCGAAGAACAACCGGATCGAATTCGAACGCAATCGCGAACGCTACGAGTTCCTGCGCTGGGGCCAGACGGCGTTCGACAATTTCGCCGTGGTGCCGCCGAACACCGGCATCGTGCACCAGGTGAATATCGAACACCTGGCCCGCGTCGTCTTCGACAACGACGGCGTTGCGTATCCCGACACGCTGGTCGGTACCGACTCGCACACGACAATGGTGAACGGCCTTGGCGTGCTCGGCTGGGGCGTGGGCGGCATCGAGGCCGAAGCCGCAATGCTGGGTCAGCCGGTATCGATGCTCATCCCGCACGTCATCGGCTTCCGCCTCACCGGCAGGCTGCCGGAAGGCGCGACCGCGACGGATCTCGTGCTCACCATCACCGAGCAGCTGCGCAAGAAAGGCGTCGTCGGCAAGTTCGTCGAATTCTTCGGCGATGGCCTCGCCAACCTGCCGCTGGCCGACCGCGCGACGATCGGCAACATGTCGCCGGAATTCGGCTCGACCTGCGCCATCTTCCCGGTCGATGAAGAAACGATTCGCTATCTGGAGTTGTCCGGCCGCAGCGCCGAGCATTGCGAACTGGTCGAGGCGTACGCGAAGGCGCAGGGCCTGTGGCGCGAGGCGGGTGCGAAAGCCGCCGATTACACCAACGTGCTTGAACTGGACATGTCGAGCGTGGTGCCCTCGCTCGCCGGCCCGAAGCGCCCACAGGACCGCATCGTGCTGACGAACGCGAAGAATTCCTTCCGCGCGCTGCTGCCGGATTACCTTGGCGCGCATGAAACGGGCGGCGACGTCGGACGCCAGCCGGGCGTACCGGACGAGGAACAGCCGTTCGGCGTGGTCGGTCATGTCGACGAAGCGAGCGCCGAATCCTTCCCGGCTTCCGATCCGCCGGCCGTGGATCATCACAGCGATCCGGCCGACGCGCCGCGCGCGCCGATTTCCGCGGCGGAAGGTTCGCATGGCCGCGCGAGCCATCCGATTCACGTGAAACTGGAGGACGGCCGCGAATTCGTGCTCGATCACGGCGCGGTGGTGATCGCCGCGATTACCTCGTGCACCAACACCTCGAACCCCGCCGTGATGATCGGCGCCGGCCTGCTGGCGCGCAACGCGAAAGCGAAAGGCCTCACGGTGAAGCCGTGGGTGAAGACCTCGCTCGCGCCGGGATCGAAGGTCGTCACCGACTATCTCAAGGCCTGCGATCTGCTCGACGATCTCGCCGCGATGAACTTCAACCTGGTCGGCTATGGCTGCACCACCTGCATCGGCAACTCCGGTCCGCTGCTCCCGGAAATTTCACGCGCCATCCAGGATCATGACCTCGTCGCCAGCGCCGTGCTGTCCGGCAACCGCAACTTCGAAGGCCGCATCCACCCGGATGTGAAAATGAATTTCCTCGCTTCGCCGCCGCTGGTGGTTGCCTACGCGCTCGCAGGCTCGATGGACGTCGACCTGCACAAGGATCCGCTCGGCAACGATGCGAACGGCAAGCCGGTGTACCTCAAGGACATCTGGCCGCAGCCGTCCGAAGTCGCCGACATGATCCGGACGAACATCAACTCCGCGATGTTCAACCAGTCGTACAGCGACGTGTTCAAGGGCGACGAAATCTGGAACGCCATCGATACGCCGGCCGGCGACATCTACACCTGGCCGGAATCGACCTACGTGAAGAATCCGCCGTACTTCGAGGGCATGGATCGCACGCCTGCCGGCGTTGCGGACATCGCCGGCGCGAAAGTGCTCGCGCTGCTCGGCGATTCCGTCACCACCGATCACATCTCGCCGGCCGGTTCCATCAAGAAGGACTCGCCCGCGGGGCGCTACCTTCTCGAGCACGGCGTCGAGCAGAAGGATTTCAACTCCTACGGCTCGCGCCGCGGCAACCACGAGGTGATGATGCGCGGCACCTTCGCGAACATCCGCCTGAAGAACCTGCTGGCCCCCGGCACCGAAGGCGGCGTTACCGTGCATGTGCCGTCCGGCGAACAGATGGCGATCTTCGATGCCGCCATGAAGTACAAGGCCGAAGGCACGCCGCTGGTGGTGCTCGCCGGCGACGAATACGGCACCGGCTCCTCGCGCGACTGGGCCGCGAAAGGCACGCGCCTGCTCGGCGTGCGCGCCGTCATCGCGAAGAGCTACGAGCGCATTCACCGCTCCAACCTCATCGGCATGGGCGTGGTGCCGCTGCAGTTCATGGAAGGCGAAGACGCGAACGAACTCGGCCTCACCGGCAGGGAGACCTTCGACATCCGGGGCCTGGACAACGGCAAGGCGAAGACCGTCACCGTCGTCGCGACGGCCGACGATGGCAGGAAGACCGAGTTCACGGCGAAGGTCCGTCTCGACACGCCGAAGGAAGTCGAGTACATGCAGCACGGCGGCATCCTGCACTACGTGTTGCGGCAACTCGCGGCGTAAGACCCTTTTGCGTTGCGGCGCCTGCCGCGCGCAAGGAAGCAAAAACCCCGCTCGGCGAGCGGGGTTTTTTGTTTTTGACACGACCGGATGGAAAACGGCCGCCGGCGGGCGAAGTCCGCCGGGCTTCATGTCCTGGCAAGCAGCCACTCGCGCAACGCCTTCTCGGGCATCGGGCGCGCGTAGAGAAATCCCTGCCCCGTCACGACGTCCATCGTCCTGAGATAGGTCGCCTGCTCTTCGGTCTCGATGCCCTCGGCGACGGTTTCGAGGCCGAAGTTCTTCGCCAGCCAGACGATGGTGCGGGTGATCGCCTCGTTGGTGGTGTTGCTGTTCACGTTGTCGACGAAGGCCTTGTCGATCTTCAGCGTCGTGATCGGCAGCTTGTGCAGGTAGCTCAGCGACGAGTAGCCGGTGCCGAAGTCATCGACGGCGATGCTTATGCCGTAATCGCGCAGGCGATCGAGCTTTTCGAGGTTCTCCGCGCTGATCTCGAACAGCGTGGTTTCGGTGAGCTCGAGTTCCAGCGATGACGGCGGCAGTTCGTACCGTTCCAGCGTACGGATGACGAAGTCCGCGAAATCGGAATCCTTGATGTCTTCGGCGGACACGTTCACGGCGACACGTTCGATCCCGGCCCCGCTCGCGCGCCATGCGCGCATGGTCCTGCACGCGCTTTCAAGCACCCAGCGATCGATGCGGCTGATCAGTCCGCTCGCTTCCGCGACCGCCATGAAGTCGCCGGGCGGCACAAGTTCGCCGCCGGGCAGGCGCCAGCGCACCAGCGCCTCCACGCCGACCATGCCGCGGTCCGCAAGACGCAGCTGTGGCTGGAACCAGAGCTCGAACTGTTCCTTTTCCAGTGCTTCGTGCAGGTGCGCCTCGGTGCGAATGAAGCGCAGCGCCTGCTGCTGCACGTTGCGCGAGTAGAAAACCGGCTCCGTGCCGCTCGCCTCCGAAAGCGCGCTCATGGCGCAGTCCAGCGTGCCGGCGGCGTCGGACGCGTCTTCCGGATACTGGGCGACGGCAATGCGCGGGGCGAGATGGATGCGCTCGTTGCCGACGTGCACGGGTTCGTCGGCCAGCCGTTGCACGCGGCTGCAGATTTCGATCACGTCCGTCATCGGCGTGCCGGGCTGATGCACCAGGCCCCACTCTTCCGTGGTCAGGCGTGACAGCGAAACGTCGTTGCCGAGCAAGGCGCGCAGACGCGTCGAGCAGTTCACCGCCGCGCGCTCCAGCCCGTGATGCCCGAGCGACTTGAGGATGCGCGACAACGGCAGGCGCACCATGGTCACGTACACGCTCTTGTCGAGCACCGACGCTTCGCGCACGGCGTTGACCAGCCTGTCCATGAAGAGGTTCTTGTTCGGCAGGCCCGTGGCGCGGTCGTGGTTGACGAGGTAGGCAAGATGCGCGCGTTGCGCGACGGCCAGCCGCCGCGCGCGCAACAGCATGGCGACGCGCTCGGTGAATTCGCTGCGGTCGATCGGCGCAATGACGAACTCGTCGATGAAATCCCAGAACGCGCGCAGGCGGTAACGGAGATCGCGCCGCGACAGCACCAGCATGACGGGCAGGAAGGTCGGCTCCTCGCGGGTCTTCACGTCCATGAGCTGCTGGTGCCATTGCCGGAACCCGGCGGCATCGACGACCGCAAGGTCGAAGCCTTCCTGGGGAAAGACGTCGCCGGCCGGCTCGAGGACGTCGTGCTGCAGGCGCAGGTGTTCGGCAAGCCGCTCGCGGTTGCCGCCGGGGCCGACCAGCAGCAGAACGCGGCCGCGGGCGTCCTGTTCGGCGTTCTCGGCGCTGCCGCCCTCTGCCGCCGTCGCGCGCCAGGCCAGTTGCACGGGCTTGTTGTGTCCGTTCATTCGACGGTTTCGTCCACCAGCACGGGTCCGGCCGACAACACGCCCTGCACGCCCTGCAGGGGATCGTCGACAAGGAGCGCGCCGCCGCTTCCGAGACGGAACGGATGCATGCGGTTGTCGAAGTTGCTGAGCCGTTTCTTGAGGACGCCGACGGTCTTGCGCAGTTCCCCGTCCGTTTCGAGGTAGCGCAGGAAGATCACGTTGTCGGAGAGATAGCTGATGCCGCGCTCCGAAACCTTGAACTCGCCCATCAGCGATTCGACTTCGTTGATCAGCAGCACGGAGACGCCCATGCGCGCGAGGCTTTTCGCGAAGGCATGCAGGCGCGTGCGAATGTCCTCGCCTTCCAGCGTCAGCTCGAAGCCCGCCGTGCTGTCGATGACGACAAGCTCGACCTCCTCCTCTTCGACGTGCCGCCGCACTTTCGTGGTGAATTCGTCGGCGAGGTAGCGCGTCGGCTCGACCTGCTCGATGAACAGGCTGCCGTCGCGATACGGCGATTCGACGCCGATGCCGAGCGACTTCGACCGGCGCAGGAAGGTGGCGATTTCCTCTTCGAACAGGTAAATGGCCGCGCGCCGGCCCTGGCGCGCCGCCTCGGTCGCGAACAGCGACGCCAGCGTGCTCTTGCCGATGCCCGCGGGTCCGGTGATCAGCGAAACGGTTCCGGCTTCAAGCCCGCCGTTCAGCATGGCGTCCAGGCGCACGACGCCGCTTTTCCACTGGAAGCGCTCCTCGTCGGTCAGCTTCGAGACCGGCGCCAGCGGCCGCGGGAACACGACAATGCCGCCGGCACGCACCCGCATCTGGTGCGCGCCGCGGCGGAAATCGGAGCCGCGGAACTTCGTCACCCTGACGGTCGGACCGGACGCATCCGCGTCGAAGCTCACGACGCCGTCGGCCATGAACTGCAGATCGTCGTCAGGCAGGTCGGCGCTGTTTTCGGAAGAGAACAGCACGGTCGCGCCGGCCTTGGTGAGATAGCGCAGGAAGGAAAGCACCTGCTTGCGGTACTGATAGATATCCGCCGACAGGAACCGCAACTGCGTCAGCGAATCCACGAAAACGCGCGCCGGCCTGAGCCGCTTCACGGCCTGCATGACCGATTCGGCGACCGGCTGCTGCTCCACGTCGGCGGCCGAGAACACGTCGTAGCCCTGCTGTTGCGTGAAAAACTGCTCGTCGGGCGCAAGGCTCAGGAAATCGACCCGGGAGACATCGATGCCGAGCGCCCCCGCGTTGGCCTGCAACTGTTCGTCGGATTCCTGGAAGCCGATGAACAGCGCCGTCTCGCCGGAACCGGCCGCCGCGAGAAACTGGAGGCCGAGCGTCGTCTTGCCGCGGCCCGGTCCGCCCCTGATGAGATAGGAGCGTTTCGGCACCAGGCCGCCGCCGAGGATTTCGTCCAGTCCCGAGATGCCAATAGCGGCGCGTTCGGCCATACCGCTCATGTCTTCGCTCCCTGTGCCGCCGTCTTATGTGAAATTCGCGCTATTTGTAACAAATAGAGCGGTTTATGGGAACTGTCAACCCATCCTGAAACGGAAACCGTGACGACGGTCGAGCTTATCTCAACGCATCCAGACCTCCACGCGCCGGTTCCGAAGGCGGCCCGACGGCGTTTCGGACGTCCCGACGGGCAGCGCGCTGCCGAGTCCCGCCGCCGCGGCCGCATAGACGCCGCGCGCCGAGAGCTTCTGTTCCAGCCTGCGCGCCTGTGCCCGCGACAGCGCCAGTTCGGCGTCCGGATTGCCGGTCGCGGGAACGAACCCGAGCAGCACCAGTTCGCGCTCGCGGTGCCCTTCCATGAATTCAACCAGCCGCTCCAGGTCGCGAACGCCCTTGTTGTCCAGGCTGGCGCCGTCCGGCTGGAACCGGAACGTCACCGACAGTCTTCTGGCATCGCGGGTCAGCTCGCGGAAGCGCGGCGGCGCGTCGTCGCGCGGCCGCACCGGCTCGATGCGCACGCGTTGCGAAACCAGGCCCGTGGCTTCGACGACCCGCTGGCCGTCCGCCGACAGGCTGAAGTCGACGAACTCGCGGATGGCCGTGTTCGCGGTGTTGCCGGGCATGTAGAAATACAGCCGCCGCGACAAGGGATAGTCCTCCGTGCTCACGGTGAACTCGGTCGGCACGACGGCCGGCGTTCCGGCGGCTTCCGCGATGGCGAGCGCGCGGGCATTGCGGACATACGGCAGGCCGATGAAGCCGATGCCGTTCGGGTCCGCCGCGACGCGGTCCGCCAGTTCCGAGGAGGACTCAAAGCGCTGCGCGCTCTCCGCAAGCCGTACGCCGTTCGCCTCCAGCACGAGGGACTTGAAGGTGTCGAAGGTGCCGGACTTGTCGTCGCGCGCGTAGATGTTGATCGGCGCGTTCGGCCCGCCGAGTTCCTGCCAGTTGCGGATCGCGCCCGAAAAGACCGCGGCGACTTCGGCCTTGCTCAACGCGGTCAGCGGATTGGCGGCGTTGACGATCACCGCGAGACCGTCGAGCGCGATCACGTGTTCGCTGCCTGGCGCGGAGAGGTCGCCGTATCGCGGCGCGAGCGCGGCGATTTCCTCCGGCTTGATGGCGCGCGAGGACATGCCAAGATCCGCGGCGCCCGCGGCAAGGTCGCGAAACGCCGTACTGGAACCGTGCGCGTGAACATCGACCGCCTGCACGCGATCGACGCCGGGCACGAGCGCCTGCACCTGTTTCTCGACGGCATTCTCGCCGGCGACCAGCAGGACATCGGCGGCGTCGCGCGCCGCGTAGAACGCCTTGAGCAGGGCCGGCGCGAGGCTTTCGCCGATCGTGTTCGAGCCGTGCAGCCGGAATGCGACCTCGGGGTCGGCGGCGGGCAGCGCGCTGCCTGTCCCGGACAGACGGCCCGCGCCGATCAGCAGCAGCGTGAAGGCGAGAATGACGATGGCAGCCAGCGCAAGACCCGCCCGGACGAATTTCTCCCGGCTCGCCGGCGGCGCGGTGATGCTGCTGATTTCGCCAAGGCGTTCCTCGATGTTGCGGATGCGCCGGACCAGGTCCTCGAGTTCCGGCTTGCCGGAACGTTCCGCGCCCTCCAGCACGTCGCGGCGATAATCCACTTCCTTGATCAGCACGTTCAGGGGCACGTGCGCGCCGGTGTGTTCCTGCCAGTGCTTCTTCAGCTTCCAGAGCTGGTCGACCAGCGCAATGCGGTCGGTTTCGCTGCTCGCGTTTTGCTGCGGCGTCCGGGCCATGCTTTCACCTTGCCGTTGTTTCGATGCGGCGAGGTTATGCGGCGCCGGTGACAGCGATGTTAAGAATCGGCGACGTTCATCTTATAATCGCGCCTCCCGCCCACGCCGTCCGGATGGAATTTCGATGAGACGCTTCGCCCTCGCCTTCAACCTGCTCGTGTTCCTGCTCGCCTGCGTCGGAATGATGGTGGTGTTCATCGGCGGCGAAGGCTACCTGCCGGTGCTGCTGGTCCTGCTGGCGCTGGCAACGCCGGTTTCGCTGCTGATGGGCATCGTCGCATTCGGCGGGTTCGTCTCGCGCGCCGGGTTCGGCAAGGCGGCAGCCGCGGCGTGGCGGACGATTCCGCAATGGCTGGCGGTGACGTTCTGGCTTGGCGTGGCATTGATTTTCTGCGGCGAGCTGGCGCTGCTGATCACCGTGTGGCTCGCCGGCGAACCGCCGCGCCTCTGGCAGCACCTGCCGCTGCTGGCGGGACTCGCAGCCGCGGTTTCCTATTGCCTGGTCGATGCCGCGCAGCGGGATCGCGCGGCAGGTGAAAGGGATCAGGCGGCAAACGGTCCGGCCTGAGACAGGACATCGCGCAGCTTCTCGCCGAGTTTCTGCGCGGACGCCGGGTTCTGTCCCGTCACCAGGCGCTCGTCGACGCACACGGACTCGCCGAAATCGTCTGCCATTTCGTGAATGGCGCCCTGCTCGCGCAGGGTGTGCGCCAGCAGGAACGGCACGACCTTGTCACGCCCGACCACCTTTTCCTCGAGATCGGAAAACGCGGCAACGTGCTTGCCGCCGACGAGGTAATTCCCGTCCGAGAGCTTCAGCCCCACGAAGGCGGCCGGACCGTGGCAGATGGCGCCGACGACGCCGTGATTCTTTTCGTAAACGGTACGCACGATATCGTGCACGGTTTCGTTCCCGGCGAGGTCCCACATCGGGCCATGGCCGCCGGGGAAGAACACCGCGTCGTACTTGCCGGCATCGACATGTTCCAGCGCGATGGTGTTGTCGATGCCGCTCTTCGCTTCCTCGAGAAAGCGCCGGTTGACGGGATTCTCGCGATCCATGCTGCTCTGCTCGATGGGCGCGTGCTCGCCGTTCGGACTCGCGAAGTCGATATTGCAGCCGGCGTCCGTCAGCACGGCCCAGGGCGCCGCCGCTTCGAACAGGTGATAGCCGGTCGATTTGCCGGTCTCGCCCAGCCTGCTGTTGCTCGTCAGCACGAACAGTACGTTCTTCGCCATGTCTGCCTCCCGTGATGAAATCATGGAAAGCACAGAGGTGGCGGCCGGCACAGGCAAGGCCAATGCGGCGAAACGACTACGGGTTTTCCGACGCCTTGTCCGGCGACGGGTAATAGACGATGGCTTCCACCGTATCGCCGTCCAGTTCGAGAACCAGCGGTGCGGATTGCCGCCGCTCGACGCCGTCCTGGTCGGTGAACACGACGTCTTCGATGGCATAGGCCGCATGCGGCGTGACGTGCAGGCAGCGCAAGGTGGAACGGCAGCTCGGGCATTGCGCAGTGTAGGTGCGCACCGCTTCCATCACGTCCGCCTTGCCTTGCAGCACGGAGTGCGCCGCGCCGTCCTCGGCAAGGAACACGGCGGTGACGTCGTCGGCGAGATGCGGCGCGATCAGGCTCGCGTTGCCGGTGTTGCTGGCTTCCAGGTAGCGCTGTGCGATTGCGCAGTCGTGGGACCTTTCCGCCGGATGGCTTGCACAACCCGCGGCCGCTGTGAATGCGAGCAGCAAAAGCCACGCGAAAGGACGATGTTCGATGCTCATGCCGATACCTCCACGCCTTCGGTTTCCAGTTCCAGCAGCGACAGCAGGCGCCCGCGTTCCGGGGCGTCACGGACGATCTGCTCCTTTCGCTTGCGCGACAGTTTCTTCAGCCGCGCCTCGGCGCGCAAGGCAAGGCCGCGATCGCCGATGCCGACCGCATAGACCAGCGCCTGCACCCTGGCCGCGCGCGTGAATTTCGCAGCCCGCGAATTCCCCGAGCGATGCTCTTCGAACCGCCGCCGCGGATCCGTGGTGATCCCCGTGTAATAGCGGCCATCGCAGTCGAGCACGTAGAGATGCCATTCCATGCGCGGACGATAACACGCCGCGTCTGGAACCGGACGGCCGGCATCTGTCAGAATCCGTTCCTTCCATTGAAGGCGGGGACGGTTCGATGCACGTTCGAAAAATGACAATGGCGCTGACCTGCCTGCTGGCAGCGGCGTGCGAAAACGGCGGAAGCGAAATGACCATCCAGTACCCGGAGGCGAAACGCGGCGATGTCGTCGACGATTACCACGGCACGCCTGTCGCCGATCCCTACCGGTGGATGGAGAATCTCGGTTCCGCGGAAGTCCGTGAATGGGTCGCGGCGCAGAATGCCCTCGCCGAACCGTATCTCGAGGCCATTCCCGCGCGCCAGCCGATCATCGACCGGCTCACCGAACTCTGGAACTACGAGCGCTATTCGGTTCCGTTCAAGGAAGGCGGCCGCTACTTCTACCGCTACAACGACGGCGTGCAGGACCAGGACGTTCTCTACGTTACCGATGACATCGACGAACCGGCACGCGTGCTGCTCGACCCGAACACCTTCAGCGAGGACGGCACGGTGTCGCTCGCGGCCGCGAACCCGAGCCCCGACGGGCGCTACCTCGCCTATTCCATATCCGACGGCGGCTCGGACTGGCGCCAGTGGCGAATACTCGACATCGAAACCGGCGAGGCGCTGCCGGAAATCCTGCTGCACTCCAAGTTCACCATCGACGCCGCGTGGTCCGGCGACTCGCGCGGTTTCTATTACACGCGTTACCCGGTAACGGACGCCGGTGCCGCGGACGATCGCCAGCCCGCCAGTCTCTACTACCACCGGCTGGACACACCGCAGGAGGAAGACACGCTCGTGTTCTCCGTTGCGGAACACGCCGAATGGAACTTGTACGGCAGCACCGTGACCGACGACGGCAAGTACCTGGTCGTCCCCGTCGAGAGCAACGTGAACGCCAATGCCGTGTACTACACCGCGCTGGACGAAGGCAGCGCGCCCATCACCGAACTGCTGGGTGAGTGGGACGCGCATTACACGTTCCTCGGCAACGAGGACTCGCTGTTCTATTTCGCCACGACCAACGGCGCGCCCAATTGGCGCGTCATCGCCATCGACATCGAACGACCCGAGCCGGAACACTGGCGGGAAGTGATTCCTGAACAGGAACAGGCGCTGGAAAGCGCAAGCATGATCGGCGGCCACCTTGTCGCGCATTATCTCCAGGACGCGCGCTCGCGCGTGCGCATCTTCAATCTCGACGGCGAGCCCGTGCGCGACGTCGAACTCCCCGGACCGGGTTCGGCGAGCGGATTCAAGGGGCGTACGAACGCCACGGAGACCTTCTTCGGCTTCGAAAGCTTCACGAATCCGGGCGCGATCTGGCGTTACGACGTCGCGACCGGCGAGAAGGAACTGTTCCGCCGCATCGAAGTGAAAGCCGGCACCGATGCGTGGGAGACGAAACAGGTCTTCTACACGTCGAAGGACGGCACGCGCGTGCCGATGTTCATCGTTCACCGCAAGGGCCTCGAACTCGATGGCGGCAATCCGACGCTGCTGTACGGCTACGGCGGTTTCAATGTCTCGTTGACGCCGTATTTTTCCGCCGCCCGCGCGGTGTGGCTGGAAATGGGCGGCGTGCTCGCGGTCGCGAACCTGCGTGGCGGCGGCGAATACGGCGAAGCCTGGCATGAAGCCGGCACGAAGCTCGACAAGCAGAACGTGTTCGACGATTTCATCGCTGCTGCCGAGGAACTCATCGAACTCGGCTACACGCGGCCGGAGAAACTCGCCATCCAGGGCGGCTCGAACGGCGGCCTGCTGGTCGGCGCGGTACTCAACCAGCGGCCCGACCTGTTCGGCGCCGCACTGCCCGCGGTCGGCGTGATGGACATGCTGCGTTATCACACCGCGTCAGCGAACGCGCGCATCTGGTCCATCGACTACGGCCTTTCCGAGAACCCGGAAGAGTTCAAGGCGCTGTACGCCTACTCGCCGTACCACAACGTGCAGGCGGACGTCTGCTATCCGCCGACGCTGGTCACGACCGCGGATCACGATGACCGCGTCGTGCCGTGGCACAGCTACAAGTACGCGGCGGCGATGCAGCGCGCGCAGGCCGCACAGGAAAACTGCGGCAACCCCGTGCTGATCCGTGTCGAAACCCGCGCCGGTCATGGCGCGGGCAAGCCGACCTGGATGATCATCGAGAACATCGCGGATCAGTGGGCGTTCCTGGCGAAGGCGCTGGGGATGAATGTAAAGTTTGAGTGAGAAGTGAGAAGTGAGAAGTGAGAAGACAAGAGCGTAAATTCTGGCGAGCGATCAATCCCGCGACAATCGTCGTCTCACCTCTCGCGTCCTACCTCTCACGATCCTGCAGCGGAATCGTCGGCGCCGGATACTCCGGGTTCGCCTCGCCGTCGGGCCGGTTGTTGAACATGCGCAAGGTCCAGAGATAACCCGGCGGGCAAATGCGAACGAGCTTTTCCAGTTCGCGGCGAATGACGAAACAGTTCCGTTCGGCGTCTTCGGAAATGTCCGTGACAGCCGGAAATATCTTCACCACGTAGCGTCCGGTGGCCGGGTCGAACACGGTGGTGAACGGCAGGACTTCCGCCTTCGCCAGCGCCAGCAACCGGCCGGCGCCGAGCAGCGTGCTTGCCGGCTTGCCGAAGAACGGCACGAACACGGATTTCTTCAGGTGGCCGTGATCTTCGTCCGGCAGGTAGAACAGCACGCGCCCCTCCTGCACTTCCCGAATCATCCGCCGCACCGGCACGGTGCGATCGATGACCCGGTCGCAGTAACGCGAACGCAGGTGAAGAAACGCCCAGTCGGCCAGGCCGCTTTTCGCTTCACTGGTCAAGCCCAGCACCGGCCAGCGGCAGCACAGGGCGAGGCCGCCGATATCGAGCCCCACCGTATGCGGTCCGAGCAGGATGACGGGCTTGCCCGCGGCATGCGCCGCATCGAGAAGTTCGGCGCCTTCGAAGTCGGTGTTCGCAAGCAGGGATCGCGGCGTTCCCCACCACATGTCCCCGAGATCGAGCGCGACGCGCAGGAAGCGATACGCGAACTCCCGCTTCATTGCCTCGCGTTCCGCCTCGCTCGCGTCCGGAAAACACGACCTGAGATTGACCTCGACGATCTGCCGCCTGCGCCAGCGCTTCTCCAGCAACCGCGGACCGAAACGCCGCGCGATCCGGTCGCGCAGCCGCTTCGGCAGCAGTTTCAGCAAAAGAAAACCTGCATGCACGCCGAGACGCGCGAAAAGGTTCGGCGGTCTTTCCGGCGCACGAACATAATTCTCGCGCGGACGCCGCGCATCGCCGCTTCCGGTCATTCGCTTCCCTTCGCGACCGGCCGTTCCGGATCGCGTATCCACTCGCTCCACGAACCCGCGTACAGGCGCGAACCGGAAAGGCCGGCGTGTTCCATCGCCAGCAGGTTGTGGCAGGACGTGACGCCGGAACCGCAGTAGTGCGCCGTGCTTTCCGCGGGAACAGCGCCGAAACGTTCGCGCAGGACTTCCGGCGCGAGAAACTTTCCGGATGCGTCGAGGTTTCCGCTGAAAGGACGGTTCGCGGCGCCGGGAATGTGGCCAGCAACGGGATCGATGGGTTCCACCTCGCCGCGAAACCGTTCGGCGCCGCGCGCATCGATCAAGTGCCAGCCATGGCGGATGGCGCCGGCGTCCAGCGGTTCGACAAGCGCCGGACGGCGTGGAAATGTCCTGGAACCTGGCGCGGGAATCGCGTCATCGGTTGCGAAGCCTCCCGCAAGCCACGCCTGCCAGCCGCCGTCGAGCACCGCGACGCGCTCATGCCCGAGCCAGCGCGCGAGCCACCACAGCCGCGCGGCGGCCATTGCACCGCCGGCCGCATCATAGGCCACGACCTGCGTTTCGCCGCCGATGCCCCACTCGCCGAGGCGATCCGCGAGCACGCCGGGATCCGGCAGCGGATGACGTCCGGTGGACGGATCAATTCGCCCGGAAAGATCGCGTTCGAGGTGTGCGTACACGGAGCCTGGAATATGCGATTCGCGCCACGCGATTTCACCCGCATCGGGGCGCGAAAGTTCGAAACGGCAATCGACGACGCGCCAGTTCGTGTCCGCAAGATGCGCGTCAAGCGTTTCGGCGCTGATCAGTGTTCGATAAATCATCCGGGTCCGGGAAAAGAATGTTTGCCTTGCACGGGGGAGACTTTATACCCTCGAATCTTTCGGATTTCGAGGTCGGCGACATGAGCACCGGGGGCAGTCTCAAGGGGAAAACACTCTTCATCACCGGCGGCAGCCGCGGCATCGGTCTTGCGATCGCGAAACGCGCGGCCAGCGATGGTGCGAATGTCGTCATTGCCGCGAAGACGGCGAAACCGCATCCGAAGCTGCCCGGCACCATCTACACCGCGGCCGAGGAAATCGAAGCCGCCGGCGGCAAGGCGCTTGCGCTGCAGGTGGACATTCGCGAGGAAACCGAGATTGCCGCCGCGATGACGAAGACGGCACAGGAATTCGGCGGGATCGATATTCTCGTCAACAATGCCAGCGCCATCAATCTTACCGGGACGCTGGAGACGCGCATGAAGCGCTTCGATCTCATGACGGGCGTGAACATGCGCGGCACCTTCGCCGCATCGCAGGCCGCGATACCTTACTTGCAGGAGTCGGACAACCCGCACATTCTCACGCTCTCTCCACCGTTGAACCTCGACGCGAAATGGTTCAAGCGGCACACCGCGTACACCATGTCCAAGTACGGCATGAGCATGTGCGTGCTTGGCATGGCGGCGGAGTTTCGCGATGCGGGGATCGCCGTCAATGCACTGTGGCCGAAGACCGTCATTGCCACCGCCGCGCTCGCCATGCTCGGCGGCCTGGTCAAACCGGAAAACTGCCGCAAGCCGGACATCATGGCGGAC
>DASVCH010000076.1:0-1333 GCA_036381715.1 Gammaproteobacteria bacterium | reverse complement strand
GCTTTCGGAAAACGTTTCGCCAGCGGCTTCAGCGCGCCGCCCGGACCGCAGCCGGCGTCGAGAACCGTTTCCGGCTGCAGCGTCACCAGTTCGAGCTTTTCCAGCAGGCGCTCGCGCACTGCGCGCTGCAGTGGCGCATGGGCGTCGTAATGCTTCGCCGCGCGGTTGAAGGCGCGCTTCACTTGCGCGATGTCGAGATCGAATCGTCTGTCGTCATTCATGTAAGGAATCCAGGAAACGGAACTCGCGCTAGCGGAAATCCGCGCACGGTCCGGCAGCGCACGCAGCACCATGTCCCGCGAACCTCGTCAATCCTGTCCAAGAAAAGTCTCCGTCAGTTCCAGGAATTCCTCACGATGCGACACAAACGGCATGTGCGCCGCCTTCGCGATCGTCACGCAGCGGCCTCCCGGCACGGAATCCGCCAGCGCTTCGCCCGCCGCCGCCGGCGTCAGCCGGTCACGGCCTCCCATGATTGCGAGCAGCGGCGCCCTGATGCCGGACAGGCGCGAGCGCAGGTCCGTGTCATGCAATATCCGCAAACCACTTGCGAGGCTCGCCGCCGCCGGCTCGCCGTGCGCAAACACCTTCTCACGCAGGTCGCGCAGCAACGTGACCGCGCGCTCGTCGCCCAGCACCTGCAGGGCGAGAAAGTTGTCGACCGTGCGGCGAAAATCGGTTTCCAGATCGGCCGCCATCCGGTTCAGGTTCGCTTCCGCCACCGCATGCGGCCAGTCGCCGCTCACGGTGAACCTGGGCGTGCTCGCCACAAGCAGAAGCTTTCTCACTCGTTCAGGGACAAGACTCGCGGCCGCCAGCGCGACGGTTCCTCCGAACGACCATCCCAGCCAGTGCGCGTCACGCGGTGCCGCGTCGAGCACAAGCCCCGCGGCGGCGTCGATGTTCGCCGGAAGTTCGATGTGCGCGTTGTGACCGTGTCCCGGCAGATCGATGCAATGCACGCGAAATGTTTTCGCGAGCGCGCCGGCAATGCCGTCGAACAGACCGCAGTGCAGCGCCCAGCCGTGCAGCATCACGAGATCCGGTCCGGCACCAACGGTGTCGATCTTCAGTTTCATGATTCATTACGCCAGACGGTCGCCAGACTCTCCAGCAAAGTGTCGACATCTTCCTTTGCATGCGCCGCCGACAAGGTCACGCGCAGCCGCGCCGTGCCCTGCGGAACCGTCGGCGGGCGGATCGCCGTCACGAGGACACCCTTTTCCAGCAACGCTTCGGACAGCCGCACGGCGCGTGCCGCGTCGCCGAGAATCACCGGTTGGACGGGAGTGAAGGACTCCATCAATTCAAGACCCATGCCTTGCGCGCCCGC
>DASVCH010000075.1:0-14506 GCA_036381715.1 Gammaproteobacteria bacterium | reverse complement strand
GGAAGTGGACTTATCGGATACGGCAAGATTATTATCGTGAAGCACTCCGAAGAATACCTGAGCGCCTACGGACATAACGACACAATATACGTTCGCGAGGGCGAGGAGGTGAGACAGGGGGACAGGATTGCTTCCATGGGCCGTGGCCCTGGCAACAAGCCGCTTTTGCACTTCGAAATTCGCCTGAATGGAGAAGCTGTCGATCCCCTGGGTTACCTGCCGTCGCGCTGAAGATCCTGATCGCGAAACAGGCGCGTTGTTGCAGAAGGGCAATGGCGTGGATGCGAAACGAACGACACGTGCGTCGCGGGATTCCGGTTCGGCGCCCGGCCTGGAAGAGGGGTGGGACTCTCGCGAGGAGTTCCCTGGGTCCAGCGGCATCGATGAGGGCGATGCCGGGTTCGGTGAGGACGACATGGGGGAAACCGAGGAAGAATTCGCCGTCGAGGACGCCAGCGCCGACGACGGCGACGCGCGTCTCGGCACGGGTGGACGCCAGTTCACCGAGGAAGCGCTGGACGCGACGCGCATGTATCTGGGGGAAATCGGCTTTTCACCGCTGCTGACCGCCGAGGAAGAAGTGTATTTCGCGCGCCGCGCGCTGAAAGGCGACGAAGCCGCGCGCAAGCGCATGATCGAATCCAACCTCCGTCTCGTCGTGAAGATCGCGCGCCGCTACATCAATCGCGGCCTGCCGCTGCTCGATCTCATCGAGGAAGGCAATCTCGGTCTCATCCACGCCGTCGAAAAGTTCGATCCCGAGCGCGGCTTCCGCTTCTCGACTTACGCGACCTGGTGGATCCGCCAGACCATCGAGCGCGCGATCATGAACCAGACGCGCACCATTCGCCTGCCGATCCACGTCATCAAGGAAATCAATCTTTACCTGCGCGCCGCGCGCCAGCTCGCGCAGAAGCTCGACCGCGAACCCAGCGCCGAGGAAATCGCCAACGTGCTCGACAAGCCGCTCGACGACGTGAAGCGTATGCTCGGCCTCAACGAGCGCATCGCGTCCGTCGACGTGCCCATCGGCAAGGAAGGCGACCGCCTGCTGCTGGACGCGATTCCCGACGACAACAATGCCGATCCCTCCGCGCTGCTGCAGGACGAGGACCTGCACAACGTCATCGAGAAATGGCTCGACAAGCTGTCCGAAAAGCAGCGCGAAGTCGTCGAGCGACGCTTCGGCCTGAACGGCCACGAAAAGGCGACGCTGGAGGAAGTCGGCAGTTCCATCGGCGTCACGCGCGAACGCGTGCGGCAGATCCAGATGGACGCGCTCCGAAGGCTGCGGCAGATCCTGGAAGCGGAAGGCCTTTCGGAAGAGGCGCTTTTTGAATAGGCGAGAGGCAAGAGGTGAGACGTGAGAGGATGTTTGAAGCACCTCTTTCCATCCTCTCACTTCTCACTTCTCACTTCTCACTTCTCACCTCTTGCCTCTTGCCTCTTGCCTCTTGCCTCTCACTCGACAATCAATCCCGCCGCCACCCGCCGTCCCTCGCTCACCAGGATATTGAACGTTCGGCATGCCGCCGGCGTGTCCATCACTTCCAGCCCCACGCCCTGGCGTAACGCGTGCGCGAGAAACGGCGCGCCGAGCATGTGCAGTGTTGCGCCGGTGCCAAGCAGCAGGATTTCCGGATCGAGCGCGAGCAACGGGTCCAGCGTCGCGGGTGTCCAGTCGCGAACCGGCGGCGGGTTCCAGTTCGCATCGAGATGGTTGAGCGTCAGGATCACGCTGCTCGTGAACGTCTTCTCGTTGATCCGGATTTCGCCGGGACCGTAACCGCGGATCGCGTAGCGGGTGTCAGGGGATTCGTGCTGGATTTCCATGCGCGCAACCATAACCAAACGTGCGAGCGGTTTCACGGAAAAATTCGCCCGGCCTGCAGTCCCGATTCCGTGATTTTCCGACGCAATCTCAGATTCGCCCTGAATCATTTCGTGACCCGTTTTTTGGTTAAGTTAAGCCCGCGACGGAAAACGGCAGGAAAACCGGGGAGGGCGCATGAACCGCGAAGAGTACGAAAAACACAGGCAGGAAACGTCCCGCCGAATTCGCCGGCTGATCCTGGAAGACGTCCGCACGCATCCCCGGCGACTGGCGCCGCACATCCAGGACACCTACGAAGTCGATCGAATCGACGTCTATGCCGAATTGAAGAAGCTGGTCCAGGAAGGGGTCCTGGCCGCCGAGGGAACGACCGGCACGCGCAGCTACCGCCTGCTCCGGCTGCCGGAGCCCGAGCCGGAAACCGTCGCGAAAGCGCCGAGACCGAACACGCTCATGGAACGGGAACGGCTGGAACGCCTCGCATGGCAGCAGCGCAGGAAACGATGAAAACCACGGACGCAAGGAAGCAAGCATGACAACGACACCTCAACTTCCGGATGAAGAACTCGAGCGGCGCGAGCGCCTCCTCGCGCTCGTCGAAACACTCTACGCGCAGCTGGGCAAGCTGTTCCTGCGCCACAACCTCCCGGTTCCCGAGCTGGAGCGGATGCTGCGCTGGAGCTGCATCCACCTGGCGCTGACGGATTCCGAATTCGCCATCGAAGTCGCCGGCAAGCGCAAGCAGAAGCCCTCGCACGCGGCGGTCCGCACCGGGCTCAGCCTTTCCGAAGTCAAGCGCGCGGCCGACAACCGCAAGCCGCGTCCCGTCGCGGCGGAAATCGACAGCCTGCACCGCCTGATCCCCATCATGACCGCCTGGCGCATCGAGCCGCGTTACCAGGATGACGACGGCAAGCCGATCGACCTGCCGGTGCGCGGCCCCGCCCCCTCGCTGCACCAGCTCTGCCGCAAGTACGCGCATGGCGTACCGACGCGACCGATCGCGGATGCACTGGTGAAGAACGGCAACGCCGAGTGGATCGGCGAGAGCGAAGGCAGCAGGAGAAACAAGAAGTTGCGTTTCCTGCATCCGGTGATCACCGCGGCTTTCAATACGGTGGAAGACATCATCATCATGATGCAGATCGGCAGCGACTTCATGCATTCCTACCAGCAGGCCTTCGATCCTCGCGTTCAGCCGCAGCCGCGTTTCCGGGAAGGTTATTTCAACGATATCGACATCAATAAAGTCGACGAAGCACAGCAGTATCTATACGAGGAAATTCAGGCGTTCAGCTTGCGCTGTACGGAAGGGTTGAAGAAGTATCGTGCGGCGCCTGGTAATCCTGGCGTCCGGCTCGGTGTTGGGGCGTACTCATATCGTGAGTCGCCGTTTTTCCTCGAGTCTAAGTTCGAACGCGTATGGAATAGCTGACACTGACAGGGGCAGTTCTTATGAAGATTTTTGACCAGGCGCGTTTGATGGTTTTGATAGCGGCAACCTTGTCCTCCATGCCCGTTGCGGGGGCGGATGACATTGGACACGGTCGCGATGATCCGGGCAGTGCGCCGCCGCCGGGAGATTCCGACGCAGCGGTTGCCGAGAACATCCTGCAGGAACTGCTCGTCCGGTTCCTGCCGCAGGAGGACGAGGCGGAGCGGGACGAACGATAAACCTTCGATCGATTCGGCCCGCCTCCTTGGCCGGTCCGGCCCGGGTTCCGTCCGGAACCCGGGCCGGATTTTTCCCGCCTCGGGCAGCCCGGCGATTCCCCGGTCTGCTACCATCCGCCGACATTCCAACGGCCACACCGCTTCAAAGTAGTGAAACTGGATCTCTACGTTCCCGGCCTGCTCGCCGCACCCGAGCGCCTGATCGCCACGCTTTCCCTGCCCGACGCCGCGGCGCTGCACGCCTGGTGCGCGCGCGCCGAGCGCTCGCCTTCCCGGCGGGGCCGGTTCGGCTTCATCGAAACGGCGCTGGACGTGGCGACCGCGCCGCTGGCCGCGCTCGCCTGGCTGGGCGCGACCGGCGAGAGGGCGAAGCCGCCGCTGTTTCTCGCCACGCTCGTCCACCTGCAGGCGGGCATGACAGATCTCGTGCTGTTTTCGGGTCCCGCGCTGCAGGTTTCCGATGACGAACGCGCGCGCCTTGCGGGGGACGTTTCCGCTTTCTTCGACGGCGAACCCGCGCTGCATTTCCGTGCCGGCCAGCTGTTCCTGCAGGCGCCGCAGCATTCCGCAGTGCGAACGACGCCGTTGCATGCGGTGCGGGGGCAGGCCGTGCGCGAGCACCTGCCGCGGGGCGCCGATGCTGCACGCCTGCATGGCTGGATGAACGAGCTGCAGATGTTCCTGCACGGCCATGCCGTCAACCGCGAGCGGGCGGCGCGCGGGCTGCCGTCGTTGAACGGCATCTGGCCGTGGGGCGAAGGCGGGATTCCGAGGAACGCGATCCATGACGGCCTGGCCGTGTTTGCGGACAGCCTGCCCATGCGCGGACTGGGCGTGCTGCTCGGCACGGCGCGCGAGCGCGAGACGCTCGACCGCATGCTGCCGCCTTCCGGGCATCACGTCATCGAAATCTCCGATTGCGCGCGCGCGCTGGATGCGGATGACGCCGGCGGCTGGCAGGCCGCAGTGGAAAAGGTGTCGGACGAAATCCTGCAGCCCGTGCTCGACTGGCTCGCCACGCACCGCGATGCCGAAGCCGTGCTGCACGCCGGCGATGGGACCGCGCGTCGCCTGCGCGGCGGAAAGGACGGCTGGTTGCGGCGCGCGTTCCGGCGCAAGGCCACGCTGCCGGTAACGGCGGAGTGAGCGTGGAAATCCGCCGCCGCGAATCCATCGCCGAATGCGAGCTGCCGGAGACGCTGCATCCCGTGCTGCGCCAGGTGCTCATGCGGCGCAGGATCCATTCCGCGCAGGAACTTTCCTACGGCCTCGACGCGCTCGCGCCGCCGGACGCGCTGGGCAATGTGAATGCCGCGGCGGAACTGCTCGCGGCGCATCTCGACAGGCGCATTCTCGTGATCGGCGACTTCGACGCCGACGGCGCGACAAGCACGGCGGTCGCGCTGCTCGGCCTGCGCGCGCTCGGCGCACGCCAGGCGGACTTCCTCGTGCCGGACCGGTTTCGCTTCGGCTACGGGCTCACGCCGGAGATCGTCGAACTCGCCGCGACGCGCGATCCCGATCTCATCGTCACCGTCGACAACGGCATATCGAGCCTCGCGGGCGTTGCCGCCGCGCGTGCAAAAGGCATTCGCGTGCTGGTGACCGATCATCATTTGCCGGGCGCCCGGTTGCCGGACGCCGATGTCATCGTGAACCCGAACCTCCCCGACGATCCATTTCCGAGCAAGGCGCTCGCCGGCGTTGGCGTGATGTTCTACGTGCTGCTGGCCCTGCGAAAGCTTTTGCGCGAACGCGCGCTGCTGCCGGTACCGGAACCGAATCTCGCCGGGCTGCTCGACCTTGTCGCGCTGGGTACGGTCGCGGACGTCGTGCCGCTGGATCACAACAACCGCGTGCTGGTGCACCAGGGTCTCGCGCGCATTCGCGCCGGACGTTGCCGGCCGGGCATTCTCGCGCTGCTCGAAATCGCGAAACGCCTGCCCGCGCAACTGGCGGCGGCGGATCTCGGTTTCGCCGTCGGTCCGCGGCTCAACGCCGCGGGTCGCCTCGAAGACATGGCACTCGGCATCGAGTGCCTGCTCGCGGACGATCACGCAAAGGCGCGCGAACTTGCCGCGCGGCTCGATGCGCTCAATCACGATCGCCGCGGCATCGAACAGCAGATGAAGGAAGAGGCGCTGGCCGCGGTCGAGAAGCTTGCGCTGGACGCCGAGCTGCCGCTCGCGCTGTGCCTGTTCGAGCAGGGCTGGCACCAGGGCGTGGTCGGCATCGTCGCCTCGCGCGTCAAGGATCGCGTGCACCGGCCGGTGATCGCCTTTGCAGAGGACGACGTCACGGGCATGTTGAAAGGTTCGGCCCGCAGCGTGCCCGGCGTGCACATCCGCGACGTGCTCGACGCCGTCGCGACGCGCCATCCCGGCCTGGTCGAAAAATTCGGCGGTCATGCCATGGCGGCCGGACTGAGCCTCGCGGCGGGCCGGCTGGATGACTTCGCCGCGGCGCTCGATGCGGAAGTCGCGCGCTGGGTGTCGCCGGAGGAGCTTCGCGGCGTCGTGCCGTCGGACGGCGAACTCGCGCCGGAATTTCTTCGGCTGGAATGCGCGGAAGCGCTGCGCGAGGCCGGTCCCTGGGGGCAGGCGTTTCCGGAACCGCAGTTCGACGGCGTGTTCGAGATTCGCGACCGGCGCGTCGTCGGCGAGAAGCACCTGAAACTTCGCCTGGCATCCGGCGGCGGCGCGCCGCTCGATGCGATCGCGTTCAACGCCGGCGATTTCCCCGAATGCCGCGCCGTGCGTGCCGTTTATCGTCTCGAGGTGAACGAGTGGCAGGGCAGGCGCTCCGTGCAACTCGTGATCGAGCACATGATTGCCTGCGAAGCGGACGCCTGAGGCGGCTTCGCGGGGCGAAGGATCAGCCGCCGGCGCGCAGCCGGGACAGGAAATCCTCCGACCACAGCGGCAGCGTTGCGCCGCCTTCCTTGCCGGTTTCCCTCGCCGCGGCGTTGTACAGGCGCATCAGTTCGCGCGGGTCGCAGAGTGCGCCCAGCAGTGCGTCGCGGCCGTGATGCCGTTCGACCACGACCGCCATCTTCCAGCCGACGGTGTAGGCCGGGCCTTGCGGCACATGCCCGGTGGCGATGAAGGAAAACAGTTCCTTGCGCTGGCGGTCTTCCGGCAGCGTGCCGTCCAGCACCTTGTTGAAAAACGCCTGCATGCGGACGATGTCGGTCGCGATATTCGCCACGTCACGCTCCCAGACCAGGTATTCACCGGCGTCGCTGTAGTAGTGCGGGTGCCTGAAAGGACTTCCCGCGGTCGCCAGCACCGCGAGCCCCTCGCCGAACACGCCGAGCCAGTCCAGCACCTTTTTCTGCTGTGCGCCGAGCCGCTCGCGATCGCGGGGCGCTTCGCATCGCGACAGGCCGACGTGGTGCAATTCGTGCGTCATCACGGCTTCGAGATAGGCCGGCGAATGCGCGGGATCGATGTTCATGAAGATCGACGGATCGCCGCCGAGATCGAAGACGAAGGAATTTCGCGTGTGCTTGATGACGGGATAAAGGGTCGCGTCGAGGGGAATGCCGGCCGGCAGGTACGCCGCCGCGCGCTCGCCGGCGCGGCGAGCGTCGAAGCCGCGCCAGCGCTCGACGGCGGCGCGGTATTCCGCGTGCCGCGCGACGGTTTCGTCACGGCTCAGCCAGTCGCGCAACGCCTCGCCGAAGCCGTCGCCCCGGCCCATCGCGGTTTCGCGTTCCAGCAGGCGGCGATAGCCGTTCGATTGCCACAGCCGTTCCCAGTCGGCGTCGGACGGCTCGCCGCCGGATGCCATGATCTCGAGGATGGCGAGCGCGGCCCGGGCCTGGTCAGTTTCGAGGCGGACATCGGGCGCAGGCGCAGCGCGCGCGCCGCTTGCGAGCAGCAGGCAGAACAGGACGGCGATCGATTTCATGGGCTGGCTCCGGTGACGTGAGTGTCATTGGATGCACGGTCCGGATCGGTGGTTGGCAGGCCTGCTGGGCCGGAGGCGAATGATGTAAGATAACGGGCTTTTGAAATCCCGCTAACGGAAATCCGCGAAAAGCCATGGAAATCAACCCGATCCGCACCCGCATCAAGGACCTCCAGAGCCGCAGCGAGGCTCTCAGGGGGTATCTTTGACTACCCTGAAAAGAAAGACCGTCTCGAAGAAGTAAGCCGCGAGCTGGAAGTCCCCGACGTCTGGAACAACCCGGAACGCGCCCAGGAGCTGGGCCGCGAACGTGCGCGGCTGGCCGAAGCCGTGGAAACGCTGGACAAGCTGCACGGCAGTCTCGGCGACGCCGGCGAACTGCTGGAACTCGCCGCCGAGGAAAACGACGAAGGCACGCTGAAGGAAATCGAAGCCGAACTCGACGCGCTCGAGGCGGACGTCGAGAAGCTCGAGTTCACGCGCATGTTTTCCGGCGAAATGGACAAGGCGAACGCCTTCGTCGACATCCAGGCCGGCTCCGGCGGCACCGAGGCGCAGGACTGGGCGGAAATGCTGTTGCGGATGTACCTGCGCTGGGGCGAGAAGAACGGCTTCGAGACGGAAATCATCGAAGCCTCCGCCGGTGAAGTCGCGGGCATCAAGAGTGCGACGGTGCGCTTCGGCGGCGAATACGCCTACGGCTGGCTGCGCACCGAGACGGGCGTGCACCGCCTCGTGCGAAAGTCGCCGTTCGATTCGGGCAATCGCCGGCACACGTCGTTCTCGTCCGTGTTCGTCTCGCCGGAGGTCGACGACGACTTCGAGATCGAGATCAATCCGGCGGACCTGCGCGTCGATACCTACCGCGCGTCCGGCGCCGGCGGCCAGCACGTCAACCGCACGGAGTCCGCGATCCGCATCACGCACGAACCGTCGGGCATTGTCGTGGCCTGCCAGAGCGACCGTTCGCAGCACAAGAACCGCGCGACGGCGATGAAGCAGCTGAAGGCGAAGCTGTACGAACTCGAAATGCAGAAGCGCCGTTCCGAACAGCAGAAGCTGGAAGACAGCAAGGCCGATATCGGCTGGGGCAGCCAGATCCGTTCCTATGTGCTCGACCAGTCGCGCATCAAGGATTTGCGGACGAATCACGAAACAGGCAACCCGCAGGCCGTGCTGGACGGCGACCTGAATCCGTTCATCGAGGAATCGTTGAAGCAGGGACTTTGAAAGCGGCAAGAGGTGAGAAGTGAGAGGTAAGAAGACGCCGCGCTTTTGTCCTCTCACTTCTCACCTCTTGCCTCTCACGAGGAAAGAGAATGAGTCAGAACGACGAAAACCGTTTAATCGCCGAACGCCGTGAAAAGCTGCGCGCGCTGCGCGAAGCGGGCAAGGTGTTCCCGAACGATTTTCGCCGCGATGCGCTGGCGGACGATCTCCATGGCATGTACGGCAACGCCGACAACGAGATGCTGGAAAAGGAGAACGTGCGCGTGTGCATCGCGGGCCGCATGATGGCGAAACGCGTCATGGGCAAGGCGAGTTTCGTCCAGGTGCAGGACGAGTCCGGCCGCATCCAGGTGTTCCTGCAACGCGACGAATTGCCGGAAGGCGTCTACCAGGCGTTCAAGGGCTGGGACATCGGCGACATTGTTGCAGCCGAAGGCACGCTGTTCCGCACGAAGACGGGCGAACTGTCGGTGAAGGCGGATACATTCCGCCTGCTGACCAAGTCGCTGCGCCCGCTGCCGGACAAGTACCACGGCGTGACCGACACCGAGCTGCGCTACCGGCAGCGTTACGTCGATCTCATCATGAGCGAGCCGTCGCGCGAGGTGTTCCGCAAGCGCACGCGCATCGTGCAGTTCATCCGCGAGTTCATGAACGGCCACGGTTTCATGGAAGTCGAGACGCCGATGATGCAGGCCATTCCCGGCGGCGCCGTTGCGCGGCCGTTCGTCACGCATCACAACGAGCTCGACATGCAGCTCTACCTGCGCATCGCGCCGGAGCTTTATCTCAAGCGGCTGGTGGTCGGTGGTTTCGAGCGCGTTTACGAGATCAACCGCAACTTCCGCAACGAGGGCGTGTCCACAAGGCACAACCCCGAGTTCACCATGCTGGAGTTCTACTGGGCGTACGCGGACTATCGTGATCTGCTGGATTTCACGGAACGCATGATGCGCGGTATCGCGGAATCGGTTTGCGGCTCGACGACGGTGGAATACCAGGGCGAGACGTTCGATTTCGGCAAGCCGTTCGCGCGCATGACCGTTAAAGAGGCGGTGAAGGCATACAACCCGGATTTCGACGCCGCGAGGTTCGACGACCGCGACTATCTGGCCGGACTCTGCGCGCAGCTGAAGATCCCCGTGCAGGAAAATTACGGACCCGGCAAGCTGCTGATCGAGATCTTCGAGAAGACGGTCGAGGGCCAGCTCAAGGACCCGACCTTCATCACGCAGTACCCGACGGAAGTCTCGCCGCTGTCACGGCGCAACGACGAAGACCCGAGCGTCACGGATCGTTTCGAATTCTTCGTCGGCGGGCGCGAGATCGCGAACGGCTTCTCGGAACTCAACGACCCGGAAGACCAGGCCGAGCGTTTCCGCGAACAGGTGGCGGCGAAGGACGCCGGCGATCTCGAAGCGATGTTCTTCGACGCCGATTACATTCGCGCCCTGGAATACGGCATGCCGCCGACGGCGGGGCAGGGCATAGGCATCGACCGGCTGGTGATGCTGTTCACCGATGCGCCGTCGATCCGCGACGTGCTCCTGTTCCCCGCGATGCGACCTGAATTCGAATGAATTCAGGCGGTCACGGCTTCACGGATCGCAGGAAAGCTGCTGCGCTCGGCAATACTGCGTTGGAAATTGCTTCGGATTGCTCATGTACTGACGTGTACACTCCGCATCCTCCGCAATTTCCGCCTTGTCTTGCCTTCGCTCGCGACGCTTTCCTGCGATCCTGACTTTTGGCGCCGGCTATCGCCGGCGTTTTACCGGGAATGATGACGATGAATTTTCGTGTGCATGGCATGAGCGTTTCCGGCAACTGCCACAAAGTCCGGCAGGTTCTCGAACTGACGAACCAGCCGTACGAATGGATCGAGATCGACAGCGCGCATGGCGAAACGCGCACGCCGGAATTCCTCGCGCTGAATCCCAACGGCAAGGTGCCGGTGCTGGAATTCGATGACGGGCGCGCGCTGCCGGAATCGAACGCGATTCTCTGTTATCTCGCCGAAGGCTCGCCGTATCTGCCGAACGATCGTTTCGCGAAGGCGCAGGTGATGCAGTGGCTGTTCTTCGAGCAATACAGCCACGAGCCGTACATCGCCGTTGCGCGTTTCATCGAAATGTTTCTTCCCGAGGACCACCCGCGCCGCGCGGAACTGCCGCAACTGATCGGACGGGGAAAACAGGCGCTGGCCGTGATGGACCGGCATCTCGCATCGTGCGATTTCTTCGTCGGTGGTGCGCCGACGATCGCGGACATCGCCTTGCACGCGTACACGCATTGCGCGGCGGACGGCGGATTTGACCTTGATGAATTCCCGAACGTGCAGACATGGCTGAAGCGGCTCGAAGCGGCCGGGTTTCGCGCGATGCCCTAGGAAGGGCTCTGCCCGTGGTTTCAATGGCGGGGCGGCGCCCGTCCTACGCGCCAATGGCATCATTTCAATGTGTAACGCACGATCTTTCTTGATCTTCCTGACGGTGTCACGTCGATAAAACCCGCGGCGGTGAACGTCGCCGGCGAACCCATGTAGGTATACAGCTTTTCGCCCGGGTCCACCGGATATCCCTCGATGATTCTTGCGCCTTGAGAGCGAGCGTAGGAAACGGATGCCTGCAGAAGGCGGAGGGTCATTCCGCTATTGCGAAAATGGCGATCGACGAAAAAGCAGACGACGGACCAAACCGGTTCATCGTCTATCCGTGCTAGCGCGCGGTATCGTTCGAGTGCATCGCAGGTTTCCCTGGGAGCAACGGAGCACCAGCCGACGGGTTCGTTGTCAGCATAGGCCAGGACGCCGATGGGGATGTTCCGGCAAACAAGGTTATCGAGCGCAGCGATACGGTCCTCCTTCGAGGAGCGCTGATACATGGTGCTGCGCATGCGCCAACGCATGCAGGAGCAGTAGCGGAATTTTCCGTGCCGTGCGGAGAAACGTGCGAGGTCCTGCAACCGGGCAGCGGTGACAGGATGGAAGGCGAATTTTCCAGCTTTCTGTCGTGCGGACATTTGCGAACAATAGCGCCGTGCGCGGTTTCCTGCATGGCCTTTCGGTTTTGCCAGAACATCGGATATCCAAGTCTTCGTCGGGCGGGAAAAGCCCGCCCTACGGGAGGCGTTGCAGAGGTTGGTCGTTGACGGTCAACGTTTCGTCCCGGGCCTCGAGATTCACGACGGCAAGTATCAGCTGATTGCCATCCGCAGGCGCGACATTCACGACTTCACCCGCGGCCTTGCCGTCTTCCGTTCGAACGGAATCGCCCGCGCTCGCGCCACCGCCAAGAAACACTGCCGCACGCTTTTTCACCTTGCCGAGATATTTCATGCGCGCGACGATTTCCTGGCCCGTGTAACAGCCCTTTTTGAAACTGATCGCACCGAGTTCGTCGAGGTTGAGGTGCTGCGCGACGTGCGCGTCGCGGTTTGCTTCCGTGATGCGCGGCAGGCCGAACAGAATGTCCCAGCGCGCAAGATCGTCGGCGGATGCGTCGGCCGCGGGCAGGGCGTCGGCCGGTCCGAAGATTTCCACGCGCGGCACGGGGCCCGGAATGCCGAGAAAGACGCAGCCCGCGTGCGCGATCGCGCGGCCGGGCTCGGGTGCGGGAAGATTTCTCGCGGCCAGCGCGTCGGTGAGGTGTGCGCCAACGGCCGCGACGCCCTGGATCCCGCCGGCGGGTTCGATCACGACTTTCGCGCGCAGCACGAACATCTTCAGCCGTTGCAGGAACGCGTCGAAAATTTCCTCATCCACGGCCAGCCGGTAATCGTCGCCGTGTTTCAGCACGCGCAGGAACGCCAGTACGCGGCCTTTCGCGCTGTTGAAGCTCGACAGCTGGCCGGGATTTTCGCCGAGCGCGGCAATGTCGTTCGAGAACTGCCCCTGCAGGAATTCGGCGGCGTCGGGCCCGCCGGCTTTCAGCATGCGGTGCGCGTGCAGGGATGCGAAGGCCGCGTTCGAGGGCAGCCAGCGGTCGAAATCGGATGCGGTGTTTGTCATATCGAAGACGGGCAGGAAAAAAGGGTGCGCCATGATACGGCAGGCGCAAAGGTTCGGAAAACCGCGCCGTGCGCGCCGCGATTGGCGCCGCGCATTGCGGCAGGAGCCCGTATTTCTTAAACTTGTCGCCCTCTCGCAGCCCTTTCATCGCCGACAGCCATGTCCAGCCGACCCGACGCAAAGACCAATTCGAAGCCCGGTGAACCGAAAACCTGGCACCCGAAGAAGCCCGGCGCCGCAAACCCGGCGGACGAGCGCCCGAAGGAATACGGCGGCCGCGACGGTCTCGATCCCACCCGCTACGGCGACTGGGAAAAGAACGGGCGCTGCATCGACTTCTGATTCCCGGTCCCGGCCAGGCCGGGCAGGGCAAGACAAAAGGAAGGCTTCATGAGCACGTCGAACAAACCTGCGGCCGGCGGTTACCAGACCGACCGCCCCCGGTTCGATCTACCGTTGTCGCCGCACCTGTCGGTGTATCGCTGGCAGATCACCATGACCCTGTCGATCCTGCACCGCGCCTCGGGGCTTGCGCTGTCCATCGGCTCGATCGTGCTGGCGTGGTGGCTGGTCGCGGTCGCGATCGGCGGCGACGCCTACGACTGGACGAACAATGTCATCACGCACCCCGTCGGCACTGCCTTCCTGTTCGCCTGGTCGGTCGCGTTCTTCTATCACCTCGGCAACGGCATCCGGCATCTGCTCTGGGACGCCGGTTTCGGTTTCGAGATCAAAACGACCTACATCACCGGCTGGTCCGTGGTCGTGTTCACCATTGCCGCCACGGCGCTGACCTGGCTGTTCGCGTGGGGCGTGTTCGGAGGGACGGCATGATGCGCACGCCATTGAAAAGAGTGGAAGGCCTCGGTTCCGCGAAAAGCGGCACCGAGCATTTCTGGATGCAGCGCCTGACCGCGATCGCGCTCGCGCCGCTCGGCGTGTGGTTCGTGGTGTCGCTGCTCTCGCTGATCGGCGCGAACCATGCCGACGTGACGGAATGGATGCGCCATCCGCTCAACGCCGTGCTGCTCGCCATCATGGCCGGCACGGTCTTCTATCACTCCAAGCTGGGCGTGCAGGTCGTGTTCGAGGACTACGTCCACACCGAGTGGCTGAAGTTCACGGCGCTCATTCTCAACAATTTCATTCACGTCTTGCTGGGCGTCGCCGCTGTCATCAGCGTGCTGCGCGTCGCGTTCGGGGGCTGATTCATGGACGTTAACAAGCACTACAAGATCGTCGATCACACCTACGACGTGGTCGTGGTCGGCGCGGGCGGCGCGGGCCTGCGCGCCACCGTCGGCCTGGTCGAACTCGGTTTCAAGACGGCGTGCGTGACGAAGGTCTTCCCGACACGCTCGCACACCGTTGCGGCGCAGGGCGGCATTTCCGCGTCGCTCGGCAACATGGGCGAGGACGACTGGCGCTGGCACATGTACGACACCGTGAAAGGTTCCGACTGGCTCGGCGACCAGGACGCGATCGAATACATGTGCAAGGAAGCGCCGCAGGCGGTCATCGAACTGGAACATTACGGCATGCCGTTCTCGCGCACCGAGGAAGGCCGCATCTACCAGCGTCCCTTCGGCGGCATGACCACGCACTTCGGCAAGGGCACGGCGCAGCGCACCTGCGCCGCGGCCGATCGCACCGGCCACGCCATGCTGCACACGCTGTACCAGCAGGCGCTGAAGCATCACGCCGAATTCTTCATCGAGTATTTCGCGCTGGATCTCATCATGGAAGACGGCGCCTGCCGCGGCGTGATCGCGTGGAATCTTGCCGACGGCACGATTCACCGCTTCCGCGCGCAGAGCGTGATTCTCGCCACCGGCGGTTATGGTCGC
>DASVCH010000074.1:0-1329 GCA_036381715.1 Gammaproteobacteria bacterium | reverse complement strand
GGAAACCGAGGAATCCACCGTCGCGATGCCCATGTCGATGCAGGCGAGGATGTTTGCCAGCGCCTGGTTGCGCGTGTCGTGGAAGTGAATTGCAAGACGTTCCATCGGCACCCGGCGCGCGCAGGCATACACCATCTGGCGCGCGCGGCGCGGCGTGCCGACGCCGATGGTGTCGCCGAGCGAGATTTCGTAACAGCCCATGGCGTAGAGGTCGGCGGCGACGGCGGCAACCTGCGCGGGATCGATGTCGCCTTCGTAGGGACAGCCGATGACACAGGAGACGTAGCCGCGCACCTTGATATCGTGTTCGCGCGCCATGTCCATCACGGGCTGGAAGCGCTCCAGCGATTCCCTGATCGAGGCGTTGATGTTTTTCTGGTTGAAGGTTTCGGAGGCGGCCGTGAAGATGGACACCTCTTTTGCGCCGACTTCGATCGCGCGCTGCATGCCTTTTTCGTTCGGCACCAGCACGGGATAGTGCACGCCCGGCTTCTTGTGAATGCCGGCGAAGACTTCCGCGGCGTCCGCAAGCTGGGGTATCCACTTCGGCGAGACGAAGCTCGTGGTCTCGATGGTTTCGAGCCCGGTATCGGTGAGGCGGTCGATGAACGCGATCTTGGTCGCCGTCGAAACGTCCGACGGCTCGTTCTGCAGGCCGTCGCGCGGGCCGACTTCGACCAGTTTCACCTTGTCGGGATACATCAACATTGCATGTCCTCAGGCATCGGGCCCGTCAAGAAGGCAATATATCGACCAGTGGTGCGTCCGCTTCCACGGTGTCGCCTTCAGCGTACAACACTTTCTCGATCGTTCCCGCGACGCCGGCTTTCACCGTGACTTCCATTTTCATGCCCTCCATCACGACCAGCGGCTGTCCCTGCTCGACATGATCGCCGGCCTTCACGTGCACGGCCACGATGCGCCCGGGCATGGGCGCGCCGGGATGCGCTTCGTCGCTGGCCGCCGCACCCTGCGCCGCGAAAGGATGGACGCGCGTCAGTTGCCAGGCCTGGCCGCCGGCGGACACCTGGATGGCGTCGTCCAGACGGAGGATCATGAAATTGCCGGCATGTTCGCCGGACGCGACACGGACGGTGAACGCGTCGATCTGTTCGGCCTGGACTTCGCGCGATATCTCGCCGTCCTGCACGATGAAGCCGTTCGCCGTGCGGCGCACGAAGCGTGTCGTTTCGGCGTCCGCTTCATCGCGGAACACGAAGCGCCGGCCGCCAAGCGCGTTCGCCTGGAATCCGTCCGCGAGATCGAAGCCGGAAACGTCTTCGTTCTCCAGCAGGTAATCGAGCGCGGCGGCATCGAGCACGTCGGCGG
>DASVCH010000073.1:0-1303 GCA_036381715.1 Gammaproteobacteria bacterium | reverse complement strand
CTTCATCGTCGCGTCGAAATCCGCGTCGGTTTCGCCGGGGAAGCCGACGATGAAATCCGAGGACACTGAAATATCCGGCCGGACGCTGCGCAGCTTGCGGATCCTGGCCTTGAATTCCAGCGCGGTGTAGCCGCGCTTCATTGCCGCCAGCACGCGGTCGGAACCCGACTGCACCGGAAGGTGCAGGAAGTTCGCGAGCTTCGGCACGTCGCGGTAGGCGGCGATCAGCGAATCGGAAAACTCCAGCGGATGCGAGGTGGTGAAGCGAATGCGGCCGATCTCGTCCAGTTGCGCGATCGCGCGGATCAGCAGCGCAAGATCGGCAATGCCTCCGTCGTGCATCGGCCCGCGGTAGGCGTTGACGTTCTGGCCGAGCAGGTTGATTTCCTTCACGCCCTGTTCGGCGAGCGAGGCGACTTCCGCCAGCACGTCGTCGAATGGTCGCGAGATTTCCGTGCCGCGCGTGTAGGGCACCACGCAGAACGAGCAGTATTTCGAGCAACCTTCCATGATCGAGACGAACGCGCTCGGGCCTTCCGCGCGCGGCTCGGGCAGGCAGTCGAACTTCTCGATCTCGGGAAAGCTGATGTCCACTTGCGGCGCGCCGGTTTCGCGGCGCGCCTCGATCAATTGCGGCAGGCGGTGCAGCGTCTGCGGGCCGAACACCAGGTCCACGTGCGGCGCGCGCTTCACGATCGCCTCGCCTTCCTGGCTTGCGACGCAGCCGCCGACGCCGATCAGCACCTGCGGGTTGGCGGCCTTCAGTTCCTTCCAGCGGCCGAGCTGCGAGAACACCTTTTCCTGGGCCTTCTCGCGGATCGAGCAGGTGTTGACCAGAATGACGTCGGCTTCCGCCTCGTTCTCGGTCAGCTCGAGACCGTGCGCCTCGGCCAGCACGTCGGCCATGCGCGAGCTGTCGTACTCGTTCATCTGGCAGCCGTGGGTCTTGATGAACAACTTGCCGGACATGGGGCTTCGCGGAATGAGGCGGGGTTCGCTAGTTTAAGGCCGCGCGCCGATGCGGTCAGCCGCTCGTGGAACCCCGTCACAAAAGGGCGCTTGGCATCGCATCCATGCGGGCGCAAACTTCTCCGCCATGAAGACCGCCTTGGCCCATGGGGAAGCGGGCGGCCGTCGCGAGCGGTCGGCCTTTACACGCATTCCGCTGCGGGTGCGGGCGGGCCTGGCGCTGTTGCTCGGCGCGGCCTTCGCAGTGCCCGTGCATGCCGCTGCGCTCTACGAGTGCAATGGCAGCCAGGGTGAGACGGTTTTCACCAGCCATCCTTCCGAATACCACGGCTGC
>DASVCH010000072.1:0-13250 GCA_036381715.1 Gammaproteobacteria bacterium | reverse complement strand
GAACGAGGCTCGGAGCAGGTGAGGGTACTGCCCGCTCCAGGGCTTTCGTCGCGCGCAGGCACGCACCCGGTCGAACGCTCTGCCGAGGCCCAGGGCGCGGCGGGCGTAGCGATCGACAATGTCCCAGATGGTGCGGCCGGACCGGAACGGCTTGCCGCGGTTCGTGACGAACAGGGCGGTCGACTTGCCCGGCTTCGCCGTCCTGCGCAGCTGCACCCAGTCGTCGAGCAGCGCAGTCAGCTCGCGCGAGATCGGCAGCACGCGCCGACCGCTTCCGGCGGCGACCGAGATGCTCAGCTCGACCAGGACGTCGCCGAGCTCGAGCGCGGCGATCTCCGACGCCGTTATGCCGGTTTCGTATGCGAGCCGCAGGATCACGTGATCACGAAAACCGACGAAGGTGCCGAGATCCGGCTGCCCGAGAATCAGTCCGACCTGATCGTCCGTCAGGTATCGAGGCAATCGCTTCGGTGGCTTGATGCCTGCCGGCAGCAGCTGCGAGAAGTCCTCTGCGGCGCAGCCCATGACGTACGCCCAGCGATAGAAGGCGCGGACGGCGCAGAGCTCCTGATTCCACGTTGTCAGGCCCACGGTGCTGCGCCTGGCGCGCATCCACGCATATATAAGGTGTCGTGATGGTTCCAGCAGCTCAGGGACGAACACAGCGAACCGGCGTAGCGCAGCGCGGTAGATCCGCTGCGTCGATTTCGAGCGCCCGGCGGCCTGTAGATACCAGCCGTAACGCTCAATCCATTCTTCACCATAAGAAGGGTTTAATACGGGTTCCGTTGATTTCACGCGCCGGAAACCCCTTTAAAACCCGCTTCTATTCAAGCAGTTAAGGCGGACTTGCTGAGATATGCACATAACTTTACATAATATGCATTATGCGCATAACGGTGCCAGGCCATCGCCGCACCAAGGCCGGCGACCAGAACTTCAACTTATGCTTTTAATAGATTCCGTAACTTACTGATATATATCGATACATCAGTCAGGACTACCCTTTGGGGTGACTAAACCCGCCGGAATGCGCAGAACCGGAAGTTCTGGATGTTCCCGCCGGGCGTGGAATGCGCGTCGCGGAGTGTCTTCTCGAGGACGAAGTCCGGCCCAAGCTCGGCGGCGAGTTCGTCCGCCGAATAGCGCCGCACGGGGAGCCCGCTGCATTTCTCGGGGCCGTCCTCGGCGAAGGTGCCGATCACCACGCGGGATCCCGGATGCGTACCGTGCAGTATTGCGCGCCGGTACGCGTCGCGGTCGGCGGATTCGACGAGGAAGTGAAACACCGCGCGGTCGTGCCAGACGTCGTAGCGGCGCGCGGGTAGCCACCGTGTGATATCGGCCACCTGCCAGGTGACTTCGCCAGCCTGCACGCCCAGCCGTTCTTTCGCGCGTTCCAGTGCCGAAGACGCGATGTCCAGCACGGTGACGTCGCGATAGCCTTGTGCAAGCAGCGCGTCGACCAGTCTCGACGCGCCCGCGCCGATGTCGATCACGGATGCCAGGGCGTCGGCGCCTTCGGTGATCAGTGCGAGTGATGTCTCCGGCTGTGCCTGGAACCAGCTGACCTCGTCTTCCCGCTTGCGCGAATGTACGTCTTCCCAGTGATGCTTTCGTTCAGTCATCTGAAAGCCCCCCTTCCCATTCCGTTCCGGTGCCTGTTCCGGACTCCCTGTCAGACCACGGGCGTAACCAGGCGGCCATATTCAAGGAAACTTCGCAGATTGGCGAGCGCCAGGTCGACCATTGCAACACGCGTCTCTTCCGTGGCGCTGCCCATGTGCGGCGTCAGCACGACGTTATCCATTTTCCGCAGCGCGTCCGGCACGCGCGGTTCGCGCGCGAACACATCGAGCGCGGCACCTGCCAACCGCCCTTTTTCCAGCGCTTCGATCAATGCGTCCTCATCCACGACGGTGCCGCGCGAGACGTTCACGAGGTAGCCGCGCCCAAGCGCTTCCAGCACACGGCGGTTTACAAGATCGCGGGTTTCGGCACCGCCGGCGACGGTAATGAAGAGCACCTCGACGGCCTGCGCGAGTTTTTCGGGCGTGTCGAAGTAATGGAAATCGACATCCTCGCGTGGACTGCGACTGAAATAAGCGATGTCACAACCGAATCCCTGCAAGCGCCGGGCGATCGCGCGTCCGATTCTCCCAAGCCCCAGGATGCCCACGCGGCGTCCCGTGGCATCGTGCCCGAGCGCGCGCCGCGGCTCGTGGCCCCAGTCTCCGCGCCGAACATAGCGGTCTGCGGCCGACACGCCGCGCAGCAGGTCGAGGTACAGGGCGACGGCAAGGTCCGCGACGGCGTCGGTGAGGACATCGGGTGTGTTGCTGACGTGGATGCCCCGCTCTCGCGCGGCATGAAAGTCGATCGCATCGACGCCGACGCCAAAACTGACAATCGCGCGCAACGCGGGAAGCGCGGCGATGAGCGTGGCGTCGGCTCCGCGGGGACCGGAGGTGACAAGAACCTCCACGTTCTGAACCTCGGACTGAAGAAAGGCCATTTGCGCGCGGGAAGCTTCTGGCAGCTCGACGGCGCCGTGGTCATCGCGCAGCACGCGTTGAAGCGATTCCGGCAATGACGGCCTGTAAAGAATCGTGTTCATCACACCTGAAATTCCTTGTCCAGATCCCCGACAAAAAGAAACCCCGCCTTGGCGGGGTTTCTTCGGTTTTCGCCGCTGCACCTATTCCTCGGCTGCCTGTTTTTCGAAAACCATCACGCGCGAGTTCTTCCAGTCGGTGACAAAGAGCTGGTCGTCGACCACGCTCACGCCGATCGGTTGTTCGAAACCGAACTCGTTTGCCTCTGCCTCTCCGGCATTCGGCGCGTTGCTGGTCATGTTTTCCTGGCCGATGACGATGTCCGCGGGCGCGAACGACTCGGCCGGAATGCTGTTCCAGATGAGCACGCGGTTGTTGTTCATGTCCGCGACGTAGAGCTTGCCGTCAATGACGTCGAGATCACGCGGATAGAACAGCGTGCGCGCCGTGGCGTCGCCGTTGTTTGCATCGGTTATCGGGTCTTCCGTGCAAACCCCCGTGTCCGGATCGCAGGTCCAGGTCACGCCGCCGTCAGCCACACCATCCTGATCGTCGTCGTTCGGTGCGATGTGAGTCATGTCCGCCTGGCCGAGGATCACATCCGGTGCCTGAAAGCTTTCTGTCGGGAACGTATTCCAGATGAGAACACGGTGTTTTTCCGAATCCGCGACGATCAGCGTCTCGCCGTCGCTCCAGACAGACGAGGGGTGCTTGAAGTTTTCAGGTTCGCGAAAGGAGCAGTTGACGTCGTTGATCTGCCCGAGCACGAAATCCGCCGGCGCGCCGTTTTCCGTCGGCATTTCATTCCAGACCAGTATGCGATGGTGGCCGGCGTCCGCGACGATCAGCTTGCCGTCCGGCGTCAGGAAGTGCTGATGCGGGTGCTGCAACGTGCTCGCATCGCAGGTTCCGGAGTACGTGTCCATCGAAGCCTGGCCGACAACCATCGTCGGGTTGGCGCTTGCGGTCGGAACGCCCTCATAGACGGTGACGCGATTCAGGCCGGTATCCGTGACCATGAGCCGTTCGCCGGCGACGGATACCGATTCGGGTGAATGCATCGTACTGACGCTTATCGTTCCCTCGCCAACCGAAGCCTTCGTGGAGCTGGTGAAGTCCGGCTGCCCGAGAACGAAGTCCGCGTTCGCGTTGTTCATATCCGGAATGCCGAGATAGCCGAGGACGCGAGCGTTGCCGGGATCGGCCACGAACATCGCATCGGCCTCCGTGGAGTACGCGATCCCGCCGACCGCCATGTTCAGGGTGTTCGCGTCCGTGGTGCCGCCCTGGTTCGGTTCGCCGCCCGCAAGGTCCTGCTGCCCTACGACCAGGCTTGCCGCCTGGAAGGTCGTGAACGACGCTTCGCAGGCATCGCCGACGCCGTCACCGTCCGCATCTTCCTGGCCGGCATTGGACGCGGCCGGGCAATTGTCGGCATCATCCGGCACGCCGTCGGCGTCACCGTCGGGGGCATCATCGTTTCCATCGTCGTTGCCGTCGTCGTTTCCATTGCCGTCGTCGTCGCCGTTATTGTCGTCTCCCGAAGGCGCGCCCGGCGGATCCGGATTCAGCGGCGTGCCGCCGCCATCGCTTCCGCCGCAGGCGGTCAGAAGCGCAAGGAGCAGACCGATAAGGAGAATCCCCTTTCCGTTGCGCCGCAGTTCATTTGCAAATTGCATTGTCGTTACCCCTCTTATTGCCACAGGTTTTGCGTAGGTGGAAACGGTAACGGCCACCAGGAGGGGAAGAAATCCGCTCAACGCCCTGAGGAATTCCCCTCTGCCGGAAGGAGAAATCCGCTCGGCAATCGCGCGTAAAAGCGGGATAACCGGGATGAAGAGGGGGTTTTTCCCGGCGGGCGGGTTCTCGCGGCAATGCGTGAACAATGTAGGAATCGGGAAGATTGCAGGGCAGCCGCCGCCCTGCCCTGCAATTCCGATGAACGGGAGCTACTGCGCGTTGAACACCATCACACGCGAATTCTTCCAGCCGGTGACAAAAAGCCGGTCTTCGACGACGCGGACGCCGACGGGCTGGTCGAAGCCGCGCGCGTTCGGCTGTGCCTGGCCGGCGTTCGGCGCGTTGCTGGTGAAATCCTGCTGGCCGAGGACAATGTCCGCCGGCGCGAACGATTCGGCCGGAATGGCGTTCCAGATCAAGACGCGATGATTGTTCATGTCGGCGACGTACAGTTTTCCGTCCACCACGTCGAGATCGCGCGGGTAGAAAAGCGTGCGCGCGGTGGCGTCGCCGTTGTCCGCACCGGACACGTGGCAATCCTGCAGGTGGCAATTTTCAGGAATGCTGACGTTGCCGTCCGGCACGCCGTCCTGGTTGTCGTCGTTGGGCGCGACGTGCTGCATGTCCGCCTGCCCCAGTATCACGTCCGGCACCTGGAAACTTTCCGTCGGGAAGGTGTTCCAGATCAGGACGCGGTGCTTTTCGGAATCGGCGACGATCAATCGTTCGCCGTCCGTCCAAAGTGCCGCCGGGTGGCGGAAATTTTCCGGTTCCCGGAACGAGCAATTGTCGAAACCGTTCTGGCCGAGAACGAAATCCGCCGGCACGCCGCTTTCCGCCGGCATTTCCGTCCACACCAGCACGCGATTGTGCGCGGCGTCGGCAACGAGAAGCTTGCGGTTTCCCTCGGCGTCCGGCGGCGACAGAAAATGCGCGTGAGGGTGCAGGAGCGTGGCCGCATCGCAGACCGCGCCCGCGTTTTCCTCAAGAGACGCCTGGCCGACCGCGAACACGGGCACGGCGCCGCCGGATGTGGGCACGTCTTCGTAAACCGTGACGCGGTTGAGATCCGTGTCCGTCACGATGAGTTGCCCGCCCGTCGTCGTCACGGCTTCGGGCGAGATCATTCCGCTTGCGCCGAGTTCCGCCTGCGACGATGTGAAATCGGACTGGCCGAGCACGAAGTCGGCGTTGGCGTTGTTCATGCCGGGGATGCCGCGAAATCCGAGTACGCGCGCGTTTGATGAATCGGCAATGAACAGCACATCATTTTCTGCGGAGTAGCCGACACCGCCCAGCGGCAAGTACAGCGAATTCGCGTCCGGACCTCCTCCGCCCTGGTTTTCCTCGCCGCCTGCGAAATCGGCCTGGCCGATGACAGTGCTCGCGGACTGGAAGGTCTCGAACGCCGGCTCGTCATCGCCTGGGTTGTCATCACCGGTTCCATTGTCCGTCCCGTCACCAGAGCCGTCATCGTCATCACCGGAATCATCGTTGCCGTTGTTGCTGCCATCATCCGTGTCATCGCCTCCACCGGAGTCGTCGTTGTTATCGTCGCCGACCGGAGAACCCTGTCCGGGATCGTCAACGCCACCGGCGGGATCGCCGTTGTCGTTTCCACCGCAAGCCGCAAGACACACGGCCAGCAGCCCGACGAACATGAATGCCTTTCCGTTGCGCAATAGAAAATCGATTGTCTGGATCATCATCGCTCTCGTGTCTGGATTCAAAGTACGAGAACGCTAACGGTCATGGCGGCGAGTGGTAATCCGCTTATGGCCCTGAGTGCATACACACCCCAGGGGAGGGTTTTGGAGCGGGAAGAGAGCTTTGTGAAATATCGAGTAGCGTGAACGTTGAACGCCGTTCAGGCGCATTCCTTCGGTGACATGCACGATCCTTTGCGCACTTCGCTTGAACTCATGCGGTTTGTCCCAAGCTGATAATCAAGCCATCCGGCTGTATGTTCCACGGCAAAAAATTCAGGAGGTAGCCATGCGCATCCAGGACATCATGACGGCCGACCCGGCCTGCTGCACGCCCGACATGCGGCTCCAGGACGTCGCGCGTCTCATGCTCGACAACGATTGCGGCGAAATTCCGGTCGTGGATAACGCGGAATCCATGCATCTCGTGGGCGTTGTCACTGATCGCGACATTACGGTGCGCGGCGTTGCGGAGGGCAAGGATCCGGCCGGCACGACCGTTGCCGATGTCATGTCGAGCGACGTTGTCAGCGCGAAGATGGACAGCAGCGTCGAGGAATGCGTCGAACTCATGGAGGAAAACCAGATCCGCCGCATTCCGATCGTCGATGCGCAGGGACGTTGCTGCGGCATCGTGGCGCAGGCCGACATTGCGTTGCGCGGCGACAATCGCGAAACCGGCGAAGTGGTGCGCGACGTGTCACGGCGCGGCGCGGGCAGCGCCGGGACGTACACGCATCCCTGACGGATACGGCACGAACCGTGTCGGTTCAATCACGCCGCGCGGAAACAAAAAAGCCCCGTCGCGGGACGGGGCTTTCATGAGTGAAACCAGGATCAGTCGTTTTCATCCCTTTCGACGACGAACGGCTCCCAGTCGACATAACGGTCGTCTTCAACCCGCGCGCCGAAGGTGTACAAGGTGTCCGCCGCGAGATCGACTTCAATGGATTTTTCGTTGAGGTCGGCATAGAGGCGGCCGGGATCCGGATCGGAGGCCCTGGGCCCGACGTCGAACTCCTTCCACGCGTCCACATCGAGCTCGAAGGCAAGCGTGTGCGTTCCGGGCGTCAACAGGAACGTGCGGCGCGTGCCCGCGACGGCTTGTCCATCGATGCGAACCAGCCGCGTGCGTTGATGCGTGGAGTCGATGTCGCCTTGCAGGAGTTCCCGCAGGACTGCATGCGGTTCGTCCAGCTCGGCGAACGCGGGATTTCCGCCCGTCGCGCAGGCCCCGAGCAGCGACACTCCAAAGGCGAACGGCAATATCGCGGACATTCTCATAAGCTACCTCCTGCTGTTTTGGAATGTGTCCGAATCTCGTGTCATGCCCGGCGATCCGCAGGCCCGCCGGTGTGTTCGAAACCGGACGGTATTTCGGACAAGCCGGAGCGGCAAAAATTCCAGCCAGGTTCTGCGTCCTGCCAGCCTCAGGCCGGCACTTTCATCACGGACAGGATCACCAGCCGTTCTCCGCCATTTCTCAGGCGCCGCCAGGTTTCCTGCAGCGCCGCTTCGGCAGCCGGAAGGGAGGAAAACTGCTCGGCGTGGCTGGCCGAGCGGTGCCATCGCCCGTCGCGGCCGAGGTACACCGAAAGGCTTGTGGATTCGTCCAGGTTTTCCCGCAGTTGCCTGCGCTTGACGACATAACGTGGGGCGTTCAATGCCAGCGAGCCTCCATGAGCTGTCATAAGGCGTCACCGGCACGTTCTCTCAACCTCCGGCTGGCGGAAATACCCGATATACCCTAAAAGAATATCGCTGAAAAAATTTGCATTCCATTGTCCCAAAACTGTATTCTTAATGGCGCATATATCCCATTCGTAACGGGGGTTTTTTGTGGCGCAGCATCCGGATATTCCCGACGGCTTTTATCGTCTCGTGAAATGGCGCGAGGATGGAAATCCGGTGTTTCCCAGCGCGGATACCGTGGTCGAAGTACGTGCCGGGAGAGTCATCAACCTGTCCACCGGCCGCAGCTGGCCGCTCGTGGCCATGGGCATGGAGCGTTCCCTGTATGGGCCGCTGAACGGGCCCTATGACGGCCGCGGCCTGAAGGCGCTGCATCGTATTGATCTCAGCCGTTCAACCAGCCATTTCAGGGAAAACCTCGATATCGTTCTGCCGCAGGCGGGTTGACCGCTTCCTTCGATTTCTACGCGCTAGCCGCGCCCAGGATCCACCATGCTGCGAGCGCAGCAACGCCGATCCAGATCAACACGATCACCGCCGCCGCGGCAACGCTCTTGCCGGGATGCCGCTGCGGATGCGCGCGTGCCTGGCATTCGCGCCAGATCCCGGCGGGAATCAGCCGGATCGCCAGCCACAGCCCCAGCGGGACCAGCACCAGGTCGTCCAGCCAGCCGAGCACGGGGATGAAATCGGGGACAAGGTCGATGGGGCTCAGCGCATAGGCGACAACCAGGCCGATGACGAGCTTGGCAAGTATCGGCACGCCCGGATGGCGGGCCGCAAACCAGAGCGCATGGAGATTCCGGCGGATCGAACCGGATCGCCGGCCTTTCAACCGCCGCTTCGCGAGTTTCACGCCCTCGCCCCGCCCTGCTCCCGCCGGATCGCGCTCAGCGCCATGAACGCGAACAGCAGCTGGACCGCGCCGCCGTACCAGCCCGCGATCACGAACGATTCGGTGGTCGCGAAACCGAACACCATGCCCGAAAGCCCCATCACCATCCCCAGCGCGCCGAACTGCCACATGCCGAACAGGAACGTGAACGGCAGGAAATGCGCGCCGAGGGCGATCATGAAGGCGGGAAACAGCCAGTCATCGCGGTGCTGGAACGCCGCGACGATGAGCGGCAGGAGCAAGGGCAGCAGGAAGGCCAGTTGCAGCGTCAAGGCGTTGAGCGGGTTCTCCGCGCTCAGCGCGGGATTGTGGCCGACGGCACGCAACAGGACTTCAAGCGCGAAGAAAATGAACGCGCCGCCGACCACCAGCGCCCACATGGCCGCCTGCCAGCCGACCCAGGTGCCGAGCGCGGCGGCAACGATCCACACGCCGGCGGAAATCAGCAGCCCGGGAAAGCCGCCGGCGTAGACCCTGCGTACTTCACGTTGCGCCGCTTCGATGTGCATGCGCCCTAGCGGTGGTCTCCATGGTGATGGCCGCGTGCGGCTGCGAGACTTGCGTGAATCGTCTCGATGAAACGCTCGCCGCTGATGAAATCCCAGTTCCAGCGTTCGTCGTATTCCTTCGAAAGATTCATCGCCCTGATGTCGTCCAGCGACTTGCCGGCCTCGACGGCGGCGGCGACCTTGCCGCGCAGGTCGGCCAGCATGTCGCGGTAGGCGGCCAGGCCTGCCTTGTCCGACACGGCGCCGTGACCCGGAATGATGACGGTCTCCTTGTCGGCCTCGGCGAGCACGCTTTCCACGGCCGCGATCACGCCGTCAATGGATCCGCCGTGGTCGATGTCGATGAATGGATAGCCGACCTCGAAATAGATGTCCCCCATGTGCACGATGTTCTCTTCCCTGAACCATACGACGCTGTCGCCGTCGGTGTGCGCATGCGGATAGTGCCGCGTCAGCAGCGTGTGGCCGTTGACGTGGAAAGTGACGCGGTCGTTGAACGTCACGACCGGCAGGGCGGCCTCGAGATCCTTGCCGCCGTTGTCGATGAATCCCTTGCGGAACTCGTCGGTCGTCATCTGCGCGCGCACATTGTCGTGCGCGACGATCACGGCGCCCGCCTTGCCCAGGTTTTCGTTGCCGCCGGTGTGATCGGCATGAAAATGCGTGTTCAGCACGAAACGCACCGGGGCGTTATCGCCGCCGGGCAGCGCGTCGAGTTTCGCGCGCACCGCTTCGGTCACTGGCGCGACCTGGTCGTCGATGAGAAAGATGCCGTCTTCGCCGATGACGACGCCGATGTTGCCGCCGAAAGGGCTCAGCACATGGATGCCGTCGGCAATGCGCTCGGCCTGGACCCCGGCCTCGCCGGCCGCGACCGGCACGATAACGAGCAACGAACAGGCGATCAGAAAACGTTTCAGGACGTTCATGGCTTGCTCCTTGAACAGAATGGACGGTACCCGGCGTTTCATTCGCGGGGAATACGGTATGTCGGGCATGCAGGATCCCGGTTGTCGTTGTCCTAGGCGTCTTCGAAACGGTTCGCTTCGCGGTTCTTGCGCACCCTGTCCGCGGCGAACACGCGTCCGTTCATCGCCACGTAGACGCCCGGCGGCAGGCTTTGCACGGCGCCGACCGCGCAGCCGACATTGAACACCGCGTCGGAATTCTGGAACCTCGCCGGACTCAGCGAGCCGGTCAGCACGATGGTCTTGCCCGGAATGCCGAGCAGCGCCCTGCCGGTTTCCGCGAGCGTGTCGGTGCCATGCGTGATCAGGATTCTATCCGAGGGCTCGGCTTCCACGGCGGCGCGGATCCGCGCCCGGTCCGCATCGTCGAGATCCAGGCTGTCCTTTTTCAAAAGCTCGGTGATTTCGCTGTCGAAGGCGACGCCGGCGTCATGCAGAATGCGACCGACGACCGGTTCGCCGACCTCGTATTCGCTTTTCGCGTCGAAATACACCTTGTCGATGGTGCCGCCGGTGGTGAAGATGCGCAGTTTCATGGCGCTGCCTGCTGGAAATGAACGTTCATTATAAATGAGTGAAAGGGAGACACGCATGAAGCACGCGGAACTGGATCTGGCACCGGCCGACGTCTGGCAGGCACTCGCCGCGCATCGCGGCGCGTGGCGCACGCCGGTGCTGGCGAACGTGGCTTCTTCGGGCGATGCCGACGCGCGCGTGGTCGTGTTGCGCGAGGTGTCCGCGGAGAAGCGCGAAGCCGTGTTCTTTACGGACCGGCGTTCGAACAAGCACGCGGCGCTGCGGGCGAGGCCGTCGGCGTGTCTTGTGGTCTACGACGCGGAAGCGGGATTGCAGGTCCGCCTGTACGGCGAGGCGCGGGAAGAGACCGCGGCGCCCGAACTGGAAGCATGGTGGGAGGCGCTGGGCCCCCGGCAGCGCGCGCATTACGGCAACGGCGCCGAAACGCGGAAAGGCCGCGAGAATTTCGCGGCCTTCCGGGTGACGGTCGATCGCTTTCATTGCCTGTGGCTGCATGACGAGGGCAACGCGGCGGCGGAGTTTCGCTGGAATGCCGGCGAATGGCGGGGCGTGAACGTGCGGCCGTGAAAGACGCAGGCGAAGAGCAACGGACAGGATTCACGGGATTTTTTCAGGATTGACAGGATGTTGTGCAGGAGCGCCCTCCCGGGCGCGATTGTCAACAATCGGCCGCGGAGCGGCCTCCTGCGACATCCGGCGGATTTTGTACCGCGCCTTTCGACTTTCGACCCTCGTTCACTCCGTCCGCAGGCTGATGTCCCCGCTCAGCGTATTCACGCGAAAGCTCGTTTCCGCATCGCCTTCACGGAACTTGAGTTCCATGCCCGGCGCGTATTTTCCGGTGCGCTGCGGTTGTGGCCCGAAGTCGTTGTCGATACCGCCGCTGAACGTGGTGACGTCGAAGATGCCCGCCGGTTCATCCGCAAAATGCAGCGTGATGTCGCCGCTGATGGACTTGAAGCGGAAGGTGCCGCCGGCCGCGAAGCTGCCGGTGAAATCGATGTCGCCGGAGGTGTTGGCCGCCTCGATGCGCGTGAACGCGCTGTCGCTCACGTACACGTTGCCGCTGACGCTCTCGACATCGAGTTCGCCTTCGGCGTTGCCGAGCCGGATGTCGCCGCTGATGGTGCCGGCCTGGATGCGCGCATCGCTGCCCGTGCCTTCCAGGCGAATGTTGCCGCTGATCGATTCCAGCGCGTATTCCCCCGCCTTGCCGTCGGCCGAAATGTCGCCGCTGATGGTGTCGACACGCACCCGCCCGGTGACGCCATGCACGTCCACCTCGCTGCTGACGCCGTCGATTTCCAGCCGGCTCGCCGCGGGTACGGTGATGTCGAGGTGCGTGCCGTCGACATCGCCGCTTCGGTGCGGGTAGACCACCTTGATGCGCGTGAAGCTGCCGTCGTTCTCGAACTCCAGCCGTTCGACGCGATCGTCGAGCTCGCCTTCGACGCGCACCGCGTCGCGATCCCATACGGAGACGGTGATCGAGCCGGCCAGGTTTTCGATGCTGACCGTGCCGCCGGCCGTCGCGTCGAGCGTCTGATCGACGCGTTCTCCGGCCAGGGCCGCGCCGCTGATGAAGGCAAGAAGCAGGATCGGAATGCTGCGTTTCATATCGTTGTCCTCACGGGAACCTGCCGGGCGGCACGCAACCGCTCGGCCTGGGCAAGAATCCGGTTTTCCTGGGCGTACAGCCCGGTGAGCAGTTCGCGCAGATCCGGGTTGGCGGGATCCGCCGCGATGGCGGCTTCAATGTCGCGGATGGCGAGATTGACCACCAGGAGGTTGCGCAGCAGCGCCTGCTCGGTGCCGCTGCCGCCCGGCGCCGCCGCGTCGACCAGCTCGACATAGGACGCAGGCAGGATGCGCCGCGCTTCGGCGACGCTCGGAAGTTCTGTTTGCCCGCGCTCGACGAGCCGCGGCACGTTCGCCTCGTCCTGCAGCAGCACGCGGCTGACCAGCATGCCGCCGGCGAAGATCGCGACGGCGGCGACACTTGCCGCGAGCGCGTGCAGCCATTTTCTTTCGGCGCGCACCGCGCGCGGTTCGAGCCGCGCCGCGATTTCCGGCCACAGGTCGCGCGCCGGTTCGTGCGCCGGCGGCAGGGTGAACGCTTCGCGCTGCAGGCGGCGGGCGGTCCTCATCACGGTGGCGCAGTTCGCGCAATCCGCCGCGTGCGCCTCCAGCGCGCGGGCGTCCGCCGCGGAAAGCTCGCCGTCGAGCCAGTCGTCGAGTCGGTTGTTGAACGCTTCGCAGTTCATGATTCCAGCCTCTCCCGCAACAACCGGCGGGCGCGGTGCAATTGAGCCTTGCTGGTGCCGACGGCAATGCCGGCCAGCTCGGCGATTTCTTCGTGCCGGTGTCCTTCCACGTCGTGCAGCACGAACACGGTCCTGGCGCCTTCCGGCAGCCTTGCTATCGCGGCTTCCAGGTCCATGCCGACGCCGGTATCCGAGGCAACGTCCTCGATGCGCTCCCATTCGCCCTCTTCCACCGGGCGGACATGCCGCTCGCGCCGTCCCTGCTTGCGAAACCAGCCCATGGTCGTGTTCACCGCGATGCGGTACAGCCAGGAGCTGAAGGCGCTTTCGCCGCGGAATCCTTCCAGCTTCTGCCAGGCCGTGATGAAGGTTTCCTGCACGCAT
>DASVCH010000071.1:0-5882 GCA_036381715.1 Gammaproteobacteria bacterium | reverse complement strand
GTGCGTGGCATGGCGCGGTCCGGTGCCCATGACGAACACGAAGCCCTGGTCTTCCGTCGGCGAGAGTTCCTGCTGCGCGGACGTGTACAGGAACACGCAGCTGACCAGCACGACGACCGCGATGACGACGATGACCGGACGCGTGTCCAGTGCGCCATGCAGCTTGCGCAGGTAGAAATGCCGCAGCGTCTCGAACTTGTGGTCGAGGTACTGCGCGAGGCGTCCTTCCGAACCGGCCGGCTTCAGAAACCTGGCGCACATCATCGGCGAAAGCGTGAGCGCGATGATGCCCGACACGACCACGGCGCCCGCCAGCGTGAACGCGAATTCGCGGAACAGGTTGCCGGTCAGGCCGCCAAGGAATCCGATCGGCGCATACACGGCCGCGAGCGTCAGCGTCATGGTGATGACGGGCACGGCGATCTCGCGCGCGCCCTGCAGCGCCGCCTGTTTCGGCGACAGGCCTTCCTCGATGTGCCGGTGCACGTTCTCGACCACGACAATCGCGTCGTCGACCACGAGGCCGATCGCAAGCACCATCGCGAGAAGGGTCAGCAGGTTCAGCGAGTAGCCCATCGAAAGCATGAAGAACATCACGCCGACCAGCGACAGCGGAATGGTGATGACCGGAATCGCGACCGCGCGCAGCGCGCCGAGGAACAGGAAGATCACCACGATCACGATCAGGCCGGCCTCGACGATGGTGTTCACCACTTCATCGATCGAATCCGCGATGTATTCCGTCGCGTCATAGACCATTTCCGTGTGCAGGCCCGGCGGCAGGCCGTCGCGAATCTGCGGCATGGTTTCGCGCACGCGCGCGATGACATCCAGCGGATTGGCGTCCGGGTTGCCGGAAATGGCCATGAATACCGCGCGCTGGCCGGTGAAGCGCACCGAGCTGTCGTAGCTTTCGGAGCCGAGCTCCACCTCGGCGACGTCGCGAATGCGCACGGTGCCGTTCTCGTCGCTGCGAATGACGATGCTGCCGAAGCCTTCCGGATCGCTGAGCGCGGTGTCGGCGTTGATTTCCAGCGCGATGTTCTCGCCCTTGGTGGAACCGACGGCGGCAAGGAAGTTGTTCTGCTGCAGCGCCGTCGCGACTTCGGCCGCGGTGACGTTGAACGCCGCCAGCTTCAGCGGATCCAGCCAGACGCGCATCGCGAAGGTGCGGGCGCCGAGCACCTGCGCCTGCGAAACGCCTTCCAGCGTCTGCAGCTTCGGTTGCACCACGCGCACCAGGTAGTCCGTCACCTGTTCGCCGTCCATCGTTTCGCTGTAGAAGCTGATGTAGGCGAGGGCGGCGCCGCGTATGTCGGACGACTGGATCACGGGCGATTCCGCCGCGGGCGGCAGGATGTTCCGCACCTCGTTCACCTTCGCCATGATTTCCGTCAGCGCGGCGTTGCGGTCGAAGTTGAGCTGCAGGTGCGCCGTGATGGTGCTCATGCCCTGGCGGCTGGACGAGGTGATGTAGTCGATGCCGTCCGCGCTCGAGATCGCCTGCTGGATCGGCGTCGTGATGAAGCCCTGCACCAGCTCGGCGTCCGCGCCGGGATAGAAGGTGCTGATGGTGATCTGCGTGGTTTCCACTTCCGGAAACTGGCGCAGGTCGAGCTCCTGCATGGACCGCAGGCCCAGCAGGAGAATGATGAGGCTGACCACTGTCGCGAGGACAGGGCGCCGGATGAAGATGTCGGTAAATCGCATCGGCTTATTCCTGGACCTGGACGTCGTTGTCGATCAGCACCGTCGCGCCGTCCTGCAGCTTGAGCTGGCCGGCCGTGACGACCGACTCGCCGGGCTCGAGACCCGACAGGATCGCGACGTCGCCTTCACGCACGGGACCGGTTTCGATGAAGCGCTGCACGGCGACGAGCTTGTCGTCCTTCTCGGTGACGACGAACACGGCGTCGCCGTAGAGCGAGTAGGAGACGGCGGTGCGCGGCACGGTCACGAACTCGTTCGGTTTGCCGGCGAGCACCGCGACTTCGACAAACATGCCGGGACGCAGCAGTCCTTCCGGATTCTCGATCTCGCCCTGTACGGAGAAATTGCGCGTGGCGGGATCGACCTTCGGCGAGATCGCCGTGACCTTGCCGGTGAAGGTCTTGCCCGAGAACGCATCCGTGGAAATTTCCAGCACCTGGCCGGCCTCGATGCTGCCGAGGCGCTGCTGCGGCAAGGTGAAGTTGATGTACAGCGGATCGAGCGACTGCAGGGTCACGATCGGATCGCCGGCCTGCACGAACGTGCCGACGTCGACCTGGCGGATGCCGAGGCGTCCCGTGAACGGCGCGCGAATGGCTTTCTTCTCGATGGTGACTTCGCGCGCACGCAGGGTCGACAACGCCTGGTCGTACTCGCTCTGCGCGGCGTCCAGCGCTTCCTGCGCCGCGAGGCCTTCGCTGACGATCTGGCGCGTGCGTTCGAGGTTCTTTTCCGCCTGCTTCGCGCGGGCGCGCAGGCCGGGCAGTTCCGCCTGTTCCGCCGCATCGTCAAGCTGCACGAGCAGTTCGCCCTTCTCGGCCCGCTCGCCGGATTGGAAGGCAATTTCCTTCACCACGCCGGCCACTTCCGCCGAGACGTCGACGCCGCGCACGGCGGCGAGGCTGCCGACCGCTTCGATGCGCGGCTGCCAGGAATCGCGCACCGCTTCCGTCGCGGCAACGGTGACCGGCGGCGGCTGGAAGTTGGCGAAGTACTGGCCCGTCATGTAGCCGACAAAGGCTTTCCATCCGAAGATGCCGCCGAACACGACCACCAGCACGGCGATCGCAATGATCATTCTTTTTTTCATGAAAGACTCCAATCAGACAGGATACGGTGAGGCCCGTGAACGTGCGCGAGCTGGACGGGGCCGCGCCGCAATCGAGGCATAGACAACGCAGCGGGGAGCGGGTTCCGCACTGCATCGTCAAAGGGCTGGCGCCGGCGGCGGCCGGACGGTTTTCCTGTAATGCAGGCCGCCTCCTGCAAATTCAAATCGCGGGTTTCCGGATGAATCATCGCTTGGCTCCCCTGGCTGCCTTGACCAGCGCGTCGCGATGGGTCGCGATGTAATCCCGGTGCGCCCTGAGCGTCGCGAGCGCGAGTTCGACCTCGAAACGCTGCGCCGGCGTGAAATGGCATTCGGAATTGCCGAAGTTCGCGGCCACGCCCTGCAGTTCCTGCAGCGTCCGGCTGACGTCGCCGAGACGCTCGTCCAGCACCGCGTCCAGCCGTTCGGGCGGCAGCAGGTGCGCAAAGTGGAGCAGCACGTAGAACTCCGAACGGATACGGTGCCGCGGCGGCGTCGCCACCAGCGATTTCAGGAAGGCGTCGTGGCCCGCCGGCGTCAGCGCGTAGATCTTGCGGTCCGGCCGGTTCTGCTGCGGCTCCTCGCGGCAGGTGACCAGCCCGTCGCGCGCGAGCTCCGTCAGCGCCGGGTAGATCGAACCGAAGCCGGCCACGTAAAAATGGCTGAACACGTCTTCGAAATGCTTCTTGATGTCGTAGCCGGACGCCTCACCCTGGGTGAGGACGCCGAGGCAGAGCGTCTTGATGTCCATGCTGCCGGGAGCCGGAAATTGCGGGAAAATGGGCGCGAATGATATATCGAAAAGATATATCTGGCAAATATAACTTGCGGGGCCGCGGGTCTTGTCGCTTCCGGCCCCGGGCGCCTACAGTGCGCCGACACCTTATCTATATCCACGGGGGCGGGATGATCTTCCAGCGCACGCTCAGCTTCGAGACACCGGGCCGCGGCACGACGGACATCACGGCGGCGATCCAGGGCGCCGTCGGCGAGGCGGGCGTCGAAACCGGCCTTTGCAACCTGTTCATCCAGCACACCAGCGCCTCCCTGCTGCTGACCGAAAACGCCGACCCGCAGGTTCGCCGCGACCTCGAAACCTTCCTCGCGGGACTCGTCCCGGATGGCGATCCGATGTTCGGCCACGACGACGAGGGCCCCGACGACATGCCCGCGCACGTCCGCACCGTGCTGACGGAAAGCGCGCTGAGCGTGCCGGTCACGGCCGGCCGGCTCGCGCTCGGCACCTGGCAGGGAATCTTTCTCTACGAACACCGTGCGGGCGCGCACCGGCGCCGCGTGACCATCACCGTTCTGTCCTGAAACCGGTCCTGGCCTGCGCGGCGAGCAGCGCGTCGCGCGTCCGGCGGCTGCGCGCTTCGAGCGTGAGGTTGTAGCCGGCGATCAGGGCGGGGAAGAGATTCGCGACCGTTCCGATCGCGTCATCGATGCCGAAGGCGAAATAGCCGAGCAGCAGCAGGTTGCCCGACATGCTCATGTACCAGAACAGCGGCGGCACCACCGGCCGGCCCGCGACGCGCGAGGCGATCAGCTGCACCAGCCAGCGGCCGCCGAACAGCAGGATGCCGAGACAGCCGATGAGCTTCCAGGGCGTGACGACCGTGTCGCCGAATTGGAGAATCGCAGTGTCCACAGGAGGGTTCCGCCGTAGCCGAAAACCCTGTCATCCTGCAGATATCGTTCGCTCGACGAAATCCATGTGACGACCGATGCGGAAGTCCGCAAGCACTGCATCGCGGATGGTGCCGCCGGTGTCGCTGGGGTCGATCAGGTAGGTCGCGCGGCGCACGCCGATGCCGAGCGGGCCGTCGCAGTCGTAGCGGCGGATTGCCGTCTTGTCCTCGTCGGAAAGCAGCATGAAGGGCAGGGCGTGCTCGGCGCGGAAACGGCGGTGCGAATCCGGCGACTGCGGGCTCACGCCGGCGATCGTCAGGCCCTTCGCCGTGATCACCGGGAAGCGGTCGCGCAGGCCGCAGGCTTCCTTCGTGCAGCCCGGCGTGAAATCGGCGGGGTAGAAATAAAGCAGCACCGGGCCTTTCGCGAGCAGGTCCGCGAGCCGGACGGGATTGCCGTCCTGGTCGGGCAGCGTGAAATCGGGTGCCTGCGTTCCGGGTTTCAGCATCACCTGCTCCCTTGACGCGCCCCTGGCGGGCGCGATTCCAACGCGATCAATGCGCCCCGCCCAGCCGGAAATCAACCTCCAGCATGTCGTACCGCGCATCCTGCATTCCCAGCGCGCGGTAGATGTCCGCCGCCTGCTGGTTTTCCTGGTCCACGTACAGCCGCAGCCCGCAGACCGACGGCGTATCCAGCGCGAGCCGGTGGATATGCCGGTAGAGCTGGCTGAACACGCCCGTGCCGCGGTGTTCGGCCGCCACGTACACGCTCTGGATCCACCAGAAATTGCCGTTGCGCCAGTCCGACCATTCATAGGTGATCATCGTCTGCGCGATCACCTCGCCGTCCTTCTCGGCCAGGAAATAACTGCCTTTCTCGTCGTCCGCGAGCAGCGCGGCGACCCCGGCCGTCAGCAGGTCCTCGTCCAGCTCCCGGCTCTCGCTCTCGGCGGCCAGTGCGAGATTGAAACGGACGACAGTGTCGAGATCGGCGGGCGTGGCTTCTCGGATCAGGGCAGTCATCTTCTCCTCCTGTGCGTTGCCGCAGGTTAACGGCTCTGCGCGGGGAATCAAGCCCGGCGCAGTTGTAGCGAGGTCAAAAAACCGGTGCTACAATGCGCGCCTTTCCGGGCCAGCCCCGGAATCGTGGGGCGGTAGCTCAGCTGGGAGAGCGTCGCGTTCGCAATGCGAAGGTCGGGAGTTCGATCCTCCTCCGCTCCACCATAATTTCAGTCAAGGCCGCGATTTCTCGCGGCCTTTTTCATTGACGCGACGCGCGTCGCGTTCGCTGTTGCCAATGGGGGGAAGGTCGGGAGTCCGATCCTCCTCCGCTCCACCATAATTTCAGTCAAGGCCGCGATTTCTCGCGGCCTTTTTCATTGACGCGACGCGCGTCGCGTTCGCTGTTGCCAATGGGGGGAAGGTCGGGAGTCCGATCCTCCTCCGCT
>DASVCH010000070.1:0-49723 GCA_036381715.1 Gammaproteobacteria bacterium | reverse complement strand
GTCGGCGGGGTCGATGGCGTGGATACTGGTGATGATTGCCTGGCGGTTCGGACTGATCACGATATTGCCGCTGGCATCGATCGTGTTTTCGCCGAGTTCGACAAACTCCTGAATCATGTAACCACCGTCGGTACCGTCACCGCCATTCACTTCGAAACGCATAATGCCAACGCGCGTTTCCGGCGGCAGTTGCGCGATGACTTCGCGCAGCGCGGCCTGCACGGCGGCGAGACGCGTTTGCGCCCAGCGGAAGTAGTTGATGTAGTTGCCTGTCGCGACCAATTGCATCCTTCTATCCGAAAGGTCGCGGGCTTGCACCGAATTGGCAGTAAATCCCAATCCGGTTCCCGAATCATGAGGCCATTTGTATTCCGGATCGGACACTTCGTCGAAACCGTGATTACCGTAGTCGCTGGCGCATTCACGCCATATCGTCATTGGAAATCCCCAATTGCCGGGAACACTACCGACTCCGTTGAAAGCGCTATCCAGGTCATACCATTGTCCGTTCATGGTTTTTCCGTTGTAGTCGCTGCTCCTGCTTGCTCGAAATTCCCCGAAATGATCGACAGCGACACCCTGTTCCAGTACACGCTGACAGGCCATTGCGGTCATGGGAAAGTTGTATTCGTTGTCACAACTCTGGAAGTCGGCATCGGCCAGGTCGCTTTCATCGATGTCGCCATCGCCATCGCGGTCCGCATCTGCCTGGTCAATGTCGCCATCACCGTCGTAGTCATAGTCCGGGTAACCCTTGCGATAAGCGGTATTGGCATCGCAGGGGCCCGGATAAACGATATCCGGATCGTACGGCGCTCCCCAGTAGATTTCCGGATCGACGGTGAAACCCAGTTCAGCGACGCCATGCTTGGTCATGCTGCCAGACGTATCGAGCACGATGAGGATGTTGGCGCCGATGGCGGAGTTGGAGTTGTTGTTCGAGGAGTTGAGGTAGAGCTCGCTGAGCTCGTCCGCGCACACGGGCTGAACGCTTGTCGCCGTGCAGGCGAGAAGAATGAAAAGAAAATGCAGGATTCCGTTCGTATGACGTTTCATGATGACCTCCGTGTCATTGACGTTGTTGCTCGGGATTACTTGCCCGGCGCGAGGATGTAGATGCCCTGGCGAAGATCGACCTTCGCTCGCGCGTCGTCACCGGCCGGCGCCTGGCCGGTTCCGGAAACAAGGAAGCGGTACGTCAGCACGTCGTCGCTGTAGCCGCCGTCCGGCGCAGCGCCCGCGTTGAGAAATTCGATGGTGGAAACGCCGGTGACGCCCGGCGTGTTGGCGTTGACGGGGTTCGATCCCGGCCCGTGCGTCGTCAGGAAACTGCCTTGCGCGATCTGCATTTCAATGGCGGATTCCGCGGCATTCATGGCCTGGATGTAGAACTGTTCATTGCCCGACATCAGCAGCTGGAAGCGCGCGGCCTTCATGCTGGCTACGCCAAGCACGGTCAGCACCAGCAGGAGTATCAGGCCGACGATGAGGGCCGCGCCTTTTTGCTTCATGTTCCTCTCCTTTCAGTTCCAGTCATTGCGAAGCGTGACGGTCGCGCTCAACAGCAGGCGCCGGTACTGTTTCGGGTCGCCGGCGATTTCGATGTCGCTTCCGTCGCCCGGCGTGTAGCTCTTGCTCGCGTAGGTGTAGGTGTTGACCGAGTCGTCATGACCCGGCTCCCGCGTTTCCGAGCGCATGAGCAGCCAGACGCGCGCCGCGACGACGGTAGCGGCGCCTTCGGTGCCGGGCTCGACGAAGCTGTCCGGCGCGCCATCCCCGCTCGTGTCGATGCCGTAGTGGATCTGGAGATCCTGGATGCCGGGAATCAGTTCGCGGTTGTAGAAGTTCGGTCCGCTGCCAAGGGTGAGGCGGCGCAGCTCGGGAAGGTCCTGGTCGTCGTCATCCGGCGCGATGAAATAGACGTGTGCAAGCCAGCGCCGGTTGGTCGCGGCGACCGTCATCCCGGTAGGCAGGGGCTGGCCGCCGAGGAAGAACGCGCCGTGCATGAGGTCCGAACGGATCAGGGTCCAGGTGTCATGGGCAGGATCATCGACAGCATCATCGTCGATTACGCCGGCGGCGGCGCGCTTGAGGGCGATCACGTCGGTGCCTGCCTGGAGGTCCTTCCCCGAAAGGCAGGTTGTTGAAAGGGACGTGCTGTTCAGCACCGGCGCCTGGTCGTTGCCGACAAGCAGCATGGAACTTGTATCGATATACCATCCGGTGGCGCAGTCATCGGTGCCTGATGCACCGTCAAGCGCGTCGAGCGGCGTGGCCGAGCCGCTCCGGTTTTCGACCAGCACGGGGTTGGTGTTGTTGCCCATGAAGCCGGCCATGCGCAGGTCGTCAATGATCAAGTGCAGTGCGATGCGGCCGTTTTCCTGCATGCGCGTGACGGTTTCACTGGTGCGGTAAGTGTCCTTGTTGGAGATGTAGACGGCGCTGGTCGCGCCGATCAGTACCAGTCCGATGACCATCGCGATCATCAGCTCCACCAGGGTCATGCCGGTTTGCGGGTTGCGGCTCACGGCTGCGTCACCACGGTGACGGCGGGCGCGTTATCGTCGGGAGGAGCCGTCCTGCCGTCCGACCATTGCACCGTGATGATGTAGGTCGGTGGCGTTGTGGCGTTATTGAAAGTGACGGTGCCGGTCCCGGACGGCAAACCGCGTTCGGTGTCGGCGAGCGCTGCCTGCCATTCGAAGATGTCGTGCGCGGCAAGAGTGGCGCTGTTGCAGCTCGACGGTGCGGTGACGGACGCGGTGGCGAAGCAATTGCCGTTGGCGCCAGCTCCCGCGTACGCCGCACCGGCTGTGCGGTTGGCGCGAATGCGTTCCGCCATGTCCCAGGCGAAGGCGACAGCCTTGGTGCGGTTGAACGCGCCACGTGTGTCCTTCAGGGCGCCGACGGTCAGGCCGGCGATGCCGAGCATGCCGATCGACAGCACGACCAGCGCGATCATGACTTCGATGAGCGAGTAGCCGGACCGGCTTCTCGAAAAGGGTTGAACGTCCATGTCCACCTCCGCGTGCAGGGCAATGTCCGTTTGCACGCAAAAAGCTGGCAGACGCGAAACGCATCCGCCAGCCGGGTTTGCACGGTTTCAGGATCGGCGCGTCAGTTGCGGCGATGAACGGTCAGTTTCGTGATGGCGTGAAGCGCGCGGGTGAAATCGTTTTGAGGGAGGCTGCCCAATGCGCGCTGCGCGGCTGCGGCGGCGGACTCGGCTTTCCTGCGGGTGTAATCGAGCGCGGTGGTGGAATCGACGGCACGCATCACCTCGTCAAGCCGGTCGATGCCGCCGTTTTCGATGGCATCGCGGATGAGCGCCCGTTGTTCCGCGTCGCCTTCGCGCATGGCGAAGATCAGCGGCAGCGTGGGCTTGCCTTCGGCGAGGTCGTCGCCGACATGCTTGCCGAATTCCGCCTCGTTGCCCTCGTAGTCGAGCACGTCGTCGATCAGCTGGAAGGCGATGCCGAGCTGCATGCCGTATTCGCGCAGCGCCGCGAGATGGTCGTCGTTCGCATTGGCGAGCACGCCGCCGATTTCCGTGGCGGCCTCGAAAAGCTTCGCTGTCTTGCGTTCGATGACGTCGAAGTAGCGCGTTTCGTCCGTGTCCGGGTCATGGACGTTGAGCAGTTGCAGCACTTCGCCTTCGGCGATGCGGTTGGTGGCTTCGGCGAAGACGCGCTGGATCCGCATGTTGTCGGCCCGCACCATCATCTGGAAGGCGCGCGAGTAGAGGAAATCCCCCACGAGCACGCTGGCCTCGTTGCCCCAGATGGCGTTGGCGGAATCCTTGCCGCGGCGCATGTCGGAGGCGTCGACGACGTCGTCGTGCAGCAGGGTCGAGGTGTGGATGAATTCGACCACGGCGGCGAGACCGATATGATGATGTCCGTCGTAGCCCATGGCGCGAGCCGCCAGCAGCACCAGCATGGGCCGCAGGCGCTTGCCGCCGGAATTGATGATGTAGTGGCCGAGCTGGTTGATGAGGACGACGTCGGAGGCCAGTTCCTTGCGGATCTCGGCGTCCACCGCCTCGAGGTCCCTGGCGATCAGGCTGCGGATTTCGTCCAGTGTCATGGTTTTGGGGGCTGGCGGGAAAGCGGGCATGCTATGAGGGAGCCCCGGGCGAGTCAACACCGGGGCGCGGGGCGGAATCCCGCCAAGCCCTTGGTTCGGCGGGCTTTTCGCTTATCGGCGGATGCGCTGGACTGTTTGACTGGGTCGGGGTTCGGCAGTAAAATGCGCGCCCTTTGCGGAAGACGATTTTCCGCGCGGAATAATCTGGAGAGACGCGATGTACGCGGTCATTGAAACGGGCGGTAAGCAGTACAGGGTCGCCCAGGGCGACGTCATCAAGGTCGAGAAGCTGGCCACCGGCGCCGGCGAAACGGTCGAATTCGACAAGGTGCTGCTGATTTCCGACGGCGACAGCAAGATCGTCATGGGCGCGCCTTTCGTCGAGGGCGGCAAGGTGACCGCGACAGTGAAGGCGCAGGGCCGTCACCGCAAGGTCGAGATCATCAAGTTCCGCCGCCGCAAGCATCACATGAAGCGCCAGGGCCACCGCCAGCCGTTCACCGAGCTGGAAATCACCGGCATCACCGGCGCGTAAGCAAGGCCGCATAACAGAGGTATCAGGCAATGGCACATAAAAAAGCCGCGGGTTCCAGCCGCAACGGTCGCGATTCCGAGAGCAAGCGCCTCGGCGTGAAGATGTTCGGCGGCCAGAGCGTCGCTCCGGGCAACATCATCGTCCGCCAGCGCGGCACGCAGTTCCACCCGGGCGTGAACGTCGGCATCGGCAAGGACCACACCATCTTCGCCACCGCCGAGGGCAAGGTGAAGTTCGAGACCCGGGGCCCGAAGAACCGCAAGACCATCAGCGTCGTTTCCGGGTAAGCGGCGTACGGATGCCGAAAAAGCCCCGCTCGGCGGGGCTTTTTTGTGTCCGGAGGAGTGAGGAATGAAATTCGTTGATGAAGCGACAATCAAGGTCATTGCCGGCGACGGCGGCAACGGCACGGTCGGCTTTCGCCGCGAAAAGTACATTCCCTTCGGCGGGCCGGACGGCGGCGACGGCGGGGACGGCGGCAGCGTCTGGCTGGTCGGCGACGCCGGCCTCACGACGCTCGCGGATTTCCGCGTCACCCGTACCTACCAGGCCGAACGCGGCGAAAACGGCGGCAGCGCGAACTGCACCGGCCGGTCCGGCGAGGACCGCATCGTGCCGGTTCCGGCGGGAACGCTGGTCTATGACGCGGATACCGACGAACTGATCGGCGACATCATCGCGGAAGGCCAGAAGCTGAAGGTCGCGCAGGGCGGCTGGCACGGGCTCGGCAACACGCGTTTCAAGTCATCCGTGAACCGCGCGCCGCGCCAGGCGACGAAGGGTACGCCGGGCGAGCGCCGGACGCTGCGCCTGGAGCTTAAACTGCTCGCCGATGTCGGCCTGCTGGGCCTGCCGAACGCGGGCAAGTCCACGCTGATTCGCGCGGTTTCCGCCGCACGGCCGAAAGTCGCGGACTATCCCTTCACCACGCTGTATCCCAACCTCGGCGTCGTCTCCGTGGGGATCGGCCGCTCCTTCATGATGGCGGACATTCCGGGCCTGATCGAGGGCGCGGCGGAGGGCGCGGGTCTCGGCATCCAGTTCCTGAAGCACCTGCAGCGTACGCGCATCCTGCTGCACGTCATCGATGTCGCGCCGCTGGAGGGCACCGGCGATCCTGTCGCGGACGCGAGGAAGATCCTGGGCGAGCTGGAAAAGTTCTCGCCGGAAATGCTCGATCGCGAGCGCTGGCTGGTGCTGAACAAGGTCGACCTGCTGCCGCCGGAAGAACGCGAGGCGCGCTGCACCGGGATTGTGAAGGGTCTTGGATTCGATGGTCCGGTCTACCGGATTTCCGCGCTGGCGCGGGAAGGTACGGAAGAACTCTGCCAGGATGTGATGACTTACCTGGAGGCGCATCCGCGGGAAGGAGAAGAGGAACGGCCGGATAACGGGAACGTTTCCTGATGCTATTGCTCGACGCCATTTCCTTCCATCGCCAGTCTCTTTTTCGGGCTGATCAGCCTGAAAAGCCTGGCAAAGGGATGGATCAACTGCGAAAAGAACGAATCATGCCTGACGCCCTTGACGCCGAGCGGCTGATTGCAAGGGCCTGGCACGTAATATGTGCCAAACAATTGGTCGAACACCGAAAAGATGCTGGCGTAGTTGCTGTATACGCCCTTGCCCTGCAGGACGTGGTGCCAGCGATGCATGACGGGTGAAACGAAAACACGGCCCCAGGCCCCGTACGTCCACGGGACGTTGGCGTGTACCAACATCCCGTAGTAATGCCGGATGACTCCATTGACTGCGATGGCCCATCCCGGGAAGCCGATTGCCAGCAGTACGCTCATGTCGATGAGCGCGCTGGAAAGTCGATTGACGGGGTGAAATCTGAACAACGTAAACCACGTCATGTCGTCATCACTGTGATGCAGGACGTGCGATGGCCAGAGAAGCCGGGAGTGTTCGAATCGATGACGAAAATATCCGACGGCGTCGGCGACGAAAACCACCACGAATATGAGGGCGATGTCCGGAATCGACTGGAAGCGGATCGAGTCGATCAGCGCGAGGTCATGCTTTACGGCAAACGTCGACAGTTGGGCAAGTATGTAGGCGAGCGGGGCAGCAACCAGAAGCGTATCGAAAACGTAAGTGAGCAGGTTGACCTTCAGGCTTCTTGGCAGAAGCTTTTTCAGAACCCGGTCCAGGTGCTTTCTGTTTACCCATACGGAGAGCAGGAAGAAAAATGCGGCGGCATAGGCCAATGAAGACAATTGCAGATGGACGAGGCCTTCCAGCTTGCTGATTTCGGGTAAAAAACGCTCTGGCATGGTGCAACTCGTTGAAAAACAGCGAATTGCGGGATGTTATACACGAAAGCGGTAAAAGTTTCCGGACCCGCTGCAGGCGGAAACGGGACGAACGAGGAGAGACCAGGTGGCTTGCGGCAAGAAAAAAGCCGGTCATTCGACCGGCTTTTTCGTGTCTGGCGCCCGGCTTCAGCTCATCGCGCGAACGTGGCTGTTCAGGCGGCTCTTGTGCCGCGCGGCCTTGTTCTTGTGGATGATGCCCTTGTCGGCCATGCGGTCAATGACCGGCACGGCGGCCTTGTAGGCGGCTTCGGCGTCGGCCTTGTTGCCGGCGTCGACGGCCTTCGCGACCTTCTTGATCTGGGTGCGCATCATCGAGCGCAGGCTCGCGTTGTGCTGGCGGTGGTTTTCCGCCTGCTTCGCGCGCTTTTTCGACTGCTTCGTGTTAGCCAAGGTCTTGCTCTCCTGGGAATCCGGTGTTTCGCGCCGCCCTCCGGGAGGTCCGGGGCTGGCGAAAGGCTGCGCATTTTCCGGATTTTTCCGCCTGCTGTCAACGACTTGAAGGCCCGGTGATGTGGCGTCCGGCGTGGCGAAGGCGGTATCGCGCCGGTATCATCAGCCGCCATATTAATAAGGAATGTCGATGTCCCGCGCCCTGCTCAAATCCACGTCCCTGGTCGGCGGCTTCACCCTGGTTTCCCGCGTGCTGGGCCTTTTGCGCGATATCGCCTTCGCGGCCTTCCTGGCGGTCGGGCCCGCGCTGGACGCCTTTTTCATCGCCTTCAAGATCCCGAATTTCATGCGCCGCCTGTTCGGCGAGGGCGCGTTCTCGCAGGCCTTCGTGCCGGTCGTCTCCGAGTACCGGGAGACCCGGGAGCCCGCCGAGGTCAAGGCGCTGGTCGATCGCGTGGCCGGCACCTTCGGCGCCATCCTGCTCGGCATCAACATCATCGGCATGCTGGCCGCGCCCCTGCTGGTGCTGGCCTTCGCGCCGGGCTTCCTCGACAACCCGGGGCAGTTCGGGCTGGCGACGGAGCTTTTGCGCGTCACGTTTCCCTATCTTTTCTTCATCGCGCTGACGGCCTTCGCGGGCGGCATTCTCAACACCTACGGGCGCTTCGGTGCGCCCGCGCTCGCGCCGGTGCTTTTGAACGTCGCGCTGATTTCCGCCGCCGTGTACGGCAGCCGCTGGTTCGACGAGCCGGTCAAGGCGCTGGCCTGGGGCGTGTTTTTCGCCGGTATCGCGCAGCTCCTCGCGCAGTTTCCGTCACTGCTGAAAATCGGCCTGATGCCGCGGCCGCGCTGGGACTGGCAATTCCCGGGCGTGCGGAAGGTGTTCCGGCTGATGCTGCCGGCGCTGTTCGGCTCCTCGGTGGCGCAGATCAACCTGCTGCTGGACACGCTGATCGCCTCGTTTCTCGCGGCGGGCTCGGTGAGCTGGCTGTATTACGCGGACCGTCTGATGGAATTCCCGCTGGGCGTGTTTTCCATCGCGCTCGGCACGGTGATCCTGCCGCAGCTTGCGCGCGACCACGCCGCCAATGATCCGGCCCGCTTTTCCGCGAACCTGGACTTCGCCCTGCGGCTGGCGGTGCTGATCGTGCTGCCCGCCGCGGCGGGATTGTTCGTGCTGGCGGGGCCGATCATCGCCACGCTGTTCTTCCACCTCGAATTCCGCGTCGTGGATGTGGAAATGAGCCGGATCGCGTTGATGGCGTACTCGCTCGGCCTGGTGGGCTTTTCGCTGGTGAAGATCCTCGCGCCGGGCTATTTCGCGCGGCAGGATACCCGCACGCCCGTACGGGTCGGCTTCATTGCCATGGGCGTGAACGCGGTGCTGAACGTCGCGTTCGTCGTCGTCATGGTGCGGCAGGACTTCGCCGCGCCGCACGCCGGCCTCGCCCTTGCGACGGGCGTCGCCGCGCTGGTCAACGCCGGTCTCCTGCTGCGAGGCCTCAAGAGGAGCGGGGCGTTTGTCGCGCAGCGCGGCTGGCCGGTTTATCTCGCTCGCGTCATTGCCGCGAGTGCGATCATGGCAACAGCGGTGCACTGGCTGTCCGGTCCGCTTGCCGCCTGGCTTTCGGCGGGAGCGGGGCAGCGGGTGCAGAGATTGTTGCTGATGATCGGCGCGGGGCTCGCGATTTACGCCGTCGTGTTGCTGGTTTCGGGTTTCCGGCCCGGCCAGGTCAGGGCTGCGGCGGACAAGGACAGCGCCGCATCCGTATAATGCGGACTTTTGCCAAGCGCGCCGATCCGCCATGGAAATCATTCGTGACCGCAGCAATCTGAGGCCGGAACACCGCGGGTCGGCGGCGACCATCGGCAACTTCGACGGCGTGCACATCGGGCACCAGGCGATTCTTTCCGAGTTGCGCAAGCAGGCGCTGATGCGCGGCGTGCCGGCCGTGGTGGTGACCTTCGAGCCGACCCCGCGCGAATATTTCGCGCCGGAATCCGCGCCCGCAAGGCTGACCGATTTTCGCGAGAAATGCGAAATGCTGGATTACCACGGCATGGACCGCATGCTGGTGCTGCATTTCGACGCCGGACTCGCCGCGTTGTCCGCCGAGCGCTTCGTCCGCGAAATCCTCGTCGAGGGACTCGGCATCGAATACCTCGTGATCGGCGACGATTTTCGTTTCGGCAAGGATCGCGCCGGCGATTTCGCGCTGCTGCAGGCGGCCGGCGAACGCGACGGGTTCGAGGTGGCGGCGACGCCGACGCAGACGTATCAGGGCGAGCGTGTCAGCAGCACGCGGGTGCGCGAGGCGCTTGCGGGTGGCGATCTCGAACTCGCGCAGGAACTGCTCGGCCGCCGCTATCGCATGTCAGGGCGGGTCGTGCCGGGCGATCGCATCGGCCGGCAGTTGGGCTTCCCGACGGCGAACCTGCAGCGTCCGGGCAGGTTGCCGCTCGGCGGCATTTTCCTGGTGCGCGTTTACGGACTCGACGACGAACCGCGCTACGGCATGGCCAGCGTCGGAACGCGGCCGACGGTGAACGGGACGCGCGATCTTGTCGAGGTTTACCTGTTCGATTTCGATCGCGACATCTACGGCGAACACATCGAGATCGAGTTTCTCGACAAGCTGCGCGAGGAAGAAAGGTTTCCGGACCTCGAGAGCCTGCGCGAGCAGATCCGGCTCGACGTCAACGAGGGCCGGCTCCGCATGGTGGAATGGCAGCGCCGCGACCGCGCGGTGTGACACATTGAACGACTGGCATCAGCAATGGAAAAGCGCGTGACCGACTACAAGCACACACTGAACCTGCCCGAGACCGACTTCCCGATGCGCGGCAATCTTGCGCAACGCGAACCGGAAATGCTCAAGCGCTGGGAAGACGAGGGCCGTTACGCGAAGCTTCGCGCGCATTGCGAAGGCCGCGAGAAATTCATTCTCGCCGACGGTCCGCCGTACGCGAATGGTGACATTCACATCGGTCACGCGGTGAACAAGATCCTGAAGGACATCGTGGTGAAGTCGCGCACCATCGCAGGTTTCGACGCGCCCTACGTGCCGGGCTGGGACTGCCATGGCCTGCCGATCGAGCACGCGGTGGAAAAGAAACTGGGCAAGCAGGCGAAGCAGGACCCGCGCGCGTTCCGCGAGGCCTGCCGCGAATTCGCGCGCAAGCAGATTGACGGCCAGCGCGCGGATTTCATTCGCCTTGGCGTGACCGGCGACTGGTTCCGTCCGTACGTCACCATGGATCCGCAGTACGAGGCCGACGAGATTCGCGCCTTCGCGAAGATCATCGAGAACGGACATCTTTACAAAGGCTTCAAGCCGGTGCACTGGTGCATGGATTGCGGTTCCGCGCTCGCGGAAGCGGAGGTCGAGTACCAGGACAAGACATCGCCGGCCATCGACGTGCGCTTTCCGGCCGTTGATGGCGAGACATTGCTTCGGCGCATGGAAGCGGCGGGCGAGGGGCCTGTGTCCGTCGCGATCTGGACGACCACACCCTGGACACTGCCGGCGAACCAGGCGGTCGCGCTGCACGCGGAAATCGATTACGCGCTGGTGGAATTCGACGCAGGGCAGGGGCGGGAACGCGTGCTGTTCGCCGAAGAGCTTGTAAAGAATGCGATGCAGCGCTACGGCGTCGGGAAGTTTTCGATTGTCGGGCGCGCGAAGGGTTCGGTTCTTGAAGGACTGAAACTCCGGCACCCGTTTTACGATCGCGAAGTGCCGATCGTGCTTGGTGAACACGTCACGCTGGAATCGGGCACCGGCGCCGTGCATACCGCGCCTGGGCACGGCCAGGAGGATTTCGCGGTCGGCGTGGAATACAAGCTGCCGCTGGAGAATCCGGTCGGAAGCAACGGCGTGTTTCTCGAAGGCACGGAACTGTTCGCGGGCGAGCATGTATTCAAGGCGAACAAGCACATCGTCGAGGTGCTGCAGGAACGCGGCATGCTGCTGCACCACGAACCGTTGCAGCACAGCTATCCGCATTGCTGGCGGCACAAGACACCGCTGATCTTCCGCGCGACGCCGCAATGGTTCATCGGCATGGACCAGGCCGGCCTGCGGGACAAGGCGCGCGCGGAAATCCGCAAGGTGAAGTGGACGCCGGCCTGGGGTGAAAGCCGTATCGACGGCATGGTCGAGGGACGGCCGGACTGGTGCATTTCGCGGCAGCGCGCCTGGGGCGTGCCGATTCCGCTGTTTGTTCACGCGCAGACGGGCGAGCTGCATCCGCGCACTTCCGAGTTGCTTGAAGAAGTCGCGAAACGGGTCGAGAAGGACAGCATCGACGCCTGGTTCGATCTCGATCCGCGCGAGCTGCTCGGCAACGACGCCGGGGAATACGAAAAGGTGACCGACATTCTCGATGTCTGGGTGGATTCGGGCCTGTCGCATTACTGTTCGCTTGGAAAGAACCCGCAGCTGCAGGTGCCGGCGGACCTGTACCTCGAAGGTTCCGACCAGCATCGCGGCTGGTTCCAGTCGTCACTGCTGACGTCGGTCGCGATCCGCGACGCCGCGCCGTACAAGGGCGTGCTGACGCACGGTTTCACCGTCGATGCGAAGGGCCGCAAGATGTCGAAATCGCTGGGCAACGTCGTGGCGCCGCAGAAGGTCGTGAATGCGATGGGCGCGGACGTGCTGCGCCTTTGGGTGGCGGCGACGGATTACCGCGGCGAGATTGCGGTTTCCGACGAAATCCTGAAGCGCATGGCGGACTCGTACCGCCGCCTGCGCAACACCCTGCGCTTCCTGCTGGCGAACCTGAACGGCTTCGATCCGGCGAAGCACCAGGTGGAGCCCGCGAACATGCTGTCGCTCGATCGCTGGGCGCTCGAACAGGCGCGCGGCTTGCAGGAAACCGTGAAGCGCGCGTACGAGGACTACGAGTTCCACGTGATCTACCAGAAGGTGCACAACTTCTGCGTCGTCGATCTCGGCGGCTTCTATCTCGACGTCATCAAGGATCGCCAGTACACGACGCAGGCGGACAGTCTTGCGCGGCGCTCCTGCCAGACGGCGCTGTATCACATCGCCGAGGCGATGCTGCGCTGGCTGGCGCCGGTGCTGTCGTTCACCATGGAAGAGGCCTGGGAGCATCTGCCGGGCGAACGCCCGCTGTCGGTGTTCATGGCCGAGTGGTACGACATCCCGGGCAGCGCGAAAGACATCACGGATATCGACTGGGAAGCGGTGTTGCACGTGCGCCAGGCCGTCTCGCGCCTGCTGGAAAAACTGCGCAAGGACGACGTGATCGGCTCGTCGCTGGACGCGGAGGTGACCTTGTACGCGGATGACGGGCTGCGTGAAAAACTGGAAGCGCTCGGTGACGAGTTGCGTTTCGCGCTGATCACATCCTACGCGCATGTAAAGCCGGCGGCGGAACGCCCGGACGAAGCGTATCGCGATGCGGAAGTGGCGGAGCTGTGGGTGACCGCAAAACGCGCGCCGCATGAGAAATGCGTGCGCTGCTGGCACCGTCGCGAGGATGTCGGTACGAACCATGAACATCCGGAACTTTGCGGACGGTGCGTGCAAAACGTTGCCGGGGACGGCGAAGAGAGGCGGTACGCATGAGCATGAAGGGCAGGATAAAACTGTGGGACGCTCACCGTCCCGTCAACTGGCTGATCGTCTCCGCACTCGTGATCGTTGCCGACCAGGTGACGAAGCAGCTCATCGTGCGTTCCATGGAACTGTTCGAATCCATTCCCGTCGTTCCGTACCTGAACCTCAGGCTACTGCACAACACGGGCGCCGCGTTCAGCCTGCTGGCGGATGCCGGCGGCTGGCAGCGCTGGTTTTTCGTCCTGCTGGGCGCGGGCGTGAGCGCGTTCATTCTCGTGTGGCTGCGAAAGATGCCGGCCGGGCAGGGCAGGCTGCTGCCATTGTCGCTGTCGCTGATTCTTGGCGGCGCGCTCGGCAATGTCATCGATCGCGCGATGTATGGCTACGTCGTCGATTTCATCGATGTCTATTACGGCGCCTGGCACTGGCCGGCATTCAATGTCGCGGATTCGGCGATTACCGTCGGCGCCGTGCTGTTCATTCTCGACAGCCTTCTCGACTCCTGGCGGACGGCGGCGAGCAGGCGGAACGAGAAATGATTCCTGCAGAAAAAAACGCCGCTTTCGCGGCGTTTTTTCATGTGCGCATCAACCCCAGCACTCTTCCGTACTGTCCGCGCCACTGCTGTCTTTTGCCGTCCGGACGTTCAGCGCGTTGATGCTGAAGGACTGACAGGTCTTGTCTCCACTCTGCGGCGTACTGTTAGGAACGGCAGTCGCGGTGAAGGTGGTGGCGTCGGCATTCGGAATGGCGAGCGTGTAGTAGCCGTTCTTGGATGTCGTGCCGCTGAACCCGAGGTCGGACAGGCTCGTCGTGTAGGTGTTGTTCTGCAGGTAGTACTTCTCCTGCTCGTTCTGGATGCGCAACAGCGCTTCGGTGGCATCCACGCGATTCGCCTCGCGAACGTAGGCGGTGTACGACGGATAGCCGATCGCCGCAATGATGGCCACGATGGTGACCACGACCATCAGTTCCATCAGCGTAAAGCCGCCTTGCCTGTAAGGTTTTTTCATGTTCATGTCGGTTTCCCTGGTTCTCCGGTAATTCGCCGTCTATCAGCTTTCATCCTCTTCGTACCAGTACGTGCGTACCGCGGGCTTCGAGAAGTTGATGTTCAATTCCTCGGTTCCGACGACGCCGAAAGGATCATCGCTCGCCTCCGGGAAGAGAATGGTGACTTCCGGCGGAATGCCCCCGCGCGTGAGCGTTACCGCACGGTCACTGCGCGTGAGGTTGGATTCATCGCCCAGGCCATCGTTGTTGTACACGGGCGTGGCGTATTGCACGTCGACGGCATAAGCCCGTGCCAGGCCCTGGCTTGGCGCACAGCCGGTAGACTGCGCGGCACTGACCGGCGTGTATGTCGTGAAGAATATCGTGCCGTCGAACGTGGTTGCGCGCGCCAGCGCCTTTTCCCCGACCGCGGTCTCCGATGAATCCACGAGATCGATATACCAGCCGTTGCGGTTGAAAAGCGCGGTGATCGCGGTTTCCTTTTCGGTGTCGGTGCCCTGGCCGATGACGTTGTCGGTTGCGTCGTACAGCGAACCGACGGTAATGCCGTAGTCATAGCTGGGCGGTACGGTCAGCACGTAGGGATCCCGTATCGAGAAGAACTTGTCCAGCGTTCCGGTCTTGAGGGGGTTCGCCCTGTTGCCGGACCCGATCGCGATGTTCAGGTAGTTGCCGTGTTCTTCGTCGACAATCATGGCCACGTCGGGCGGCTCGAAGAACTTGCGCGTCTCCTGCATGGTCGGCGTCGCCATGTCGGCTGCGCCCAGCGACGCGATTTTTCCGCCCGTGACGAGCGAGTCCACGGTGTTGCCATTGAAAATGTCGAAACGGAAAATCCTTCCGCCCGTATCCGCCGCGTACATGCGATCGTGGAATCCGTCGCTGTCCACGTCCACGACGCGCACTTCGGCGGGAATGGAGTTCTGCAAATCATCCACGACGAGGTCCGCGCCACTGCCGGTCGGGCCCGCCCACCAGATCAGGCTCCCGGTGAGCGCGTCGACGATGTATATCGCGCGGCCCTGGTCGTCGGGGACGTAGGTGTCGGCCGAGTCCTGGTCGGGGTCATAGCCGCCGCCGAAAATCAGCACCTGTTTGCTGATGCCGCCGACATTGATCCTGGCCAGCCGCGGCTGCGAAAACGTCTGACCCATTTCCGTGAAAACGGACGCGTTGCTGATGCGCCACAGGAACTTCGGGGCCTCGCGATCGGTAACGTCGATCGCGTAGTAGCTGTTTCCACCGCGGCGTTCACCGAAGTACAGGTAGACGTGGTCTCCGCTTTCGATGGTCCCGTCCTTGTCCACGTCGTTGACCCAGGCGGTAATCGGACTGTCCAGTCCATAGACCTTGCTGTTGGCGCCAGCCAGGCCGGAATACAGCTTGTCCAGGTTGCTCCACTTGGACTGCGGTATGAACGCGAAATGCTCCGCGCCGGTTTCTCCGTCCACCGCGTGCAGGAAACCGTCGTTGGTCGTCATGAAGACCGAAAATTCCGGATCCTCCGCGGTGCCGCCATAGGTGATCACGACGGGCTTGGAATGCAGCGGGTCGCCCATGATGCGGCGCGCGTCATTCGTATAGCCGTCATCATCGACGTCTTCCGTGTCGACGCCGCGCGCCCACTGGATCAGCGTCGTTCGATAATCATCGGTTTGCCCGTCGATACCCAACGCCGTCTTGGTAATCTGCGTGTTGCTTTCATGAAACGCGTTGCTCGGATTCGTAAGCAGATTGGTCGTGCCGGTATAGGTATAGACGTCCCGCGGCAACGTGATGTCGCCGGCAGCGCCGCCTAACGCCGCTTCGCCGCCGTCCGGCGACTGGTCGGAATTGGTCCAGTGGCTGACCGCCGTGTCCTTGAAGAACCCGGTGTTCGGGTCGACGGCAGGTTTGTTCAGCGCATCGAGGATCGTCACGTCGTCGTCGGTCGGGTTGACCTTGCCGACGTCAAACCGCTTCAGGTTGCCGTTCCAGTGCGGCTTTTGAGACGGCTTGAACACGGTGAAGAACAACTGGTTGAGGTGAACCGTACGGTTGAAGGCGTTGACCGAAACCGCGGGCGCCGTGAACGTGGAGTTGATCGCGAGAATCTCCGTGATGATGTTCGTGAACACGTTCAGGAGCTCGAGCGCGTTATTGGCCATGTAGAAATCGCCGCCACCCTTGGTTGCCGTCTCTTCGAGGACCGACACCTCCTCGGCGAAGCCAACCATGTAGGTGATGACGTTCTGGTCGCCCGCGATCGAGGGCATCACGTCGCGGTTGCGCGCCCAGAGCGCCGCCTCGTCGAGGCAGTCGCCGCTGATCGAGTCGTGGCATGAATCGTTCAGGGAGCCGAAGCCCGGCCAGTTCTTGATCCTGTAGCCGGCGTGGCTGTCGGACGTCGGTTCGCCGTCGGTCAGGAACACGATGAAATTCTTCTGGCACTGGTACTCGATCGGGCTTCTGTACTGATTGTCTTCGGGATCGTTCAGGTCGCTGTCGCCGTTGCCGCGGGATTCGGGAACGCTTGGCACGGAGCTCCAGCCGACCTTGGAGTCGAGGCCGAAGACCACGTCATCGCCGCGGTAGTACTGGATCGCCTCGTAGTAGGTTTCCGACAACGGTGTGCCGCCATTGGGGGTAAGGGAATCGATGGCCGCCTTCATTGCGGCGCGGTTGGTGTTGATGTCCTCTACCGGGAACAGCACCATGCCGCCGGACGCGCCGCTGTCGAAGCGCATCAGGCCGAAATTCACGTTCGACACGCTGTCGATCAGGGCCTTGGTAACGTACTGCACGACTTCCAGGCGGGTCGAGGGCTGGCTTGCCGCGGCGCTGTGATACCAGTTGAGGAAATTGCCGTTCATGAACGTCAGGATTTCCCGGTCGTTCCAGTTGATGCTGTCGTCGGAATCGGTGCTCCACGGGCCGTCCCAACGGTCCGCCGCGTAGACCTTTCCGTTGTCGACGCCGTCACCGTGGTTGCCGGAGTCGGCCTTGCACTCCGTGTAGCGTGTCTGTCTGCGGTCGCTGACGTCGGTCCAGTAGTCTCTCCATGAGTTGTTTCCGTTGCGCCAGCTCGCGTAACGGTCCATGAAACGGCCGCTGGTCGCAAACGCGTCGAGTGCCGCCTGGCAGAAAAACGACGAGGCCTCGATGTACTGATCGGTGCCGCAGTCCGGGAAGTTGGAGTCGTCGTCCCAGTAGTAGCGGGAATCGACACATTCGCCCGGGTAGTCCGTGTTCGGGTCGTAGGGGTTCTGCGAGAAAATCGGGCTGCCGCTTTCGCCGCTGTCGAGATCGACCTGGCCGCTCATCGAACCCGAGGTGTCGATCACGAACAGAATGTTCGGTGCCACGCCGCCCACGTTGCTGTTGCCGCCGACGTAGATCTGGATGTCGTCGGCAAGCGCGTTGCTCAGGGGGATCGCACCGAGCAGGAAGGCCAGGGATGCGTCACGGATTCTGTGCAATGTCGTTTTCATGTTCTTTCTCCGGTGACAGGGCGCTGACAGGGGTCAGTGTGTCGCCGTAACAGTATTCAGTCGTTCAGTAGACGATGATGCGCGTCACTTTCTTCGTGGCCGTGTCCTGGAGGACGACGCCTTCCCATCCGTTGTACTTCACGGCGTCGGCGAGCGAGATCTCGCGGTCCGCCTTGTAGAATTTCGTTTCCGGCGTGATTTCCAGTTCAAACAGCGGACAGGTGTCGCACTTCCTGACCTCCACGCTGCCTGTATCCGGCGTTTCCATGGCGATGCGCAGATCCGTGACCTCGTACGCATCCTCGAGGTATCGCATCCCGGCGGCCGCGTCGCGGGCGGCGACCAGCAGAATCGCCAGGCATGCGATCTGTATGAATGTGTTTTTCATGACTTGAACCTCTTGCTCGCAGACTGTTGCGTGCCGGCCGGCTTTCAGCTTCCGCCCGGTCCGACAATGTAGAATCCCTGCGTCTGGTTGGAGACGGCGCCGCGCCGTGCCGTACCCGTAGCTTCGATTTCAAAGTGATAGGCCAGGTAGGATGTACCGAGACTGAAGCCGCCGGCCGGCACATCGGTTGACGTCTGAAAGGTGATCGAAGCGGTTCCCGTGGAGGCGATGCCCGTGTCAGCGTCCGTGAAGGGATAGGTCGTGGCCTGGTTGTTCAGCGTCGTGCTGAAGCCGCCCGCCACGATTCTCGCCTCGATGGCGGATTGCGCGGCCTGGAATGCGCGCAGCTTGTACTGCGAGTTGCCTGCCATGAGCAGGCCCAGGCGCGACGTTCCCATCGCCGAGATCGCGAAAATGGTGATGATCACGAGCAGGATCAGCGCCACCACGAGTGCGGCGCCGCGCTCGGATTTGCCCGTCGTCATGCGAATTCCCCTGTTCATTACGGATTCACCTGCATGTTGCGCAAGCGGACGGTCGACGAGATGAGCAGGCGGCGGAAGCGTTGTGCCGCCGCATCCGGCGTGACCGACTTGCTTGCGTAGTCATACGTTGCCGTGTCCTGGAAGCCCGTTTCGATGTTCAGCGTCCGCGCCATGATCCAGACGCGCGCGGCAAGAATTTCCGCGCCGGCGAGCGCGGCGCTGTCCGGGTTGACGTACTGGTTGATCGACCCGTCGCCATCGGTGTCGATGCCGAACTGAACCTGCAGGTCCTCGATGCCCGGAATGACTTCTTCATCCAGGATGGCTGTGTTGCCGCCGGCATTCACGCCAAGCGCCAGGCGGTGAAGCGAAGGAATCCCGTCGCCTACCGCGAAGGAGTAGGGACGAATGTAGTAGGCATGCGTCACCAGCCGGCGGTTCTCGGCGAACGCGGAAAACGTTCCGGCGGGCGTCGCCGGGGGGATGAAAAGAGCGCCGATGTTGGCGTCGGAACGGATGTAGACCTGGTTGTCCGTCAGCGGCAGCGTCGCAACGTCGGTGGCGGCGTGCCGCACGACGAGCACGTCCGTTTCCGCCATGTAGTCCGCCGCAGGCAGGCAGGTGCCGTCGTAGGGATTCGTGTCGTTGCTTGCATCGACCATGTTCGGCAGGTCGATGAACCAGGAGGTTTCGCAATCGTTCGCCGGCGCCGATGCCGCCGGCAGCGGCGTCGCCGAGCCGCTGTGTCCAGTGATCAGTCCCGCAATCCGGGTGCGACCCCAGTAGCCGGCCATGCGAAGGTCGGGTGCGATGGTGTTCAATGCATAGCGGGCGTTGTCCTGCATCTGCGCTACCGCATCGTTTACCCGCTGCGAATTGCTTGCGGTGATGAACACCGACATCGCGCCGCCGACAAGGAAAATGCCGATCGTCGTTGCGATCAGCACTTCGACAAGCGTCATGCCGCGCTGGCGGTTGATGGAATGCGGGATCGTCATGTCAGGTTGCCTGGAAAGTCATCACGTAGTCGTAATCGTTGCCGTCCTTCTCGCTCCACTGCACGGTGATGGTGTATGTCGCGAGGGTCGAGCCCGCGATCGGCACGCGCGAGATGGAGCCATCGCCAGCCGGAAGGCCGGTCCGAGGAGCGGCAAGCCGCGTCTTCCACTGGAAAATGTCGTGAAGCGCGAGTGCCTGGGAGGTGCAATCGGTTGCGTCCGTGGTATCCGTGTCGCTGCAATTCCCGTCGACGCCCGTCGTGGCCGTTGTTGCCACATAGCTCGCGCCTGCCGCGCTGTTTGCGCGAATCCGGTCCGCCATGTCTTCGGCAAACATCACGGCGCGCGTACGGAAAATCGCGCTGCCGCTGTTCTGCAGGCTGTTTATCAGCAGCGCGGCAACGCCCAGCATCCCGATTGACAGGACCACCACGCCGATCAGCACTTCGAGCAGCGTGAAGCCGCGCGCGTTTCCGCCATTGGTCATGCCGCACCTCATGGACAGGTGATTCCCATTGCGACGATCAAGGATTGCTGGTTCAGCGACTGCGGCCGGCCGGTGCCGGCCAGGTTTATCGCGAGGGCCGTGGATTCGCCGCCCCCGGTGTCGGTGATGCCGCGGTCGTCGCAGAAAACGAGACGGCCGCCGGTAACGGGAGCGTTGGCGGTATCCCGTGTCCGGCCCGCGCCGGAGAAGGAAACGTATGTTTCCAGGACCGCGTTCGTTTCGACATCGACGCCTTGCGCCAGCGGCGCGTGTTGTTGCAGCAGGGTCTCGCCCGCATCGATGACGGCATCGCCGTCGGCGTCCGCGAACACGACCCAGCCGGTTTCCCATTCGCCGCCGGCGGCGGCGTCACACGCCGGGTTTGCGGCCGTCGGGTTGTCGCTGATGCAGACGGTCACCGGCGCGCTCCGCTTGATCGCCTCGCTGCGGGCGAGCGTGACGGAAGCGATGAAATCGTTGACGGAGGTCGTGAGACGATTGTCCCTGACGAGGTCGCCCATCGCCGGAACGGTGATGCTGGCCACGATCGAGATGACCAGGATCGTGATCAGCATCTCCAGCAGCGTGAAGCCGTTTTGGGGGACTTTTTCCATGGCCCCGACTATAGGCAGCGCGGTGGGGTAAACAACCCAACAGCCGATAAATGGTTCATTTTCCCCGATGCGGGATCAGGGATAACCCGAGGGAGGCGGAGCGGAGGTGTGGCAGGGGCCGCCGCAGCGGCCCGCTTCAGCAGGTCGGGGAATTGTCGGGATGTTCCGTTGCGAGGCGCGGCCGGCCGGTCTTGCTGATCCGGATCCAGCGGTCGTTGCTTTCGCCGTCGATGCACACCGCCACGGTTCCGCCGTTGATCCAGGCGCTGAATCCCGGCGGGAACGTGAACCGTTCCTGCTTGGACGGCATCGCGACCCCTTCGCGGCTTCCAACGGCGGAAAGCACGTCTTCGTCAGGCCCCTTGATGCCGTCCGCATCGGCATCCACGAACAGCAGCCAGCCCGAGGACCAGTCGGGATCGGACGCGCCGGAACAGCTCGAGCCGTTCGCCGAGTGGCAGAGAACCGTCGTAATGCCGCGGCTCGCGGCCGTGCTGCGCGCCTGCTGCACCGTCGTGATCAGTGCATTGGCGGCCGCGGCGCGCCGGTTGTTCCTGACGAGTTCGTTCAGCGACGGAGCGCCGACGCCGATCAGGATCGCCGCCACGGAAATCGTGACCAGTAGTTCAATGAGGGTGAATCCGCTGTCCTTGCGCATGGGCCTCTCCTTCCTTGAGGTCGGTTGCTGGTGCCGGCCTGAGGCCGGTGGCACAATACCTTCCAAATTCTAGCAAGAAAAATCCAGTGTGAATGGGGGCTTACGGGCATGACCGCGCAAAAACCGGACGTCATTGTCGTTGGGGCGGGTGTTTTTGGGCTTCTCACCGCGCGCGAACTCGGCCGCGCCGGACTTTCCGTACTCCTTATAGACAGGAGCCAGCCGGGCCGTGAAGCTTCGCGCGCATCGGCCGGCATTCTTTCGCCCCTGTATCCGTGGCGCGTGCAGGCGCCGTTGCAGGCGCTCGCGCACTGGAGCCAGCAGTACTACCCGGTGCTCGTGGACGACCTCAGGCGCGATTCGGCCATCGATCCCGAACTCGTGAGCAGCGGCATGCTGGTGTTCGGCGACGACGAGCGGCAGGTCGCCCAGGCGTGGGCGCGCTACAACGCCCGGCCGCTGGACATCCTCGATCCCACCCAGGTCGTGCTGCGCGAGCCTGCGCTCGGCGGCAGCCCGGCGCGGCCCGCGGTGTTCCTGCCGACCGTTTCGCACGTGCACAGTTCGCGGCTCATGCGCGCGCTCACCGAGTCGGTTTACGGCAGCGGCATTCCCATCCGCGAGGACCTGGAAGTCACGGGCATAGCCACCGGCAACGGTCGCGTGACCGGCGTTCTCACCAGCGACGGGGAAATCGCCGCCGACCGTGTCGTCGTCTGCGCCGGCGCCTGGTCCGGCGAACTCCTCAAGCCGCTCGACATTCGCGGCGCGGTCAGGCCCGTGAAAGGGCAGGTCATCCAGTTCGACGCGCCCCCGGGCCTGCTGCGGCGCATCCTGCTGGACCGCGATTGCTACATCATCCCGCGGCGAAACGGCAAGATCGTGGTCGGCAGCACCGTCGAGGAAACCGGGTTCGACCGTGACATCACGTCCGACGCTCGCGATGCGCTGCAGGAAGCCGCCGCCGCCATCCTGCCGGCGCTCGGCAATCTCAAGATCGAACGGCACTGGTCCGGCCTGCGTCCCGCGACCCCCGACGAACTGCCGTACATCGGTGCGCATTCGGGGTTGGGCGGCTTGTACTTCAACACCGGGCATTTCCGCCACGGCCTCACGACAGCGCCGGCGTCGGCACGGCTGCTTGCGGACATCCTGCTCGAGCGCTCGCCCATCCTGGATCCGGGCGAGTACCGGCCGGACCGTTGACGCGGCACGGAAAAAATTCACGCAATACAAAGCATTAGACGAATTCCAGCACGCGAAACTATACTTTCCCCATGCATGACGCCATGAAATCCCGGCTCCTTGCCCGCGGCATCAGCCCGACGCCGCAGCGCCTTGCCGTCGCGGACGTCCTTCTTTCAAAGCCGCAGCACCTCACGGCCGAGCAGGTGCACGCCCGCGTCAACGCCGACGCCCGCAAGGTGTCCGTGGCGACGGTCTACAACACCCTCAAGCTGTTCAGCGAGCATGGGCTGCTGCGCGAAGTTGTCGTCGACCCCGGCCGCGTCTTCTACGACTCCACCACCGACGATCACCATCATTTCTACGACATCACGACCGGCGAGCTGAGCGACATTCCCCCTGGCGCCGTGAACTTCGCACGCCTTCCGGGCGTTCCTGCCGACCGCGAGCTGGAAGGCGTCGATGTCGTCATCCGAGTGCGTCCGAAAGCCTGACGCGCCGCCGTTTTCAGCGCGCCGCGCGCATTGCCCGCCCGGGGGCCATCCCATATAATGCGCGCCTTTCCGCATTCGCCGACGTAGCTCAGCTGGTAGAGCAACTGATTCGTAATCAGTAGGTCCGCAGTTCGACTCTGCGCGTCGGCACCATTCATCAAAGGGTCCGGCCGTTCAGCCGGGCCTTTTTTCTGTACTTCCCTTGTCAGATCTACTCGGCCCCGCGTGCCGGCCGGGACGCCCTGTTCCGGGGGGTTCGCACTAATGGGATTCATCCAGAGCGCGGCGCGTGGAACGGAGTACGCTGGAAGTCTCAAGCTTGTGTGCGAGGCCGTCAGGGACATGAGACGCCGCAGCGAAACCACGAACAGGGCCACGGACAGCCGGTCGAACCGGCATGCCGGTTTTTTGGTGACCGCGGGCAACCTGGAAACGGCCATCGCCGAGCAACGGATTGCCGTTCATTACCAGCCGAAGATTTTCTGCGCGACCGGTGCGATTCACAGTTTCGAAGCGCTTGCGCGCTGGCAGCACCCTGATCTCGGTTCGATTCCGCCCGCACAGTTCATTGCCTTCGCCGAACGGGAAGGTCTCATCGGCCGCATCACCGACATTGTCCTGGCGAACGCGCTCGAATGGATCTCATCCATCCAGAAGGACGGCTGGCCGAAGCTGTGCTTCAACGTTTCGACTGCCGAGATCGAAGGCGTGGGGTTCGTTGACGGTTTGACGCAGCGCTGTTCGGCGGCGGGCGTGAGCGCGGAGTCCGTCGTCGTCGAGGTAACGGAAAGCCGCGCGTTCACGCATCCCCTGGCCGCCCTCGAGTTCATGACCCAGTTGCGGATCAAGGGATTCCAGGTGGCGATCGACGACGTCGGCGCGGGATACGCGTCGCATGCGCGGCTCGCGTACCTGCCGTTTTCGTACATGAAACTGGATCAGTCCTTCGTGAAGGACGTGACGACTTCGGCGAAGGCGCGGTACGTCGTCGAGCACCTGATCGAACTCGGGCACAAGCTCGATGTGCAGGTTGTCGTTGAAGGCGTCGAGGATCAGGAGGCGATGGACATCGTCGCCGGACTCGATTGCGATGTCGTGCAGGGATTTCATATCGCGCGGCCCATGGAACCGCAGCAGGCCGCCGCCTGGTTCGCCGCAAATGTCCGTCATTAGTGCCGGTTGACATCACCCCTTACACTTGCCCGATTCCGCAATCCTGGAGATACCGTGCCCGGCCGCTACTTCATCGTTCCTCCGCGCGATTCCGCACAGGGCCTGTTCCCCGCCGATTTCGGCGGCGAGCGCCTGGATGCCGCGTTCGCTGCGCCACGCTACAACATCGCGCCTTCACAGACCGCACCAATCCTGCGCCTCATCGACGGCGAACCCGTCGTTTCGGACATGCGCTGGGGATTTGCGCCACGCTGGATGAAGGATCCGAACAAGGCGCAGATCAATGCGCGCAGCGAAACGGTCTTCGAGAAACGCATGTTCCAGCAGGCGGCGAAAAACCAGCGTTGTCTCGTGCCGTTCAGCGGCTGGTACGAATGGCAGCCGACGAACAACGGCAAGCAGCCCTGGGCGCTGCACATGGAAGCCTGCGCGCCGTTCGCTGTTGCAGGGATATGGACCGTCGGCAATGGCCGCGACGGCGGGCCCGAAGAAAATTTTCTAACCCTGACCACCGAGCCGTCATCCGAGGTCCGGCCGATTCATCACCGGATGCCCGTCATTCTCGACGCGGACGGCTGCACGACCTGGCTTGATCCCGGGGCCACGCAGGCCGACCTCGCGCCATTGCTGATTTCATGGCGCGGTCCGCTCGCGATGCATCGCATTTCGAACTACGTGAACAGCCCGAAACACCAGGGGCCGGAGTGCCTTGAGGAAGTGAAGTAAGAACAGGCAGCGCCATCGCTTCCTTTCGTTTCGTCGATCGCGTGGCGAATGAAAATCACGTGCATGCCGGCCGGCGCATCGAATGCGCCGGCCGGTTGCTTTCACTCACCTCACCAATCCGTATCGCCCGCGAGGAACTGCGGGCGTTCGCCCGTCGCGGTTTCGGCCATTTCCACGGCCGCGCGCACGTCCACATAGCCGGCGCCGACTTCGTGGAAGGCGTAACCGGGCATCGGCTCGGCGGTCGCGCCGAGGATGTCCTCGACCTGGTCGGGCGAGAGCGCGGGATTGGCGTCCAGCAGGAGCGCGACAGTGCCCGCGACGAACGGCGTCGCCATGCTGGTGCCGCTCATGCTCGCGTAGTACAGGTTGTAGAGCGGATTCCCGGGATCGACGACCGGGCCGAGGAGCGGCAGCGGCGTTGCGAGCGCGCGCGTCGAGATGATGCCGTCGCCGGGCGCCGTGATGTCGGGATGCTTGATGGCGTCGCCGGCCACGCCGCGGCTGGAGAAGTCCGCGAGCGTCTTGTCGGCGGTGCCGGCGGCGACGTTGATGACCCAGGGCGCGATGGCGTACTGGTTCAGGGTGTTTTCGGCAGGACCGGAGTTGGACGCGGCGAACAGCACGACCATGCCGCGGCTGTACGCTTCGTAGGAGGCGACGTTGATCGGATTGTTCGGATCGAAGTCCGCGCCGTCGCCGCCGCCCCACGAGTTCGTGATGATGTCGATGCCGAAGCGTTCCTGGTTGGCGAGGGCGTAGTCGAATCCTTCCAGTGCATACAGGATGGCGATCGCCTCGCCGGCGCCGATGCCGACGATGCTCGCTTCGGGCGCGATGCCGGCGTAGTAGTTTGCGCGGCGCGTGTCGTTCGCGGACGCGGCGCCCGTGCCTGCCACCGTACCGGCAACGTGCGTGCCGTGGCCGCTGCTGGTGTCGGTGTTCGGTACGTTCTCGAGATAGATCGGCGACAGGCCGAGGAGACCGAGATCGCCGACGACTTTCACGTTCTGGATGGTCTTGCTGCCGAAGGCGAGATCCGGATGCAGTCCGTCGACGCCGGAATCGAGCACGGCCACGGTGATGCCGGCGCCCTTGTAGCCGTAGTTGTCGTGCACGTAGTGGCCGCCGGTGATTTCACCCGAAACGTAGTTCGAATATTCCAGCGGCGCGTTGTAGTAGACGCTCTCGACGCTGTCCCACTGGCGCACGGCGTCGATCTGCGCTTCGGTAAGGCGCGCCGCGGCCATGGGCAGCACGTTCAGTTCGATGGCGTCCACGCCGAGCAGGCCGGCGAGCGAACTGACGGCGCTGCGATCCTTGAACGTGACGATGACTTCGTGCGGACCGTCGAACGAAAGGATGCGCTGTTCAAGCAGCGGGTCGAGCAGGCCGTCCGCGCGCGCGGGGACAAGCGCGAGGGCGAGGACGGCGAAAAGGGCAAGCAGGGGACGATGCAGTTGGCGAGCAGGCATGATGGAGACTCCCGTGACAATAATCGTCGAGGCTCTTCTCCTGCCAACCGCTGAACCATGCAGTGAATCACTGAAATTCGCGTGACAGGAGGCGTGAACCGCCGCCTGCATACCGGGTTTGCCGGGGGTGCGGGTGAAGCGTTGTGCATTCGGACAGCGGGCGCGACAATCGAAGGAGTTTGCCGGGGGAATCATGACAACGATCATCGGAATTTCAGGAAGCCTGCGGAAGCGCTCGTTCAATTCCGCCCTGCTGCGCGCGGCCGTGTCGCTTGCGCCGGCCGGCACGGAAATCCGGACGCGGCCGATCGTCGACATACCCCTTTACAACCACGATGTCGAAACGGCCGAGGGCGTGCCCGAACCTGTCGAGCAGTTGAAAAACGCCATCGCCGCCGCGGATGGCCTCCTGATCTGCACGCCGGAATACAACAATTCCCTGCCGGGCGTACTGAAGAATGCGATCGACTGGCTGTCGCGCCCGCCGGACGACATTCCGCGCGTGTTCGGCGGCCTGCCGGTGATGATCGTCGGCGCGAGTCCGGGGCGATTCGGAACCGTGCTTTCGCAGAATGCGTGGCTGCCCGTGATGCGCACACTGGGTGCGCGCCTGTGGAGCGGCGGACGCCTGATGGTTTCCGGCGCGTCGAAAGTCTTTGACGCGGATGGCGAGCTTGTCGACGAGGAAATCCGCGAGCGGCTGCGTAAGCTCGTTGGCGGGTTCGCGGAATTCGCCGCCGGCGCCGGCAGGAGAAATTCATGAAAGGCGGTGCGGTGCCGGCGGCGTTTCTCGGTCACGGCACGCCGATGAACGCCCTCGACGACAACCGCTACACGCAAGCCTGGCGCGCCTTCGGAAAATCGGTTCAACCCAGGGCCGTTCTCGCCATCTCCGCGCACTGGTACGTGAACGCGACCGCCGTGACGGCGATGCCGGATCCGCGAACGATTCACGACTTCTACGGTTTTCCGCAGGCACTGTTCGACGTGCGTTATCCGGCGCCCGGCGATCCGGATCTCGCCGCGGAAATCGTCGAGTTGGTGAAGCCGGTGAATGCCGGACTGGACAGGGACAGCTGGGGCATCGATCACGGGACCTGGTCGGTGCTGGTGCATGTCTTCCCCAATGCGAACATTCCCGTGCTGCAGCTTTCCATCAACGCACTGAAACCGTTCGACTGGCACGTCGAGCTCGGCGCGGCGCTCGCGCCGCTGCGGGAGAAGGGCGTGCTGATCCTCGCCAGCGGCAACGTCGTGCACAACCTCAGGCGCATCGAATGGTCGAAACCCGATGCGGCCGCGGACTGGAACCTCCGCTTCGACGAGGCCGTCAAGGAAACCATGACGAACGCGCCGGCCGACCTGCCGAAACTTCGCGAACATCCCGATTACGCGGCAGCCGTTCCGACGCCGGAGCATTTCATGCCCTTGCTGTATCTCGCCGGCCTGGCGTCGGCCGCCGGGAAACCCGCCGAGACGCTGATCGAAGGCTATGCGATGGGTTCGCTTTCGATGACGGCGTACACGCTCGGGATGCATTGCGATCTGCACCCTGAAACCGATCGCGGCGCGCCGCCGCTGGACGGCGATCACGGGGAGCAATCGAATATCTGATTGAAAGTCGAAAGTCGAAAGTCGAAAGTCGAAAGTCGAAAGTCGAAAGTCGAAAGGCGAAAGGCGAAAGCGATCTCAGCGCGTGGAGACACGCAAGGGTTCGCCCGACGGCAAACCATCGCCAGGGTTGCGCAGGTGATTGAGAAAATCGGCGGTGCACGCATCCCAGCTGTAGCGCATGGCGTGCGCGCGGGCGTTGCGCCCGGCGAGGCCAAGTGCTGCGTGAATCGCCGTTTCGAGATTTTCATTCAACGCGCCGTTGATTCCATTGCGCACGACATCGACCGGACCGGTGACAGGGTAGGCGGCCACCGGCACGCCGCAGGCCATGGCTTCAAGCAAAACGAGACCGAACGTGTCGGTGCGCGAAGGGAACACGAACACGTCGGCGGCGGAAAGATGCCGCGCGAGATCGTCGCCGAACTTGTAGCCGGGAAAGTGCGCATCCGGGTACGCCTGCTGGAGGCGCTCCCTGTCGGGGCCATCGCCGATGACGACTTTCGATCCGGGCAGCGGCAGCCGCAGGAAGTCTTCCAGGTTCTTTTCCACGGACACGCGCCCGAGGTACAGGCTGACCGGACGCGGCAGGCGATCCAGCGCCGCTTTTCCGCAGGGACGAAACAATTCCGTGTCGACGCCGCGCGACCAGACGGCGACGTTCCGGAACCCGTGTTCCTGCAATCGTCGCTGTTGCGTCGGCGTGGGCACGAGCGTGCGCTTTGCGGGCGCATGGAAGCGGCGCAGCCAGGCATAGGCCAGCGACACAGGCGCCAGCGGAAAGCGTGCGCGCAGGTATTCGGGGAACTGGGTGTGATAGGACGTCGTGAACGCGACTTCGCGCTTCATGCACCACGCGCGCGCCGCCCAGCCGAGCGTGCCTTCGGTTGCGATATGCACCGCATCGGCGTTTGCCGCGTCAAGGATCCGGAACACCTTGCGCCGTGGAAACAGCGATATCCGGATGTCCGGGTAGGTCGGCAGCGGCACGGTGCGGAAGGATTGGGGCGTCAGGAAGGTGACGTCGTGGCCCCAGTCGCGCAGGACATTGGCCGTCATTTCCAGCGTGCGCACGACGCCGTTGACCTGCGGATGCCAGGCGTCGGTGACGATGACGATGTTCATGCGGCTTTCCTTGTCGCGGGATTGCCGGCCTCGTCGCTTTTATCGGCCCAGTGCACGATCTCGAGCGCGCCGTCGAAGTTCTCGGTCAGCGCCGTGCATGACTCGACCCAGTCGCCGTCGTTGCAGTAGAGAATGCCGTCGATGTCGCGAATCTCGGCACGATGAATGTGTCCGCAGACGACGCCGTCGGCCCCGCGCCGGCGCGCTTCATGCGCGACGCCTTTCTCGAAACTGGATATGAAGTTCACCGCGTTCTTGACCTTGTGCTTCAGGAAGGCGGCAAGCGACCAGTACGGCTTGCCGAGGCGCTTGCGAATGGCGTTGACGTAGCGGTTTGCCCACAGCAGCCAGTCGTAGGCGCGGCTGCCGATCACCGCGAGGAAGCGCGAACATTGCACGACCGAGTCCATTTCATCGCCGTGCATGATCAGCAGCTTCCTGCCGTCGGCGGTTTCGTGGATCGCGTCGCGGCGCACTTCGATATTGCCGAAATCCATGCCGCAGTAATCGCGCAGCAGCTCGTCGTGGTTGCCGGGAATGTAGACGACGCGGGTGCCGAGCTTTGCCTTGCCAAGCAGGGTGCGGATGACGTTGTTGTGCGCCTGCGGCCAATAGACGCGGCGCTCGAGCTCCCAGATGTCGATGATGTCGCCGACGAGATACAGGGTGTCGCATTCGACGCTGTGCAGGAAGTCGAGGAGGAGTTCCGCGGCGCAGCCGCGAAAGCCGAGATGGATGTCGGAGATCCAGATGGCCCGGTAGCGCTTCGGATCGAGGTGAGTGGCGGTGTTCCTGCTGTTTTCCTTTTTCATGTGCGCGCAGCTTACGCAGCGCGTGTTGCCGCCGGATGATGCTTTTGTGGCGGGAATGTGACGGCGTCAAAACCGAAGTTGGGATGCCTGATTCAAAACACGGCCTGATATGGACTGGCGGACGCAAGTCCGCGAAAAGTCGAAGATTTCAGTTAATCAAGTCACATGAATGCGCGATAATTGTGCCGCACGACAAAGGCAAACTCATCGAAAGGTGGGGACGCAAAGTCACCGGCCTGTAGGCGCTCGCTGAGCGCCTTGGTAGCGGGACCGCCGAATGCTGTCGCAGTACGCTGCGCTCATTCCTCATCTCCGCGAATTTTCCTCTCGCGGGTTTCCCTTTTCGTGAACAACGCACCGAACGCGGTTGGCGCATCGGCGCGCGCCTGGATGAACGGCAGCTCGTCATCGCAGGTTTCATGTCCCGGGAACTCCTGGCGAGGGTTTGCATGCAAGACAATCCGTTTGCGAAGCAGGGCGTTCATTCCGAAATGGTGATGCACGTGGCCCGCGTTCACCTGTTGCTGGCCGCCGGCTGGGCGGCAGCCAACGCGGCCGCGCAGCTGCTTCCGAAGGAGGCGGCGGAATTCGTCCTGATCGCGAGCACGATGGGCGTCATGCTGGCGTTCGCGTTGTCCGTCGTGTTCGTGCTGCGCCTGGACGACAGGGTCATCCCGTCCATTCTGCTGCGTACCGGCAATGCCTTTCGCCTGCACAAATGCGAACCCGCGCGCGCGGAACATGGCGGCATCGGCGTCAACGAAGCGCAGTTTCGCTCGCTCTACGACTGCAGCATGGATGCAATCTTTCTGACGAAGCCGGACGGCAGCATCACCTCCGCGAACCCGGCGGCGTGCGCCTTGTTCGGCATGCCGGAAACGGCGCTGCGCCTTGCCGGACGCAAGGGAATCATCGACGAGAACGATCCCGCGTTCCGGGAAATGCTCGAGATCCGCGAGCGGACCGGCCGCGCGCGCGGTGAAGTGCGGGCGCGCCGTGCCGATGGCACGCAGTTCATCGCCGAAGTCAGCAGCATCGTCATTCACAACGAGAACGGCGAAAAACGCACCGGGATTTTCATGCGCGACACGACGGAGCGCCGTGAAGCGGAAGAAAGACTGCGCGCGAGCGAACGCCTGATGCAGATGGTTTCGCGCGTCGCGCACGTCGGCGGCTGGGACGTGGACCTTGCGACCGGCCGGGTGCTGTGGTCGGACGAGGTCTGCCGCATCCATGGCGTTCCGGCCGGCACGTCCGTTCCGCTCGAAGAGGCGATCGGGTACTACCCGCCCGAATACCGCGACCGCCTGGAAACCGTTTTCCATGCCTGCGCCCGCGACGGCGTTGCCTACGACGAGGAGTTTCAGATAGTCACGGCCGGCGGACGCCGCGTGTGGGTACGGAGCATGGGCCAGCCGGTGCGCGATTCCGCTGGCGCCATCGTGCGCGTCCAGGGCGCTTTCCAGGACATCAGCGAAAGAAAGGAAGCCGAACACGAGTTGTTCCGCAGCCGCCAGCGCTTCGAGCAGTTCGCGGACGCGATGCCGTTGATCGTATGGACGGCGGAACCGGACGGCTCTGTGCCTTACGCCAATCGCGCGTTCACGGATTACACCGGCATCAGCCGGACGGAACTGCAGGGCGGGCAGTGGATCAACGCCGTGCATCCGGAGGACCGGGAACAGGCTGTCGCCGCGTGGACGGAGGCCTTGCGGAACGTGCAGCCGTACTCGACGGAGTTCCGGATCCTGCGCAGGGGCAACCGCACCGACCGCTGGCACCTGGTACGCGCGGTGCCGGTTCGCGACGACGCCGGGAAAGTGATCAAGTGGTATGGAACCGCCATCGACATTCACGCGCGCAAGCGCGCCGAAAAGGTCATTACCCGCCTGGCCGAAAGTCTTCAGACGACACTGGAAAGCATTACCGACGCCTTCTTCACGCTGGACCGGGACTGGCGTTTCACCTATGTCAACGCGCGGGCGGAACGCCTGATGCAGCGCTGGCGCGACGACCTGCTCGGGAAATCCGTGTGGAACGAATTCAGCGAGGCCGTCGGCACCAGGTTCGAGCGCGAGTACCGGCGCGCGATGGACGAGGGGCGGACCGTCGCCTTCGAAGAGTTCTATCCGCCGCTGGGGATCTGGGTGGACGTCACGGCGTATCCGTCCGCGCAGGGACTTGCGGTCTATTTTCGCGACACGACCGAATCGCGGCGTACCGCGATCGAACGCGACGCGCTTGAAAAACAGTTGCGCCAGGCGCAACGGCTGGAGTCGCTGGGGCAACTCACCGGCGGCGTCGCTCACGATTTCAACAACCTGCTCACGGTCATTCTCGGCGGCGCGGACCTGCTGGTCGAGCAGCTTGCCGGCAACGAGCGCCTGCTCGAGCTGGCGGAAGTCGTCAGGTCGTCGGCGGAACGCGGCGCCGAGCTGACTCGCCGCCTGCTTGCCTTCGGGCGCCAGCAGGCCCTGACGCCCGGCGTCGTCGACGTGAACCGGCTCGTCGCCGGCATGGACGGCCTGCTCCGTCGCACGCTGAGCGAAAATGTCTCGCTCGACGTGCTGAATGCGGAAGGGCTCTGGAATGCGTTCGTGGATGGCGCGGAACTCGAGGCAGCGCTGCTGAATCTCTGCATCAACGCGCGCGACGCCATGCACGGACGCGGCCGCCTCGTCATCGAGACAGGCAACGTGCTGCTGGACCAGGGTCACGCGGACGTGAACGCGGACGTGATTCCGGGCGAGTACGTGCTCCTGTCCGTTGCCGACACGGGCGACGGCATACCGAAGGAAATCATCGAGCGCGTTTTCGATCCGTTCTTCACCACGAAGGAGCGCGGCAAGGGAACGGGCCTCGGACTCAGCATGGTTTACGGCTTCGTCAAGCAGTCCAGGGGTCACGTGAAAATACTGTCCGAACCCGCGTGCGGGACGACCGTCAGGCTGTACCTGCCGCGCGCCGTCGCCGGTGAGGTCGCCGTCCTCGAAGAACGCGGCATCGACGCATCGAATCCGCGCGGCTTCGAGAAGGTGCTGGTCGTGGAGGACGACGGCGACGTGCGCGCGCACGCGGAGAAAGTGCTGCGCGACCTGGGCTACCGCGTCATCGCCGCCCGAACCGGTCACGATGCGATCGAGATTGTCCGCCAGGCGTCCGATATCGATCTTCTGTTCACCGACGTGATCATGCCAAACGGAATGAACGGCCGCGAGCTGGTCGAAGCCGTCCGGAGGCTGCGGCCGGCGATGAAGATTCTCTACACATCCGGCTACACCGAAAACGTCGATCTTGACCACGGCAAGCCGGGCGAGGACGCCGGGTTCCTGCAAAAGCCATACCGGAAGGCGGATCTCGCCTTGAAGGTTCGCGAAGTGCTCGATGTCGCCAGCGAGGGCCGCACCGGGATGAGGAGGCGCGGATGACCGAACGTTTGCTGATCATGGACGACGACAGGACAACCGGGCGCATGATCGGACTCATGGCGGAAAGGGCGGGCGTGCCGCATCGCTGCGCGGCCGCGCCGGATGAATTCTTCCGCGAACTCGAGGCATGGAATCCGACCCATATCGTGCTCGACCTGCTGATGCCGGAGATGGACGGCGTTGAAGTGCTGCGGCAGCTGGCCGCGCGCGGAAGCCGGGCGCGCATCATCATTTCCAGCGGCGTCGAGGGCCGGATACGCGACGCCGCGCAGCGGGCGGCGCTCGAGCACGATCTCAACGTGATCGGCGCGCTGACGAAACCCTTCAGGGCGGAGCAGTTGTGCGCGCTGGTGAAAAAGGCGGATCCCCCGCCGCCTGCGCAACTGCCGGAAAGCGGAAAAGCGAACCGCCTCGAGGTGACGGAAGGCGCCTTGTGGGCCGCGCTCGAAGAAAACCGGTTCGAACTCGTCTACCAGCCGAAAATTTCCTGCGCAACGCGCGAACTCGCGGGTTTCGAAGCGCTGGTGCGCTGGAACCACCCGGAGGCCGGGATCGTCATGCCGGACCGCTTCATTCCGCTGGCCGAAACCGTCGGCATGATCGACCGCCTGACCGACCACGTCCTGCGGCAGGGCATTGGCTGGATGGCGGACGTTCAAAGGGCCGGGTCCGTGCCTTCGCGCGGCCTGTCGCTCGCCGTCAACCTGTCCGCGAGAACGCTGGTCAATTTCCAGTTCGCGGACCGGCTGGCGGGATTGTGCGAGGAGATCGGTTTCGACCCGAACGGGCTGACGCTGGAGCTGACGGAAACCGCCGCCATGGAAGATCCGGTGCTGGCGCTGGACATGATGACGCGCCTCAGGATGAAGGGATTTCACCTGTCGATCGACGACTTCGGCACCGGCTATTCCTCGATGCTGCAGCTCTCGCGCCTGCCGTTCTCGGAAATCAAGATCGACAGGTCGTTCGTCATGTCCGCGCCGCATTCCGAGGAATCCCGCACCATCATCAAGTCCATCGTCGGCCTGGGCCGGAACCTGGGGCTGAAAACCGTCGCCGAGGGCGTGGAGGACGAAAAGACGCTGGATCTTCTCGAAGCGGTCGGATGCGACGTCGCCCAGGGTTTCCATATTGCACGGCCCATGGACGCGCTGACGGCCATGAACTGGAGTCGCGGGAAGACCGTCCGGGCACGCGCGGATCTTTGTGAAGGCGGCGAATTTAATGTGTGCCAAGTCACAAACTGACCACAATTTCTTGGCATTCTGTTAAATAGAATTTATCTTTGTCACATGTCGATTGGGGAATAATCCCCCGTCGTCTGAAAAAGGCACACCCGTCGAAAGGCGGGGTCGCAAAGCTTCCGGTCTAAGGGGTCACACCTAGGATAGCGGGGCCGCCAGGCGAACCAGCATTGACGCTGGTGGATGGTGCTGTTCGTCGAACAGCGCCATGCCAACTCATTGACGACTCTCCTGCGGTTTCCCTGTTGCTTTGCGTGCCGCGTGATGGAGCGCCCTGTTCATGCGTCGCAAGACCGTGAGCGCGGCGGTTCAAAGAAAGGGGCACGGGCCCCGTGTTAACGAAGCAATCAGGAGAAGCGCATGTCTTCCAAGTCCATCAAGAAAATCGGCCTGCTGGCCGCGACGGCCGCGCTGTCGGCCCCGCTGTTCGCCTTCACGGCGAATGCCGCCAGCGATACGGCAAACGCAACCGCCACGATCGTCCAGGCGATCGCGATCACCAACGGCGGCGATCTCGCCTTCGGTTCCATCGTTGCGGACACCGCGACGGCGGGCACCGTCGTCATCGCCGCGGACGGCACCAAGAGCTCCACCGGCGGCGTCACCACCACCACGGCCCAGACCACTTCCGCGGCCCAGTTCACCGTGACGGGCGTGACCGACTACGCCTTCACCGTGACCCTGCCCTCGTCGCCGGTCACGCTGTCGGACGGCGGCACCAACAACATGACCGTCGACACGTTTACGGACAACGCGCCTGCCAACATCACGGGCGGCTCGGTCACGTTCGGCGTCGGCGGCACACTGAATGTCGCGGCAGGCCAGGCGGCCGGCAACTACACCGGCACGTTCAGCGTGTCCGTCGCCTACAACTGATCCCGTTTTTGAGGACAGGTTCAGGCCCGCTGCAGGCGGCGCGCGGTCAGGGGCGAAGTCATTCGCGCCTGGCCGCGCGCCGTGGCAGCATCGCGCGTTTCCAATGCACTTGAAGGCAGAACCCCATACCGCCAGCTTGTCAGTTCCGTACTCTTGAATCTTCCGGCGTTTTCGCTGCGTCCCGTCCGAGGAAAGATCGATGAACCCGACTCCAACGAACGCCAACCGCCGCCGCGCCCCGTTCGGTTCCCTGCTCGTTGTTCTTTTCAGCCTGGCATTCACGCACGCTCACGCCGACATCCTCGTCGCGCCGACCCGCATCACACTGGAGCCGGGCGAGCGCGTCGGCCAGGTGACCGTCATGAACAACGGCAACAAGGCCGTCACGCTGCGCATTTCCTTCGTGAACTACCACATGCGCGCGGACGGTTCGTTCGTCGAGGCCGGCGATCCCCTGCCGGGCGAGCATTTCGCCGATGAATTCCTGCAGTACGCGCCGCGGCGCATTTATCTCGAGCCCGGCGAAGGCCAGGTCGTGCGGGTCCTGGCGCGGCCGCCTTCCGGGAAGCCCGCGGAGTACCGGTCGCACCTGCGTTTCCAGACCGAGCCGGACGTGCAGCCGGGAGATTCGGCGCGAGGCGGCGGGACGCAGAAGGGGATGAGCATTCAGCTGATTCCGCTTTACGGGGTGAGCATTCCGGTGATCGTGAGGACAGGGGAACTGTCCGCGACGGTGTCGATCGACGGCCTGGCCGTTCGCCGCGGGCCGAGGGCACAGCCGACGGTCACCTTCAAACTGCATCGCACCGGCAACCGTTCCGTTTACGGCGACGTCCGTCTTTACTTCACGCCGCGGGGCGGCGAGGAACGGCTGGTCGGTGAAACGCTGGGCCTTGCCGTGTATCCGCCACTGAACTCGCGGCAGATCAATGTCCCGTTCAACAAGCTGGACGCCGCCACGCTTCCGCCCGGCCAACTCCGCGTCGAGTACGTCACCCACGACGACAAGGCGCGCGTGCTGGCGGAGGCCGAACGTGCCGTTCCCTGAGCTTGCGGTATAGCCGGGCTGGTTGTGGCGTGGGGAATTTCAATCGGGCATGGGGGAAGCCGGGATCCAGGATGCTGCTGGGCGCGGCGCTCTGGCTTGGATGCGCCGGGATTGCCGCGGCGGCCTGCGACAAGGCCGTGCTGGATGACAACAACCTCACCCTGCTGGAAGTCTCGCTGGCGGGCGACCGCCGCATCATTCTCGAAGACGTCATAACCGCCTACCGCATGGACGACGGGCTGTATGTCCCGCTCGGCCTGCTGGTGCAGTCGCTGGACTTTCCCATCGACGTGAAGACGAACGCCGCCCGCGCCGAAGGGTGGTTTCTCGACCCCGAGCGAACGTTCGTGCTGGATCTCCTCGAATGCCGCGCCTCGATCGAGGAACGCGACGTGCAGCCCGACGTCAGCCGCATCGCCCTGCACGAAGACGACATCTACGTGCACGCCGCGCTGCTTGAACAATGGTTTCCCCTGCAACTGGATTTCGACCCCTCGGAACTGCGCCTCACCATCACGGCGCTGGAGCCCCTGCCGGTGCAGCAGCGCCTGGCGCGCGAGCAGCGCTGGGGGCGCTACGGCGGCAAGCGCGGCGAGGAGGGCAGGGACACGCCGGTCCAGGAAACGCCTTACCGGTTCATGGACTGGCCGTTCATCGACGCCACGGTTCAGGTCAACGCCCGGGAATCCGCAGCGGGCGAGCGCGAATCCACGGAACGCTACAAGCTGGTTGCTGCCGGTGATTTCCTGAAGATGAACGCGCAGGTTTCGGTGGCGGGCACGGACGGGGACGCGCTCGACACCTTCGCGACCCTGAGCCGCCGGGATCCGGGCCGCGACCTGCTCGGTCCGCTGAACGCCAGCGAGTTCGCGTTCGGCGACATCGCCACCACGCGCGATCCCCTGATCGCCAACAATGCGCTTGGCCGCGGCTTCCATGTTTCCAACCTGCCGCTGGACCGGCCGCAGGAATTCGACACCTTCAGCCTGCGCGGCGAGCTGCCGCTGGGCTGGGACGTCGAGCTGTACCGCAACGGCCAGCTGGTCGCCTTCCAGGGCGCGCAGACCGGCGACCGCTACGATTTCACGGACATTCCGCTGGATTTCGGCGTCAACCGTTTCCGGCTGGTTTTCTACGGACCGCAGGGACAGGTGCGCGAGGAAACGCTGCAGCGGGTGATCGGCCAGGACATGATCCGCCCCGGCGAGCATTACTACCGTTTCACGGCCATGCAGGAGCGCGACCTGTACGCGTCGTCCGAACTGCCGGACGAGACCGAGCATCCGCGTTATGCCTTCGGCTACGACTACGGCCTGACGCGCGCCATCTCCTTCGGCGCCACCGTGCGGCGGCTGGTGCTGGATGACGTCGAGCGGGACTACCTGACCGCGCACACCAATCTCTCGCTGCCCGGCGCGTTCGGGCGGATCGAGTACGCCAGCGAAGTGGATGGCGGCACCGCGCTTTCCGCGTTGCTCAGCACCCGGCTGTTCGGGCTCGATGTCTCCGCGGAATCCTCGCGCTTCGAGAATTTCGACAGCGAGCGCGTGCGCTCGGAAATCGTGCCCGGCGAGCTGCTGGAACGGAACGCGCTCCGGCTCCGCGGCCGCGTCGAGCGGCTGGGGTTCGGCCTGCAGGTCACGCAGAACCGCGGCACCGACGGCGAGCGCTTCGAGGCGGTGAGCCAGCTTTCCTGGAGCACGCGCTTCGGCACGGCAACGCACGCCTATGAAACCGATCTCACCCGGACCGCCGGCAACGAAATCCGCCGCGCCCGGCAGCGGCTGCTGTTCAGCACGCACCGCGGGCCGGTGTCGCTGCGCGGCGAGGTGGTGCAGGAGCTTTCGCCGGAGACCTACATCCGCGACGTCGGGCTGTCGGCGGACTGGGCGCTGGGCGACCGCGCGACGCTGCGCGTCGGCGCCGTCCGCAGCCCGCTGGCGGACGTGACCACGTATTCGACCGGCCTGAGCTGGCGTTTCGATCATTTTTCCCTGGGCATGAACGTGGCGCGCAGCGATGTTGGCGAAACGACCGCCGGCCTTGTGCTGTCCGGCAGCTTCACCCGCGATCCGGTGTCGCGCGACTGGCAGGTGACGTCGAATGCCAGGACCCAGTTCGGCGCGCTGGGCGTGCACGTTTTCCTGGACGAAAACGGCAACGGCGCCTGGGACGAATCCGAGCCGCCGGTGCCCGGCGTGACGCTGCTGGTCGGCAACGCCGCGCGCGAAAAACCGTCCGGCGACAACGGCTACATCTACATTCCCGGCCTGCCGTCCTACGAGATCACGGAGGTCAGCGTCGATCCCGCGTCGCTCGTCAATCCTTTCTGGCAGGTGGAAAACGCGAAGATCGCGATCGTGCCGCGGCCCGGCCGCACGGCGAACGTCCAGATCCCGGTGACGCCCACGGGCAGCATCGAGGGCATGGTGCTGAAACCGCAGAATGGCGATTTTCGCGCAGCGCCGGGCGAGCGCGTCTACCTGCTGACCGCGGAGGGCGAACGCGTGGATTCCACGGTCAGCGCGTATGACGGCTACTACTACTTTGATCGCATGCCGCCGGGGTTCTATCGCATTCGCCTCGGCAGGGACGGACTGGAGCGCGACTACAACCCCGACGACATGCTGATCGAAATCCATGGCCGCATGGGCACGATCGGCTCGGTGGACCTGCTGGTTGGCGACGGCACCTCGCGGCGGGAACGGCGCCGGCCGCACCCGCCGGATGTTCGCCGGCCGGAAAGCGCGAGCGGGCCATCCGGGTACACCATCCAGCTCATGGCCGCCTCGGCGGAAGGCACCGTGCGGCGCTACACCGCCGCGCATGACCTCGATGCCCGCGCCGCCTGGCTGCGAACGTCCCGCAACGGGGCGCCGTGGTACCAGGTGCTTTTCGGCCGCTATCCGGATGCCGCGACGGCACGCGCCGCGATCCGCCAATTGCCGGCGGCACTGAGAAGCGCGGGACCCTACATCCGTCCGCTGGCCTCCCTCTCGGGCGAGATGACGGGCGGCCTGCAGGCCGCGGACGCCATCCGCTCGGCGGCATGGATCCTGTCGCGGCCGGGCGGGCATTACACGGTGCAGCTGCTGGCCGTGGCGAGCGAATCCGAAGCGCGCGCATTCATCGAAAGTCACGGCCTGTGCCGTTCGGCGGCGTATTCCCGGACGCGGCGCGACGGCAGGGACTGGTATTCGATCATTTACGGCGAGTACCGGAATTACGCCGAAGCCCGCGCCGCGGCGGAATCGCTGCCCGCGGCGCTGCGCGTCACGCAGCCCTGGATCCGCAGTTTCAAGAGCGTTCAGGACGCCATCAGGACGAATTGACCGATGCGGTATCCTTTTCGCGGAAACCCGCCATTGCGAGAACCCGGCATGAAACCCGCATCCGGCGTTGTCAAAGGCTGCCTCGCGCTGCTGCTGTCGATCGCACCGACCGGCGCCTTGCCGTTCGAAGTCGTGAACACGCAGGAGATCGCTTTCGGCGCCATCGTCTCGGGGCCGCTGGGAGGGACCGTGACCGTCACCCCGGCCGGTTCCCGCAGCTGCAGCGTGAGCCTGACCTGCCTCGCGCAATCCCCGGCGCATCCGGCGCGGTTCACCGTTTCGGGCGATCCTTCCATGAACTTCGTGATTTCGCTGCCGCTGACCGCAACGCTCTCCGATGGTGCCGGCAACACCATGCTCATCGACAACTTCGAGGACAGCCTGGGAGGAACGGGCATGTTCAATACGCTGGGGCAGGCCAGTTTCACCGTCGGCGGTACGCTCAATGTGGAACCCGGTCAGGCGGCGTCCGGGTATTCAGGCTCCTTCACCGTCACCGTCATGTACCAGTAAAAGCCCGTCGCGTTCTCATAAATCGTCGATATTGACGATAAGTTACCCTGTTATAACTCGCTTAAATTGACGAAATATCATCATTTTGGTTGATTTTTCGTCAGAAAAGGCGAAACATGCGTCTGTCCATTCAGCAAGCCCGGGCAAGCCATGAAGATCACCGAAAATCTCGCTGACACCGCGGTTCTTGCCGAGCTCGGCCGCCGGGTGGCGCATCGCCGGGTCGAAGCCGGCCTGACACAGGACGCGCTCGCCCGCGAGTCGGGGGTTTCGAAGCGCACCGTGGAGCGGCTGGAGGCAGGCAACTCCGTCCAGCTGACCAGCCTCGTGCGGGTACTGCGAATGCTGGGCCTGCTGGGCAAGCTCGAAGCGCTGCTGCCGCCGGCGGTCCCCGGGCCGATGGAACTCCTGGAACGCGGCAGGGCGCGGCGACGCGTGCGGCACGGGACCGGCCGCGGCCGGGCCAGGGATTCCGGACGCGGCGAGTGGACCTGGGGCGACGACACATGACGCTCGCCGAAGTCCGTCTCTGGGGCCGGACCATCGGCGCCGTCTCGCTCGAAGCGGGCGAGACCTTCGCGAGCTTCCAGTACGATCCCGCGTTCGCCGAAAGCGGCATTGAAGTCTCGCCGCTGAAAATGCCGCTGGCGAAGGCGCCGTACCGTTTTCCGGAGCTTGCGCCGGCGTCCTTCAACGGCCTGCCGGGCATGCTCGCCGATTCGCTGCCGGACCGGTTCGGCAACGCGCTCATCGACGCCTGGCTCGCCACGCAGAACCGCACGCCGGAAAGTTTCGATGCGGTCGAGCGGCTGTGTTACGTCGGCACGCGCGGCATCGGCGCGCTCGAATTCCGCCCCACGCTCGGACCCGCACCGCGCACCGCGAAGAAGATCCGCGTCGATGCGCTGGTCGAACTCGCCTCGGAAATTCTCACGCATCGAAACGCCATCTCGGGCTCGTTCGTTGACGACCGCAGGAAGGAAGAAGCGCTGAAGGATATCCTGCGCGTCGGCACGTCCGCCGGCGGCGCGCGCGCGAAGGCGATCATCGCGTGGAATCGCGAAACCGGTGAAGTCCGGTCAGGGCAGACCGACGCGGGCGAGGGTTTCGAATACTGGCTGCTGAAGTTCGACGGCGTGGCCGGTAACCGCGACCGCGAACTGGAAGACCCGCACGGCTACGGCCGGATCGAGTACGCGTACTCGAAAATGGCCGCGGCCGCCGGCATCAACATGAGCGAATGCCAGCTGCTGGAAGAAAACGGCCGCTGCCATTTCATGACGAAACGCTTCGACCGCCGCGACGACGGCAGCAAGCTGCACATGCAATCGCTCGCCGCGCTCGCGCACTTCGACTACAACATGGCGGGCGCGTATTCGTACGAACAGGCGCTCGGCGTCGTTCGCCGGCTCGGCCTTGGCATGGACGACATCGAGCAGCAGTTTCGCCGCATGGCGTTCAACATCGTCGCGCGCAACCAGGACGATCACGTCAAGAACATCGCGTTTCTCATGGACAAGTCCGGCCGCTGGGCGCTCTCGCCGGCGTTCGACGTCACGTACAGCTACAACCCCTCGGGCGCGTGGACCTCGAAGCACCAGATGACGGTCAACGGCAGGCAGGACGGTTTCACGCATGAGGACTTCCGCGAGTGCGCGCGCAGCGCGGGCATGAAACGCGGCCGCGCGGAGGCGATTGTCGAGGAGGTTCGTGCGGCGGTTTCGCGCTGGCGGGATTACGCCGCCGAATCCGGCGTTCCCGAAGCCTGGGCGGAACAGGTCCGCGGGAACCTGCGGCTGGAAATTCCGGCGTGACGGGGCGCTGCGCCGCAGGATCGGCCACCCGTTTCGCGGGAATTGTTCACCAGCGGTTCCGACAAATGTAAAATCGGCGCAGGCACGGCCGGCCTCTCGCCCGGCGCGCCGGGGGGAAACGCGTCGTGAGTCCGAACCTTCTCAAGGCAGCCCGCATCTCGAGGGACGAAGCGCTCGATGCGACGCTGCGCCTGCTGCGCGCCCGCAGTTCGCGCTATGCCTGGTACGGCACCTTCATCGCCTGCTTCGCGGTGCTGATCGCCTGCACCATGGTTGCGCAGCATTTCTACGGCGGGATTTCCTACGAGAACATGCTGCGCGCCCAGCGCGAAAACCTCGCCATCTGGGTGCTCGATTCGCTGCCGTTCCTGTACGCGCTGTGGGGACAGGCGGTCAGCTTCCACACGACGCGCGATGCGGGCTCGGCGATCATGGTCAGCACTTCCTCGCTGCGCCGCTCGCTGCGCGAGGAGCGCGTCAACGCGCAGCGCCGCACGGACTATTTCGCCAAGCTCAGCCACGAGTTCCGCACGCCGCTGAATTCGATTCTCGGCATGACCGACATGCTTGCGCGCAAGCCCGCGGCGCAGCCCTTTGCCGGCGACATCCGCGTGATTCATTCGGCGGCCGAAAGCCTGCTCATGCTCATCAACGACGTGCTCGATTACGCGGCGATCGAGGCCGGCCAGGTCGAACTGGACCGCGTCGAGTTCGACCTCGGCGAATGCGTGACCAATGCCTGTTCGCTGTTGCGCGCGCAGGCGGGCGCGAAGGGACTCGATTTCCGCGCGGAAATCGCGCCCGGGGTGCCGCGCCTCGTCACCGGCGATCCCGGCCGGCTGCGGCAGGTCCTGGTCAACCTGATCGGCAACGCCATCAAGTTCACGGCCTCGGGTTCCGTGCACTGCCACGTGGCGGCGCCGGCCGACGAGCGCGCGGGGAGCAACGCGCCGCGACGGATCGCGATATCCGTCAGCGACACGGGGCGGGGCATGGATGAACGGACGCTGAAGAAACTGTTCACGCCTTACAGCCGCGCGCATTCCGGCGAAGGCGCGCGCGTGGAAGGCACGGGTCTCGGCCTTGCGATCTGCCGCGAAATCGTCGAAGCGATGGGCGGTGCGATCCACGTCGTCAGCGAGCCGGGCAAGGGCTCGACGTTCACCGTCGAGCTGCTGTTCGAGCCGCAGCAGGGCATCAGCATCGCGCGCATCGCGCGCAGCATCGAGGTGCGCGGCGTCCGCCTGCTGCTGGCGGAGGCGCCGTCCGAGGAGCGTGACCGCTTCGAGGCGCAGCTTCGGACGCTGGGGCTGGACGTGCGGACGGTCGATGACGGCGTGGACGCGTTCAAGGAAGCCCTGCTTGGCCACGTGCACGGACGTCCCTACGAAATCCTCGTCACCGACCTGCTGGCCCAGCATCTTCCCGGCGAGCCGCTGGCGCGCGCGCTGAAGGCGCGCCCGGAAACCCGCGACATCTGCCTGGTCGCGATCACCGCGAGCGGCAGCCGCGGCGATGGCCGGCGCGCCAAGGAGGCGGGCTTCTCGGGTTATCTCACCAAGCCGATTCCACCGGAGCACCTGGGCGAACTGCTGCGGGCATCGCTCGCCACGCTGGCTGTCGCCGAAGACCAGCGCGACAGCGTCAACCTCGTCACGCGCCATTACGTGCGCGAAAACGCCCCGCAGGAAGCGGCGGTGCTGCTGGTGGAAGACGAGCGCGTGGGCCTTGAGGCCGCGCAGGCCCGGCTGCAGGCGCTCGGCTGCCGGGTGACCGCGGCCATGAGCGCCGCGGCAGCGCTCGATGCACTCGAGCGCGACGATTTTCATCTCGTGCTGCTGGATTACAACCTGCCGGACGGGCGCGGCGACGAAATCGTCCGCCGCATCATGGGCCGGTACTCGCAGGCCGCGCCGCCCATCGTGATGTTCTCGGCGGGCCTGACGCAGGCGGAACGGCAGCGCTGTTTGCGCGCGGGCGCGGTCGGTTTCCTGGAAAAACCCGCCACGCGGGGCGGCCTGCTGTCCGTGCTGGAGCGGCACTGCCGCCTGCCGATGATGGAAGAACCGGCGGACCTTCCCGAACAGGCGGAAGTGACGCCGGCGTTGCGGCGCGTGTTCATCCGCGAATCGCTGACACGGCTTGCGGAACTGGAGAAGGCCACCGGCAGCCGTCTCGATCGCGAGGCGGTCCATCGCACCGCGCATGCCATGCGCAGCAGCGCGCGGCACGTCGGCGCTACCGAACTGTCGCGGGTCTTCGCGGAACTGGAAAGCATCGCCGGCGCCGGCGACGAACGGCTGGTGCGTCAGCGCTCGGTCGACGTCATGCGGCGATGGCGCGACGTGATCGGGCTGCTCGAGGAAGTCCGGGAAGACGACCGCACGGTGCGCATGCACTGACGCGCGGGGCGCAGCGTCACTCGACGTTCTGATACAACAGCGGACGAACCTCCACCGAGCTGCCGACACGCAGCGTGGGAATCTTTCGCGCGATGGCGATCGCTTCGGCGCGATCCCGGCACTCGATCAGGTGGTAGCCGCCGATCTGTTCCTTCGCTTCGGAGAACGGTCCGTCGGTGACTTTCATCCTGCCGTCCATTTCGCGCAGCGTCGATGCCGTATGACTTTCATCCAGCTTGCCGCCGGCAAGGTAATGCCCGCTCGCGACCTGATCCCGGACCCACTGCTCGTAATCGCGCATGACCTGGTCGCGCTCGCTTTCCGGCAAGGACGACCAGTGCTCGCTTTCGGAACAGCACATCAGCATGAATTGCATGGTTGTTTCCCCCGCTTGACGTTCGTGCACGGCCCGCCTGGCCTGCAGGATTGATCGAACGCGATCATCGATCGCATGACTCGACGCGCCGAAGCAAAAACTCCCGTTCGCGCGCGTTGCCGGCAAGTTCCGCCGCGCGCCGGAATTCCGCGCGCGCCTCGTCGAAGCGTTCAAGCCGGAAAAGAAAGTCGCCGCGCACGCTCGGCAGCAGATGGTAATGCTTCAACGCCGGTTCGTCGCCCAGCGCGTCCACCATGGCCAACGCCGGTTCCGGTCCGGCCGCCATGCACACGGCGACGGCGCGGTTCAGTTCCACGACGGGCGAGGGCGCGATGCGTCCCAACACTTCGTACAGCATCGCGATGCGTTGCCAGTCGGTCGCATCCGCAGTCGCCGCGCGCGCATGGCAGGCGGCGATCTCGGCCTGGATGAGATACGCGTTGGGCGCATCGGCGCATTGCCGCGCGCGTTCCAGCGCCGCGAGTCCGCGGCGGATCAACAATTGATTCCACAAGGCGCGGTTCTGATCCTGCAAAAGGACCGGTTCGCCGTCCGGCCCGGTGCGCGCGTTGAAGCGCGAGGCCTGGATTTCCATCAGCGCCACCAGCGCGTGCACGGCGGACTGGTCCGGCGCGAGCCCCGCGAGAACGCGGCCGAGCCTGAGCGCGTCCTCGCACAGCGCGGGACGCAGCCAGTCGTCGCCTTTCGTCGCGGCGTAACCTTCGTTGAACACGAGATAGATGACTTCGAGCACGGAGCCGATGCGTTCGCGCAAGGCGCCGGCGTCCGGCATTTCGTACGGCACGCGCTTTTCCGCGAGCGTGCGTTTCGCGCGCACGATCCGCTGCGCGACGGTGGGTTCGGGAACAAGGAACGCGCGCGCGATTTCCTCCGTGGTGAGGCCGCCGAGCAGCCGAAGCGTGAGCGCGATGCGCGCCTCGCGTGAAAGCACGGGATGGCAGGCGATGAACATCAGGCGCAGCAGATCGTCGCCAACGTCCTCCTCGAACAGTTGCTCGAAGTCAGGCATGGCGGCCTCGCTGTCCGCCTGCTCGTGCTCGATGGCTTCGTGCTTGCGATCGACGAGTTTCCGGTGCCGCCAGTGATCGACGGCGCGGCGCTTGGCGGTGGTCATCAGCCAGGCGCCGGGCTTGTCGGGGATGCCGCTGGCGGGCCAGGTTTCGAGCGCGGCGACCAGCGCATCCTGCGCGAGATCTTCCGCCAGCCCCACGTCGCGCACGAAACGCACGAGCGCCGCGATGAGCCTGGGAGATTCGATCTTCCAGATCGCGTTGATCGCCTGGTGGACCTTGTGATTGGCAGTCATGACTGCCGATCACATCACCTTCGGGGCGCGGGGGCAACAGCACCGTTCACTTTCCTTCGCACGCCCCGGGTAGCGCCGCGACGCCGGTCTCCTTCATCTGCCGCATCGCGTTACACCTTGTATATGTGAGTGGCTGGAGACCTCAGGGACGGCGTTCCGCTTCGAGCCGGCGGAAACGTTCGATATCCACGTCCCCGAAATCGTCCAGCTCGAACAGGCGCCGGACTTCGATCTCGCCGTCAAGCTGGTCCACGGCCGGGTTCGGAAAGCGGCGCGCCCATTCGCGCGCTTCCTCTTCCGTCTTCGTCTGGATCAGCGTGTAGCCGGCAATGATCTCCTTCGCCTCCGTGAACGGCCCGTCGGTGACCGTTTTCATGCCGCCCTTCCAGGTGACGCGCCAGCCCTTCGAACTCGGGTGCAGGCCCGAGGCGTCCAGCAGTACACCGGCTTTCGCCAGTTCCTCGTGGTAGGCGCCCATCGCATCGAACAGTGACTGCGCAGGCATCACTCCGGCTTCCGAATCCTTCGTCGCCTTGACGATAATCATGAATCTCATTGCGTTCTCCTCGATATCCGGCAGGCCGCCTTGTAATGACGACGAACGGGGAAAACGGAAATCGACAGGGACGGGTGAAAAAGTCGAAAGTCGAAAGTCGAAAGTCGAAAGTCGAAAGTCGAAAGTCGAAAGTCGAAAGTCGAAAGGCGAAAGGCGAAAGGCGAAAGGCGAAAGGCGAAAGGCGAAAGGCGAAAGGCGGTTTTGGAGAAAAAATGAAAAGGGGCCGCAATCGCGGCCCCTTTTTTGTCGATTTCAGTCCTGTGAATTCCGAAAAATCCTGTCAATCCCGTCCATTGCCCTTGTCTTTCTCGACCAGCGCATACGCCGAGTGGTTGTGGATCGACTCGAAGTTCTCCGATTCCACGGAGTACGCGGCGATACGTTCGTCCTCGTTCAGGCGCACGGCGATATCGCGCACCATGTCCTCGACGAACTTCGGGTTGTCGTAGGCGCGCTCGGTGACGAACTTTTCGTCCGGGCGCTTGAGCAGGCCATAAAGCTCGCAGGACGCTTCGCTTTCGACGAGATCGATCAGTTCCTCTATCCAGACGAAACCGCGAATGCGCGCACGCACCGTGACGTGCGAGCGCTGGTTGTGCGCGCCGTAATCCGAGATCTTTTTCGAGCAGGGACACAGGCTGGTGACCGGCACGACCACTTTCAGTTCCAGTTCCGTCCTGCCGCCGCAGCGCTCGCCGATCATGGCCACGTTGTAGTCCATCAGGCTCTGCACGCCGGAGACGGGCGCCGCCTTGGAGACGAAGTACGGAAAGTTCATCTCGATGTGGCCTTTCTCGGCCTCGAGGCGGTCCGTCATCTCGTTCAGCATCGCCTTGAAGGAATCGACCGTGATCTCGCGCTCGTTCTTTTCGAGGATCTCGACGAAGCGCGACATGTGCGTGCCCTTGAAGTTGTGCGGCAGGTCCACGTACATGTTGAAGTTGGCGATCGTGTGCTGTTCGCCGCCGCTGCGGTCCCTGACCCGCACGGGATGACGGATGTCCTTGATGCCGACCTTGTTGATCGGGATGCGGCGCGTATCGGCGCTGCCCTGGACATCGGCGATGGCGCCGGTCGGTGTTGCGGTGCGGGCGCCGGCCTTGCTGCTTGCGGTCATCTGCGGGGATCTCCGGTCTTGGTCGCCTGACTGGGGGGTGGCGGCAGGCCGGCATTATACCTGACTGAATCGCTCAGGTAATGCCTCAGCCCTCGTTACCGCCGGCCTCGAAGTCTTCCAGGCTCTCTTCGCCATCGCGCTGAAGCAATTGCTGGACGCGAAGTTCGGCGTGTTTCAGCGCCTGCTGGCACTGGCGGGTAAGGGCAATGCCGCGCTCGAAATCCTTCAGGGCGTCTTCCAGGCTCTGTTCGCCGCCCTCCAGGCGTTCGACCAGCTGTTCGAGTTCGCCCAGCGAGGCCTCGAAGCCGGCGGTGGTGATTTCGTCGGCTTTCGGTTTGCGCGTCGTTTTCGGCACGGTCGTCTCCGGTTGCGGACCGCCATTCTAGGTGCTGACGCCGCCGCGGCCAATGCAGTTTGACAAGCGGGGGCCGGCTGCTACCTTTATTTTAGAACAATTCTAAAGTCCGCCCGCAAACGGAGGAGGAGTTCGTCATGGCACTGAAAGGCAGCAAGACCGAGGAAAACCTGAAAGCCGCGTTCGCCGGCGAGTCGCAGGCCAACCGCCGCTACCTGTACTTCGCCGCGAAGGCGGACGTCGAAGGCTACAACGACGTCGCCGCGGTGTTCCGCTCCACCGCGGAAGGCGAAACCGGCCACGCGCACGGCCATCTCGAATACCTGGAAGCGGTCGGCGATCCCGCGACCGGACTGCCGATCGGCGAGACCGGCGCCAACCTCAAGGCCGCCATTGCCGGCGAGACGCACGAATACACGGACATGTATCCCGGCATGGCAAAGGCGGCGCGCGACGAGGGCTTCGACGAAATCGCGGACTGGTTCGAGACGCTCGCCAAGGCCGAGCGCTCGCACGCCAACCGGTTCCAGAAGGCGCTCGATTCCCTGGACAGCTGAAGTCCGATTCGGGCGGGAGTCCGCATGACCGTCAAGACCGGCGCGCCGGCACCGGCCGCGCCGGCGCGCGAAGGCAGCCTCGATGCGCCGACGCGCCATCCGCTCGACTGGCGCAGCGACGACTTTCACGACGAACCCAGCCTGTTCGCCGAACTCGAGCGCGTCTTCGACATCTGCCACGGCTGCCGCCGCTGCTTCAGCCTGTGCAACGCCTTCCCGACGCTGTTCGACGCCATCGACGAATCGGAGACGATGGAGCTCGACGGCGTGCCGCGCGAAGTCTTCTGGAACGTCGTCGATCACTGCTACCTGTGCGACATGTGCTACATGACGAAGTGCCCGTACGTGCCGCCGCACGAATGGAACGTCGATTTCCCGCATCTCATGCTGCGTGCGAAGGCCGTGAAGCACCGCAAGGGCGAAACGGCGTTCCGCGACAAGCTGCTGTCGTCAACGGACGTTGTCGGAAAGTTCGCCGGCATTCCGATCGTCGCCGAAGCGGTCAACGCCGCCAACCGGAGCCGCCCCGCCCGCGCGCTGCTGGAGAAAACGCTGGGCGTACACCGCGACGCCGTCGTCCCGGAATATCATTCGAAGACATTGAGGAAGCGCATGCAGCGGCACGAGCCGCATGGCGAGGCCGTGCCGGCCGGCGAAACGCGCGGACGCGTTGCCCTCTTCGGCACGTGTTACGGGAATTTCAACAAGCCGGAACTCGGCGAAGACCTGGTCGCCGTGTTCGAACACAACGGCATCCCCGTGCGCATGGCCGGGCAGGAAAAATGTTGCGGCATGCCGAAGCTCGAACTCGGCGATCTCGATGCCGTCGCAAAAGCGAAGCGGCACAATATTCCCCTGCTCGCGAAACTTGTCGATGAAGGCTGGGACATTGTCGCCCCGGTACCGTCCTGCGTGCTCATGTTCAAGCAGGAACTGCCGCTCATGTTCCCGGAGGATGCGGACGTCGCGAAAGTGCGCGACGCCATTTTCGATCCCTTCGAGTACCTCGTGCTGCGCCATCGTGCCGGACTCCTGAAAACGGAATTTCCGAACCCGCTCGGCAAGGTCGCCTGGCAGGTGTCCTGCCACCTGCGCGTGCAGAACATCGGGCACAGGACGCGCGAAGTTCTGCAACTCGTGCCC
>DASVCH010000069.1:0-74516 GCA_036381715.1 Gammaproteobacteria bacterium | reverse complement strand
GAAAGGCGAAAGGCGAAAGGCGAAAGGCGAAAGGCGAAAGGCGAAAGGCGAAAGGCGAAAGGCGAAAGGCGAAAGGCGAAAGCGGTAGGCGAAGCCCACCCCAAAAAAATCCTGTTAATCCTGTCATTGCTCTTCGCTTTTGTGGCGAAAGGCGAAAGCGGTCGCATCGCACTTCAAAGCCCGCGAAATCTCGTAGGAGGCCGCTCCGCGGCCGATTGCTGGCAATCGCGCCCGGGAAGGGCGCTCCTACTGTTCCTGGTGCCGTGAAGAACCAAAAAAAAACCCGCCGCGAATCGCGGCGGGTTTTTTGTCCTGCATCAATCAGAACTGGAAGGTGATGCCCAGCGCGACCACGGGATAGGTGTCGAAATCGGCGTTGATTTCCGATTCCACTTCCTGCTCTTCCGCTTCCAGGTTCGCGGCGAAGTTCGGGTCCAGCGTCGTGATCGGCCCGGTAGCGGCAAGCTCGACGTCCGAATCGCCCATCATCACCGCGCCGATATCGAAACCGAGACCCCAGCCGGACTCGCCCAGCGGCTGGGAAAAGCCGAGACCGACGTACACCGGCTGCTCCTCGCCCAGCCTCACGGCGCTGAACAGGGTGCCGACCTGGTCGCCGGAGTAGCTCACGCCGTTGATTTCGTAGGTGCCCGCCGGTTCCGCCTGTCCGTCCAGGCGATTCTTGTTGTCCAGCAGGCCGCCCGTCAGCCGGAAACTGCCGCCGAACGGGTGAATGTCCAGGAAGTACGCCGTGGATTCGAGTTCGAGATCGAAGGTGTAGTCGATGTCGTCCTCGGTCGTGTCGTACTCGTAGCTGTAGTCGTTGAACGCGACGCGGAAATTGACGTAATCGTTGACGGCATAGCCGATTTCATAGCCGACGCCCAAGGTGCTCGCTCGGGCGGAAAGATTGAAGCCTCCGGCCGCCGCGAGCGCGGGCAGCAAAAGGAGGCCGGCAACAGCAAGGCGAATTGTGGTTTTCATGGATGTCCCCAGGGCAGTGGTTTCCGGCGGATTATAGGCATTCCTGCCGCGCTCCGCGCAAGCACGCGAAAACGCGCGTTCTGTGGCACAATCAGCGGCCGTTTCGCAGGGAACCCGCCATGTCCGTAAAGAAATTCGACGCCGTTCTCAAGTCCGCCCGCATGATCACGCCGCGCGTGCGCGAGCTCGCGTTCGCACGCAAGGACGGCGCGCCGCTTCAGTTCGAGCCGGGGCAGTTCGTGTCATTGATGATCGACACGCCTGAGAAACTCCTGCGCCGCAGCTACTCGATCGCCACCGTGCCGGAAAGCGGCGACGAACAGTTGCGCATCGCCGTCGCGCACGTCGAAGGCGGCCGCGCCACGAAGCTGCTGTTCGGCATGCAGGAAGGCGAGGAACTGCCGGCGATCGGTCCCGCGGGACGTTTCGTGCTGCGCGACGACGGGCATTGCCGCTACGTGCTGCTTGCCACGGGCACCGGCGTGACGCCGTACCGTGCGTTCCTGCCCGAGTTGCGCCGCCGCCTTGCGGATCCGAAAATCAGCGTCGATCTCGTGCTCGGCGTGCGCAACCCGGACGAGCTGCTGTACGGCGACGACTTCCGCGCGATGGACGAGGCGTTCGAGAACTTCCGCTTCTTTTCCTGCTACAGCCGTTCCATGCCGCAGGTCTGCGGATCATTGGACCGCAGCGGTTACGTGCAGGAAATTCTCGATGAACTGGAACTCGACCCGTCGCACGACGTGGTCTATCTCTGCGGCAATCCCGGCATGATCGACGCGGCGGCGGGTTACTGCGAGAAGGCCGGCTTCCCGATAGGAAACGTGCGGCGCGAGAAGTACGTCTCGTCGAACTGACGCGTCGAAGGTCGAAAGCCACCTCGCCATTGCTCTTCGCCTTTCGCCTTTCGCCTTTCGCCTTTCGCCTTTCGCCTTTCGCCTTTCGACTTCAACCGTCTCCCGTCACCCCGCCGCCACAACCCGGTTCCTTCCGCTTTCCTTCGCTTCATACAGCGCGCGGTCGGCCGCCTTCAGCAACTGTTCGATGGTTTCGCCGTGGTCGGGGAACGCCGCCACGCCGACGGAGATGGTGATCGGCGGCAGGATGGCGTTGCCGTGGCGCACTTCCAGTTGCGCAATCTCCCGGCGCAGTTCCTCGGCGCGCGCCAAGGCATCCTGCAGCGCGGTCTCGGGCAGCACCGCGACGAATTCCTCGCCGCCCGCGCGAAACGCGCCGTCTTCCGCACGGAAGAAATCCCGCAGGCAGTTGCCGACGGATTTCAGCAAGGCGTCGCCGCCGTCGTGCCCGTGCGTGTCGTTGAATTGCTTGAAAAGGTCGATGTCGAACAGCAGCACCGACAACGGCGTCCTGCGCCGCGCCGCGCGGTGCAGCTCGCGGCGGAAGGTTTCATCCAGATAGCGGCGGTTGTACAGCTGCGTGAGCGGATCGCGGATCGACTGGTGACGCAGCGTTTCGCGCAGGCGCAGGTTGGCCAGCGCAAGGGCGAGCTGTTCGGCGACCGTATCCGTGAACTCGCGGTGCTGCTCGGCGCCGATGCTGCCTTCGGCAAAGCCGTCGGCAGGATTGGCGACAAACAGCATGCCGAGCGATTCGCCGAAGGCATGCAGCGGCAGGCAGAGCGACATCTCGTCCGCCGAACTCAGGTGCATGCAACGCACCGCATTCCCGCAGATGTTTTCATGCGTGCGGCTCAGGCGCAGGGCCCAGCAGTCCTCGGGCACGAACTCCGGTTCGCTCAGGTCCTCGCCACCGTTCCAGAAAGTCACTGCCACGACTTCGTCACGGCTCGGACCCATGAGGTAGAGCGCGCCCGGCTGGCCCGGAAAGAGTTTCGCGGCAAGGTCGGTGAAAATGCTCGCCGCTTCATCGATGCTGGTGCTCGACTGCAGCAGCTCGCCGAGTTCGGCAAGCGCGGCGGATTCGCGGCTGCGGCTTTCGACAAGATCGGCCATGACGTTGAAGCGTTCCGCGAGCACGGCGAATTCGTCCTTGCCGGTCACTTGCGCGCGCGCCTGCAGGTCGCCGCGCGCCAGTCCGCGCGCGGCGCGCGTAATGCCTTCCAGCGACAACGCGATGCGCCGGCTCATCCAGCTGGTCATGATGACCATCATCAGCATGCCGAGCGCGGGACCGGCCCAGAAGATGAACCGGCCGCGTTCGTCCGCGGCCTCCATCGCCGCGCGGTGTTCGTCGAGCAGGATGCGTTCCGCGGCGATGAAGCGGCTCATGTTCTCGTAGAAGCCTTCCAGCAGCGAATCGCCGTAATCGCTTGCCACGGACGTCTTGATCGCGAAGTCGGCGTCGAGCAGCGACTGCGTGACACGCGTGAACATTGCCACCGCGCTGCGCAGCGCGTTTGCCGAGGACCGCGGATCGTCGTTTTCGAATCCCGCCTCGTACTGCTCGAGTTGCTTCAGCGCCCGCCGCAAGGTGTCGCGGTACTCCGTCAGGGTTTCCCGTTGCATCAGCGCGCGCGTTTCCAGGCGTATCTGCGTCAGCAGCCCCGCGCGCTGCTGGTTGTCGCCGGGCGTGCGCATCTGCATGTCCTGCAGCATCAGCAGCAGTCGCTCCAGGTCGTGCGCCTTGTCGACGACTTCGAGCGGCACTTCCCCGCGCGCCCTGATGTCGTAGCGCGACACGTCGTAAAGCCATTGCTGGAAAAGATTGCCCGCCGTCTGGAGGCGTTGCAGTTGCTCGGGTCGGTCGTACACCAGCGTCGTGAGTTCGTTGTGTATGCGGTTTACCGCTTGCGTCGCGCTGCGGTAGGGCTCGAGAAATTCCGGATTGGACGTCATCTGGTAGCCGCGCTTCGCGGCCTGCGCGCGCAGCGATTCACTGGTGTATTCGTTCGCGAGCATGATCGCGCGCTGGCTCGCGATCAGGTGGTCGATGTTTTCTACCGCATGGTCCCAGACGGCGATGTTCAGGATGGAGACCAGTATCCAGATCGCCAGCGGCACGGCGAAACCCAGCAGCAGCCGGAACCGGATCGGCACCCGGCCGGGCGCCAACCGAGGTTTGTTCAGGGCGAGCGTCTTGAAACCTCTCATTGCCCTTCGAGGCTACATCTGCGACGAACGTCACAAAAGGGGGCGCAAACGGGCAGGGAAAACCCATGAGGGACTATGTAACAAAGGGTCGAAAGTCGAAGGTCGAAGGTCGAAGGTCGAAGGTCGAAGGTCGAAGGTCGAAGGTCGAAGGTCGAAGGTCGAAAGCGAAGAGCAAAGGACAGGATCAACAGGATATGAAAAATGTGAATGCGGGAGCGCCCTCCCGGGCGCGATTCATGACAAAGGCAGGAAGGTCAAAGGCGTGTGGAGGCCGCGTGCCGGACGGGTTCCCTCGTCGTCCGACCCGCGGCCCCCAGGCACGACATGCCCGGTGCCTTTTCCGTCAGAAGAAGTACAGGATCGACAGCAGTGCGGCGACGCTTGTCGTGATCACGTACGGCAGCGCCATCCAGACCATCCGGCCGTACGACAGGCGAATGTGCGTCGCCAGCGCCGAGGTGAGCAGGAACAGGAACGCCGCCTGGCCGTTTGGCGTCGCCATGGCGGGAATGCCCGTGCCCATGACGATTGCCGCCGCCTGGCGCTCGAACAGTTCGCGCGGAATCAGCCCGGCGTTGAGCAGATTGTGCACCTGGTCGATGTAGATCGTCGCGACAAACACATTGTCGCTCACCGCCGACAGCAGGCCGTTGCTGAGGTAGATCATGACAAGCTGCGTCCTGCCGTCCATCGCCAGCACCGAACTGATGACCGGATCGAACAGGTGCTGGCTGTGAATGACGCCGACGATGGCGAAGAAGACGACCAGCAGCGCAACGAACGGCATGCCGGCCTCGAAGGACTTGGCGATGCGGTGTTCGTCGGTCACGCCGTTGACGGTCGCGCCGAACACGAGCAGGCCGACGCCGATCAGGCCGACCTCGGCAATGTGAAAGCCCAGCGCCACGATCAGCAGCACGCAGGCGAGGCCTTGCGCGAAGACGCGAACGCGATCGCGCGGCGTGCGGTTCATGTGCTGCTTGCGATCGTGGTCTTCAAGGATGTGGCGCACGCCCGCGGGCAGGTCCGCGCCGAAGCCGAAGAGCCGGAAGCGTTCCAGCACGAGACAGGTCGCAAGACCGGTGACGAGCGTCGGAATCGACAGCGGCGCGACCTGCCAGAAGAATTCCATGAAGCTCCAGCCGGCTACCGAGCCGATGACGATGTTCTCCGGCTCGCCGACCAGCGTGCAGACGCCGCCGATCGCGGTGCCCACTGCCGCGTGCATCATCATGCCGCGCAGAAAGGCGCGGAATTCCTCCAGTTCCTCGCGATCGTGCTCGTCATTGCTCTCGCCATGCGATTTCTCCGAGACCACGCGGTGATAGACGTCGAAAAAGCCGAGGCCGACGGTCAGCAGCACCGCCAGCACGGTCAGCGCGTCAAGAAAGGCCGACAGCACCGCGATCGCGGCGCAGATCACGAACGCACGCGTCACGCGCGAGCGAATGCCGAGCATGATGCGGGTCAGGATCAGGAACAGGAAATCGCGCAGGAAATGCACGGCGGCAACCATGAAAGTGACCAGCAGGATGACCGGCAGCCCGTGAACGACTTCTTCATAGAATGTTTCCGGTGTCGTCAGGCCGAGCAGCAGCGCCTCCAGCGCGAGCAGCCCGCCCGGCAGCAACGGGTAACAGCGCAATGCCAGCGCGAGCGTGAAAATGAACTCGAACAGCAGCAGCCAGCCGACCGCGAACGGACCGTGCGACAGCAGCACGATCGGGTTCGCGACCAGGAAGCCGAGGATCACGAGCTTGTACCAGTCCGGCGCATTGCCCATGAAAGCCTCGAACGCCGCCTTCAGCCAGGTGTGTGCAGCCGTCTTCGGCTGCATCGTGTTGGGTTGTGTCGACATCTGGATCTGTCCCTGTGAAGTGTTTGAAAACCGGATCAGCGCACCCGGACGGGCACGCCTGCATGGACGTTGCTGGCGTCGCCGCTTTCCGTGATGCAGCGGCCGATGGAACCGGGCGTGCAGACCTGTCCGCCTGTCCAGCTCGCGCCTTCCAGCAAGGCGCCGTGAAGATGCGCGCCGGACATTTCCGCGCCCTGGAAATCGGCGTGCTTGGCGTGCGCCTTCTCCAGGCGCACGCCGTCGAGGCCGGCGTTGCGAAGCGTCGCGCCGCCAAGATCGGCGCCGCGCAGGTTTGCGCCCTCGAGGGCCGCGGAATCGAGCCGCGCATCCTGGAGGTCGGCGAGAGCGAAATCCGCCTCGCCGGCGCGCGCATGCGCGAGGATCGCCCCGGTCATCAGCGCGCCATGAAAGTTCGCGCGGCGCATTTCGGCGTGACCGAGATCGGCGTTGCGAAGATCGGCCTTGCGAAAGTCCGCGTAATTCAGCGAAGCGCCGGCAAGATTGGCGTCGCGCAGGTCGGCGTTCCACAGCAGCGCGTGTTCCAGGTTCGCGCCTTCGAGATTGATGCCTTGCAGGTCGGCGTTGCGCAGGTCCTCGAAACGGAGATCCGCGCCGCTGCAGTCCGCGCCCGGCGCAGGGGTACAGTCGGCGCCCGACGTTTCGAAGCGGCAGCCGCCCAGCGCGAAGGCCAGCAGCGCGCAGCCGGGCAGCACAAGGAAAAGGGAAGTTTTCATGTTGCACCTCTTGCGGCCGTTCACCGCGATTCATGGCGCAACATTACGTCCCGCGAAAAGGGCGGAAAATTCGGAACGGCGCGTACGCAACGCGCGTACGTGGAACTACGTACCGGTCAACCGGATGAAAAGGCAGGAGACGGTGGAGCGAAGGCGCGTCTCAACGATTGTCCGCGGAACGCGCCTCGAAAATGATGCGGATCAGGTCGGCGAGATTGCGCGCCTGCAGTTTTTCCATCATGCGTGCGCGATAGACTTCGACCGTGCGCGGGCTGATGCCGAGCGACTCGGCGATTTCCCGGTTGTGCCGGCCGTCGGCGAGCAGTTCCATGACTTCGCGTTCGCGGCGCGTCAGCCGCTGCAGCCGTTCGCGCTGTGCGTCGGTCATGGCCTTCGCGTCGCGCCGGCTGGAATCGAAGTCCAGCGCATTTTCAATGACATCGAAGAGCAACTGGTCATCGACCGGTTTTTCCAGGAAGTCGAATGCGCCCGCCTTGAGCGCCGTACGCGTTGTCGCGACATCGCCGTGTGCCGTGATGACGATCACCGGCAGCGCGATGGCGCGGCGCGCGAGCTCGGCCTGCAGTTCCAGTCCGCTCATGCCGGGCATGCGTACGTCAAGCAAAAGGCAGCCCGCCGATTCCGGCTCGTGTTTCTCGAGGAATTCCTCGGCGGAGGCGAACGTTTCGGTGCGCAGCTGTCGCAGTTTCAGGAGGAGGGCCAGCGAATCGCGGACCGACGCGTCGTCGTCGACGATGAAAACGGTTGGCGCGTTCATTGCGTCTGTTCTCCTGACTCCAGGGGCAATGTCAGCGTGAAACGCGCGCCGCCGTGCGCGCGGTTCTCCGCATGCAGCTCGCCGCCATGCGCGCGCACCAGCGTGCGGCCGATGGCGAGGCCAAGACCCATCCCTTCCGGCTTGCTCGTGACGAAAGGCTCGAACATGCTGGCGATCACCTGCGGATCGATGCCGGGACCGCTGTCTTCGACGGTGATGCGGATCGCATTTCCGTTCCCGGTCACGGTGATGTTGACGTCGCGGCGTTCGGACTTCGCGGCGGCGATGGCTTCGATCGCGTTGGCGATCAGGTTGTGCAGCACCATCGCGATCTGGGTCGGATCGACGGCCAGTGTCAGCGACGGCGTCGCGATGCGCGTCTGGATTCGCACGCCGGCTTGCAGCGCGCGATCCTGCAGCGCGTTCACGGCGTCGGCAATCAACTGGTCCACGCCTGTCGGCCGCAATTCAATGCTGCCGCGCCGGAAGAAATCCCGCAACTGGTGCACGACACCGCCTGCGCGGCGCGCTTCCTGTACCGCTTTCTCCAGTGTGGTATCGAGCAGTTCCTGGTCGACATTCTGTGAACGCAGCAGCGTCTGGCCGGCGCGCAGGTAGTTCGCCAACGCCGTGATGGGCTGGTTGAGTTCGTGCGCGAGCGCGGAGGTCATCTCGCCGGCGGCAGCGAACTGCAGTGCGCGATTGAGCGCTGCCTGCTTCTGTCCGAGCTGCGCCTCCACCTGGATGCGCTGCGTGACCACCGCGCCCAGCACCAGGCCGGTCACGCACAGGGCGAGCATCAGGAACTGGAACTGCACGAACGTGGCCGCATGGTAGCCGCCGAGTTGCACCGCGGCGATGAGCCCAAGCTGCATTGCAATCAGCGCGAGCGTGGCGCCGCGCATGCCCCAGCGCACGGCGATCCAGATCAGCGGCAGGAACAGCAGGTAGAAGAACTTGAATTCGTCAGTGGTGGTGAGCCCGAAAATCACCCACAGGGTGAATGCGATGCTCAGCATCTGCGCGACGGCTTCGAGCGTCACCAGGCCCGTCCAGCCCTTGCGCCATATCGCCGCGGCGCCCGCCCAGGTCAGCAGCGCAGGCGTGAACACAAGGATGCCGTTCAGGTCGCCGACCCAGTGACGGTACATGCTCGGCAGGAACTCGCCGGCCGGAACGCGGCCGACCGACATGAACAACGCGACGTACGTCGTGGAAACCACCAGTGTGATCGGCACCACGACGGCGAGGAAGACACCGAGGTGCCGCGCGGTATCGAAGCGCATGTCGTTGCGAAAGAATTTTCTCAGCAGGAAAGCCGCCAGCGTGTAGGCGCCGGTGAGCAGGCCCGCGGCTTCGAGCAGCACCGGCCACGGCGCCGGAATGCCGCGCACGATCACGTCCGCCGCGAGTGCGGCCACGAACAGCAGCGGCCAGTAACGCAGGCCGAAGACGAGCAGGAGAAACAGGCTCAGGCCGGGCGGCGGATTCCACGGCGTGATGCCGATGGGCAGCACCGGGTGCACGTAGCTCACCCAGTCGAGGAACACATAGGACGCCAGGTAGATGATGGCGATGCGCGGATTCATGGCGGGATGGTACTACGGGGGAGTCGAAGGTCGAAGGTCGAAGGTCGAAGGTCGAAGGTCGAAGGTCGAAGGTCGAAGGTCGAAGGTCGAAGGGAGAAGGTCGAAGGTCGAAGGGAGAAGGGAGAAGGGAGAAGGGAGAAGGGAGAAGGGAGAAGGCGAAAGGCGAAAGGCGAAAGCGGTCGCGCATCGCACTTCAAAACACGCGAAATCTCGTAGGAGGCCGCTCCGCGGCCGATTGCTGATAATCGCGCCCGGGAGGGCGCTCCTGCACGCACATTCGGACGTCCTGCAAATCCTGAAAAATCCTGCGAAGTCCCGTCCATTGCTCTTCGCTTTTGTTGCGAAAGGAAAAAAAGCCGCGCGAAGCGCGGCTTTTTCACTTTCGACCTTCGACGCTTTTACGCGTTCGCCAGCCGCCGGTACTTGATCCGGTGCGGCTGGTCCGCTTCCGCGCCGAGGCGGCGCTTGCGGTCCGCTTCGTAGTCCGCGTAGTTGCCTTCGAACCAGATCGTCTTCGAGTCGCCTTCGAAGGCGAGAATGTGAGTCGCAACGCGGTCGAGGAACCAGCGGTCATGCGAAATGACCACGGCGCAACCCGGGAATTCGAGCAATGCCTCTTCGAGTGCGCGCAGGGTTTCCACGTCGAGATCATTGGTGGGTTCGTCGAGCAGCAAGAGGTTGCCGCCGGATTTCAGCAGCTTCGCGAGATGCACGCGGTTGCGTTCGCCGCCCGACAGATCGCCGATGCGCTTCTGCTGGTCCGTGCCCTTGAAGTTGAAGCGGCCGACGTAGGCGCGCGACGGCGTTTCGTAACTGCCGACCTGGATGATGTCCTGGCCGTCGGAGATTTCCTGCCACACGCTGTTCTTCGCGTTCAGCGCGTCGCGCGACTGGTCGACGTACGCAATCTGCACGGAAGGCCCGATGCGAAGTTCGCCCGCATCCGGTTTCTCCTGTCCCGTGATCATGCGGAACAGCGTGGTCTTGCCCGCGCCGTTCGGGCCGATCACGCCGACAATGCCGCCAGGCGGCAGCATGAAGTCGAGATCGTCGACCAGCAGCTTGTCGCCGAAGGACTTGCTGATGTCCTTCGCTTCGACGACGAGGTCGCCGAGACGCGGACCGGGCGGAATGTAAAGCTCCTTGGTTTCGTTGCGCTTCTGGTAATCGCTGGAGGCGAGCTCCTCGAAACGCGCGAGACGCGCCTTGGATTTCGCCTGGCGCCCCTTCGGGTTCTGGCGCACCCACTCGAGTTCCGCCTGCATGGCCTTGCGGCGCGCGTTCTCGGATTTCTCTTCCTGTTCGAGGCGCTTCTCCTTCTGTTCCAGCCACGAGGAATAATTGCCTTCCCAGGGAATGCCGTGGCCGCGGTCGAGTTCGAGAATCCAGCCGGCGACGTTGTCGAGGAAGTAGCGGTCATGGGTGACTGCAACGACGGTGCCGGGGAACTCCGCGAGAAAGCGTTCCAGCCAGGCGACCGATTCCGCGTCGAGATGGTTGGTGGGCTCGTCGAGCAGGAGCATGTCGGGTTTCGACAGCAGCAATTTGCACAGCGCCACGCGGCGGCGCTCGCCGCCCGACAGTTTCGTCACGTCCGCGTCCCACGGCGGCAGGCGCAGCGCTTCGGCCGCGACCTCGAGCTGGTGATCCGTGTTGTGGCCGCCGGCGGCCTGCAGGATGTTTTCCAGCCGCGCCTGCTCGGCGGCGAGCTTGTCGAAATCCGCGTCGGGTTCGGCGTAGGCGGCATAGACGGCGTCGAGCTGCTTTTGCACGTCGATCATGTCGCCCAGGCCTTCCTCGACGTTGCCGCGCACGTCCTTGGTCGGGTCGAGTTCCGGTTCCTGCGGCAGGTAGCCGATCTTGATGCCGGGCTGCGGGCGCGCCTCGCCTTCGATCTCCGTGTCGATGCCGGCCATGATGCGCAGCAAGGTCGACTTGCCCGAGCCGTTGAGGCCGAGCACTCCGATCTTCGCGCCGGGGAAGAACGAGAGCGAAATGTCGCGGAGGATGTGCTTCTTCGGCGGGACGACCTTGCCGACCCGGTTCATCGTGTAAACGTACTGCGCCATGGGGAACTGCCGGAGGTTGAGAAGGGACGCGCATTATAACGATTGGAGCAGTGCGACGACACGCCGTCGCTTTCTTCGTCACGGATGATGCGGCATGCTGCGAAAAAGCAAGATAAGGGAGCGAGGCGATGAAGGACGAACACGCGGGGAATGGCGCAGCCGGCGCCTGGCAGCGGCATCGCATCCGGCACACGCCGACGGGCCTGCAATTCGCGCTCGCCGACAGCATCGGATTTCTTGATGCGGGCCGCTGGGACGGCATTGCAAGGGGCCAGTCGCTTTTTCTCGACCGCCGCTATCTTTCCCTGCTCGAGTCGCTAGGTATGGACGGCGTGGCCCACCGCTATGCGCTCGTGTATTCCGGCAACGAGCCGGTAGCCTGCGTCGCCGTACAGCTTTTCGACTGGCGCGCCGAAAGCCTGCTGGACAAGGCGGCCGGGGATGAGGATGCTGATCGCTTCCGAATGGCATTGCGGCAGGCGCAACGCCATGCGCTGAGGGGTTTCGGTCAACGCCTGCTGGTGTGCGGCAACCTGGTTTCAAGCGGACTGCATGGTGTCGGTCTTGCCAGCGGCGCGGATCATTCCGTCGCCTGGGCGGGCATTGCCGAGGCGCTGTACCGGATCCGGCGCGGCGAGAAACTGTCCGGTGAATCGGACTTTCTGCTGGTGAAGGATTTCAAGGGTGCCGGGGTCGACGCCGCCGCGGCGCTGCAAAACTACAGTTACCGGCGCGTGCGGACGGAACCCGACATGGTGCTCACGCTGCCCCCCGAATGCGCGAGCTTTGACGACTACCTTGCGCTGCTGAACACGAAATATCGCGGCAGGCAGAAGCGCATTCGCCGCCAGATCGAGGCGGCTGGCCTCGTCGTAGAGACGCTGGACGACGTTCGTCCGTACGATGCCCATATCCATGCGCTTTACTCACAGGTCGAGCAGCGTGCGGCCGTGCGCACGGCGGCCCTGCCGCGCGGATATTTTGCCGCGCTTGCCGAATGCTTCCCGGAGCAGCTGCGGATATCGGTGCTGCGCGACCAACAAAGGCTTGTCGGATTCATTTCCACGATTCGTGAAAACGACGGCTCGGCGCTGGCGTATTACGTCGGCATGGATTACGGCGTGAATGCCGAGCTGCCCGTCTATCTCCGCCTGCTGCAGCAGGTGGTTGAAGACGCGCTGGCGTTGAGTTGCCACAGGATTTCTTTCGGCCGTACGGCGACGGAACCGAAAGCGAACCTGGGCGCGAAACCTGTCGATACCTGGCTGTGGGCACGGCACCGGCTGCCGGCGGTGAACTGGTTCGTGCGCCAGCTGTTTCCCTATCTTCCGTACGAGGAAGCGCCGGAACGTTCGCCGTTCAGGGAACGGTGATCAGACGATCGGCGGTTCCGAGGTGGTGAGCGGATCGTCGTCCGCGAAGGTGGATTTGAGGTTTTCCAGGCGCTTGTCGAGTTCGCCCGGCTTTTCGAAGCGCGCAATGTGGAACATCGCCTCGCCTTCGTGGATGAGCGGGATGTTGCTGCGGCCGATGATGATGCCGCCGAACGGCGCTTTCACTTCGTGGTCGTCGTCGTGGAACGGGCCCGTGATGTTGCCCAGCACCTGGCCGCGTTTCACGACGCTGCCGAGCGCGGCCTGAACGCGCAGCAGGCCGGAAGTGTTGGCGCGAATCCAGGTGGAGGAACGCGCGATGATGGGTTCGTGCCGTTTCTTCCGGCGGCGCGAGACGGGCAGCATGCCGAGTTCGCGCATGACGTTGAGAATGCCGTTGACGCCGACCTTGATCGCGATTTCGTCGTAGCGCAGCGCTTCGCCCGCCTCGTACACCATCACTTTCACTTTTTTCGCGACGGCCGCGCCGCGCAGCGAGCCTTCCGGCGTGCCCGCGTTCAGCATCACGGGCGCGCCGAAGGCTTTCGCAAGCGCAAGCGTTTCCTCGTCGTCGAGGTCGGCGCGGATCTGCGGAAAGTTGTCGCGGTGAATCGCCGCGGTATGCAGGTCGATGCCGTATTGCGCGTGCGTCAGCACTTCCTCGCAGAAAAGATGCGCCAGCCGCGAGGCCATCGAGCCTTCCGGCGAACCCGGAAAGCTGCGGTTGAGATCGCGGCGGTCGGGCAGGTAGCGCGACTTGTGCATGACGCCGAGCACGTTGACCATGGGGGCGGCGAGCAGCGCGCCCTTGAGGCGTTTCACCGCGGGCGTCGCCATGAGACGGCGGATGATTTCGATGCCGTTGAGTTCGTCGCCGTGCACGGCGGCGGAAATGAACAGGGTCGGTCCCGGCTGGCGGCCGTTGATGACGCGCAGCGGCACCTCGACCGGCGAGTTGGTGTAGAGCGTCGAAACCGGCAGTTGCAGTTTCGCGCGCGAACCCGGCGGAATGTCGTGACCGTTGATGATCAGCGTCTTGTTGCGGTGGCGAGTGATCATCGGCCGTCAGCCCCGGCTTCCCTTGGTGCGCGTCTTGCCCGGCTTGTAGTGCTTTTCGATGAACGTGACGATCTGTCCGGCGATGTCCTTGCCGGTCGCGGTTTCGATGCCCTCGAGTCCGGGCGAGGAATTCACTTCCATGATGAGCGGGCCCTTGCCGGAGCGCAGGATGTCCACGCCGGCGACGTTCAGGCCCATGATCTTCGCCGCGCGCACCGCCATGAGACGCTCGTCCGGCGTGATGCGGATGACTTCCGCCGAACCGCCGCGGTGCAGGTTGGAACGGAACTCGCCTTCCTTCGCCGTGCGCTTCATGCTTGCCACGACCTTCTCGCCGATGACGAAGCAGCGGATGTCCGTGCCGCCGGCTTCCTTGATGAATTCCTGCACCAGGAAATGCGCGTTGAGGCCGCGGAAGGCGTCGATGACGGATTCCGCCGCCTTGCGCGTTTCGGCAAGCACCACGCCGACGCCCTGCGTGCCTTCCAGCAGCTTGATAACGACCGGCGCGCCGCCGACAAGCTTCAAAAGGTCCTGCGTGTCGTCGGGCGAATGCGCGAAGCCGGTCGCCGGCATGCCGACACCCTTGCGCGAGAGCAATTGCAGCGAACGCAGCTTGTCCTTGGAGCGGCTGATCGCGACCGATTCGTTCAGCGGAAACACGCCCATCATCTCGAACTGGCGCAGGATCGAGGTCGCGTAAAAGGTGACGGACGTGCCGATGCGCGGAATGACGGCATCGAAGGCTTCGAGCTTTTCGCCCTTGTAATGGATCTCGGGATTGTGCGCGGCGATGTTCATGTAGCAGCGCAGCGGATCGATCACGCGCGGGGTGTGACCGTGCGCTTCGATGGCCTCCACGAGCCGGCGGGTGGAGTAGAGCCTTGGGTTCCTTGAAAGGATGGCGATTTTCATTCGTGCTCGCAGCGTCCGGCGATTGCTTGTCAAAGGTAGAAGGTAAAAGGAAGAAGGTAGAAGAAAAAAGCGGAAATACGCCGACTTCTCCCTTCTCCCTTACTCAGTCTTCTTCCAGGTTGTCCGCTTCCGGATCCGGCGAATCGTCCGGCGTCACGAGGAAGGAACTGTCAGGTAAAACCAGCAGGCGGCCGTTCATCGCCGTGCGGCCGATGAGCATCCTGAACCGCATGCTGTCGCGTCCGGTCAGCGTGATCTCGACCGGCCATTCCTCCGCGCCGATGCGAAGCGGCGTGCGGATGACCAGGCGTTCCTCGCGGTGGCCGCCGGAATCCATCACCCAGCGCTGGTCGACGACCTCGGCGTCGCAGAACACCGAGATTTCGGTGTTCTGCTGCACCGGGTGCATGCCGAACAGCACGCGCCGCTGTCCGTCGCGTTCGTATTCCTTGATGTCGAAGGCGTGCAGCGCGGAGGTGCGCGCACCGGAATCGACCTTCGCCTTGATCCGCGGAATGCCCAGCTCCGGCAGGCTCACCCACTCGCGCCAGCCTACGGTCATTCTTGTGTCTGCCTTGTCCAACGGCCGCTCCGTCTGACGGATTTCGGCAAGCATAGCAGGAAGAACCGGGTCGAAAGTCGAAGGTCGAAGGTCGAAAGGCGAACCCGGCGCTCTTCACTTTCGACCTTCGACTTTAGACTTTCGACCTTTCCCCTTAGTCTTTACTCATGGCCATTGACCCAATTCGTCCCGTCGCGGTTTATGCCGGTGCCGGCACGGCGGACTACGGTTTCAGCGGCGGTCATCCTTTCGGACAGGACCGCCAGGATGCATTCCTGCGCGCGCTGCGCGAGCGCGAACTCGACCGGCAGGTGCTGATTCTCGACGCCGCGCCGGCGCGCGAAGCGGATCTGCTGCTTTTCCATGACGCGTATTACGTCGGGTTCGTGCGCGACCGTTGCGCGCGCGAAGGCGGTTACCTGGACATGGGCGACACGCCGGCCGAGGCGCACATTTTCGAAGCGGCGCTGGCGGTTGCCGGCGCGACGCTCGCGGCGGCGGAAGCGGTCATGGAGCGCCGTCTTGCGCGCGCCTTCGTGCCGATCGGCGGCCTGCATCACGCGGCGCGCGATCATGCGGCGGGCTTCTGCGTGTTCAGCGACATCGGCCTGGCCATCGAGATGCTCAGGCAGCGGCATGGCGTTCGCCGCATCGCGTACGTGGACATCGACGCGCATCACGGCGACGGCGTGTTCTACGCCTACGAGGACGATCCGGATATTTGCATTGCCGACATTCACCAGGACGGGCGCACGCTGTATCCCGGAACCGGCCATGCGGATGAAACCGGCAAGGGCGCTGCGGCCGGAACCAAGCTCAACCTGCCGCTGCCGGCCGGCGCGGGCAGCAGCGATTTCCGCCAGGCATGGAAGGCGGCGGAGGCGTTCGTGGACGCGGCGGAACCGGAGTTCGTCATTTTCCAGTGCGGCGCCGATTCACTGGCCGGCGATCCGCTCACCGCACTGGGCCTTTCGGCGGACGACCACGGCTTCGCCGCCGAACGCCTCGTCATGCTCGCAGAAAAGCATGCCGGCGGACGCCTGCTGGCGCTGGGCGGCGGCGGTTACAGCCGGCCTAACCTTGGCGCGGCGTGGAGTGCCGTCACCGCGGCGCTGTCCGGCTAGGCCGGATCGCGCTCGGTCGAATAGGGAATGATCGAAATATTCCCGTCGCGTTCCTGGATGGCGTACTTGATCTGCTCCATGCGTTCCAGGCCGTGCTTTAGCCTTGCCGCCTTGAGCACGTCGTCCTCGTCGAGGCCGGCGCGCTTGATGCGGGTTTCCAGCACCTTGCCGTTCGCGACCACGATCAACGGCGCGCCTTCCAGGATCCGTTCGACCGCGCGGGAACGTTCCTTCAGCATTGCCAGCAGGTAGTCGACGCCGACCAGCACCATGATCACCAGCAGCGCGTTGGTGATGGAATAGTCCTGTCCCAGCAACGCCTGCTGCGTCGCTTCGCCGACGATCAGCAACAGCAGGAAATCGAACGAGGTGATCTGCGAAAGGCTGCGCTTGCCGATGATGCGGAAAACCAGCAGCAGGAAGAAATAGACGGCGAGCGCACGGAAGACGGGATCCATGATCAGGGCCAGGTGAACTGGGCGACGGGGAATGACGCGCCCCCGACGACGATCGTGGTTTCCGAGGCGCCGGACCGCCGCGGTACCAGGTGGAAGCGCGCCGTCATGGCCTCGCCCGTGCTGAATTCGAACACGATCCGGTTTCCCCGCACGCGCTGTTCGCGCGGTTCCGGAACCACGCTGTCGAGCCTGAAGCGCTCGAAATACTCGAGCGGCACCTCGACACTGGCATTGTTGCCGGACAGGCGGGTTTCCAGCACGGTGTCGTTGCCGTAACGCGCAAAGCGCTGGTAAACGACGGCGGCGTCATCGTCGACGATCTGCGTCCGGCTCATCCAGCCGTCGCCGAACAGTCCGGCGACAGTGAGTATCGCGGTGACGACGACCAGCGCCATGAACAGGTATTGCAGGCGCCAGATCCAGACGTGGAACTTGTGGAACTCCTTCAGTTCCACCGAATGCTTGATCGTCTCGATATCCTTCAGCGCCACCTTCGGCCACCCGCACTGCCATGATTTCATCAGGAAATAACAGCCGGACCCCCCGCTTGCCATCGGCGGATACCCCCGGAAAACCGCGGCCGGCATTGCGCGCGGCCTGTGCCGCCCGGGGCATTCGGGTACAATGCGACGCTTCTTCACCCGCATTCCCGGGCGCGTCCCGGGGCATTTCCGGACCCTGACCAGGGGCGGGCCGGAACCGACGAGGAGAGCCTCCAGATGTACCGCCAGGACATGACCATCCAGGGATTCGACGACGCCCTGTTCGACGCCATGCAGGCCGAGCGCCGCCGGCAGGAAGATCACATCGAGCTGATCGCCTCCGAGAATTACGCGAGCCCGAGAGTGCTGGCCGCGCAAGGCTCGGTGCTGACCAACAAGTACGCGGAAGGCTATCCCGGCAAGCGCTATTACGGCGGCTGCGAGTTCGTGGACGTGGCGGAAAACCTCGCCATCGAGCGCGTGAAGCAGCTCTTTGGCGCGGACTACGCCAACGTGCAGCCGCACTCCGGCTCGCAGGCGAACGCGGCGGTGTTCATGGCGCTGATGAAGCCCGGCGACACCCTGCTCGGCATGAGCCTGGATCACGGCGGTCACCTCACGCATGGGGCGAAACCGAATTTCTCCGGGAAACTGTTCAACGCCGTCCAATACGGCATTGATCCGGAAACGGGCGAACTGGATTACGACCGCATCGCGCAGCTGGCCAATGAACACAGGCCGAAAGTCATCGTCGCCGGTTTCTCGGCGTATTCGCGCATCATGGACTGGGCGAAGTTCCGCGCGATCGCGGATGATGTCGATGCCTACCTCGTCGTGGACATGGCGCACGTTGCCGGTCTGGTCGCGGCGGGCGAGTACCCGAACCCGGTGCCGCACGCGCACGCCGTCACCTCCACCACGCACAAGACGCTGCGCGGCCCGCGCGGCGGCGTGATTCTCGCGAAGTCGAACCCGGACATCGAAAAGAAATTCCAGTCGCTGGTGTTTCCGGGCACGCAGGGCGGTCCGCTGATGCACGTCATCGCGGCGAAGGCCGTCGCCTTCGCCGAAGCGTTGCAGCCGGAGTTCAGGGAATACCAGAAGCAGGTCGTCGCGAATGCGCGCGCCATGGCGAAAGCGTTGCAGGATCGCGGCTACCGCATCGTCTGCGGCGGCACGGACAATCATCTTTTCCTGCTCGACCTGATCGACAAGGGCATGACGGGCAAGGACGCCGACGCCGCGCTCGGCCGCGCGTACATCACCGTGAACAAGAACACCGTGCCGAACGATCCGCAGTCGCCGTTCGTGACCTCCGGTCTTCGCATCGGCACGCCGGCCGCGACCACGCGCGGTTTCAAGGAAAGGGAAATCACGGAAGTCGCCGGCTGGATCGCGGACGTGCTGGACGATATCGGCAACGAATCCGTGATCGACGCGACGCGCGAAAAGGTCCTTGAGCTTTGCAGGCGGTTTCCCGTGTACCCGGAAACGATGACGTTCTCGATCTGAGGCAAGCATGCACTGCCCGTTCTGCGAACACGAGGAGACCAAGGTCATCGACTCGCGTTTGGCGAGCGAGGGCAGCCAGGTTCGCCGCCGCCGCGAGTGCATCCGCTGCAGCGAACGGTTCACCACCTTCGAGAGCGCGGAACTGGTCATGCCGCGCGTCATCAAGTCCGGCGGCGTGCGCCAGCCGTTCGATGAAAACAAGCTGCGTTCGGGGCTGATGCGCGCGCTCGAAAAGCGGCCGGTCGGAACGGAGGCCGTGGAAGCGGCGATTGCTCGCATCACGCACAAGCTGCGCGCGGCCGGCGAACGCGAAGTGAAATCGCGGCAGATCGGCGAATGGGTGATGCAGGAATTGCAGGAACTCGACCAGGTCGCCTACGTGCGCTTCGCATCCGTCTATCGCAGCTTCGAGGACGTGAACGCCTTCCGCGAGGAAATCGAGCGGCTGGAGAAACGGCCGCTGGAAGAGGCGTTGAAGAAACATCAGATTTCGTTGCTGCCGGATGACAAGAAGTGAGAAGAAAGAAGTGAGAAGGTAGAAGACATCGCATCTTCCTCCTTCTCACTTCTTCCTTACTACCTGACACCATGACCATGTTTTCAACAGGCGACCATCGTTTCATGGCCCGCGCGATCGAACTCGCGCGCCGCGGCTGGAACACCACGCATCCGAATCCGCGCGTCGGTTGCGTGATCGTGAAGGACGGCGAAATCGTCGGTGAAGGTTTTCATGCCAGGGCAGGCGAGGCGCATGCGGAAGTACGCGCGCTCGAAATGGCGGGTGAAAACGCGCGCGATGCGACGGCCTACGTGACACTGGAGCCGTGCAGCCATCACGGCCGCACGCCGCCGTGCGCCGACGCGCTGGTCCGTGCGGGCATCGCGCGCGTGGTCGCGGCGATGGTGGACCCGAACCCGCACGTGGCGGGGCAGGGGCTGGAACGCCTGCGCGCCGAAGGTGTTCGCATCGAGGAAGGCCTGCTCGGCATCGCCGCGCGCGAACTGAACCTCGGTTTCATCAAGCGCATGACGGAAGGCCGGCCGCGCGTGCGCGTGAAACTCGCCGCGAGCCTTGATGGCCGCACCGCCATGGCCAGCGGGGAATCGAAATGGATCACGGGCGATGCCGCGCGCGCCGACGTGCAGCGCCTGCGCGCCGAATGCTCGGGGCTGGTCACCGGCATGGGCACCGTGCTTGCCGATGATCCGCGGCTCGACGTGCGGCTGCCGGATGCGGCACGCCAGCCGGAACGCATCGTGCTGGATCCGGAACTGCGCACGCCGCCGGGTGCGAGAATCCTGTCGCGCCCGGGCACAGTGCGGATTTTCACTTGCGACGACAACATCGAACGTCGCGCGGCGCTGGAGGCGGCGGGCGCGACGGTCGAAACGATCCAGGACGACGGCGCAGGCGCGCTGCTGCTGGAAGCCGTACTCGTACGGCTCGGCGAACTCGAGCACAACGACGTGCTGGTCGAAGCGGGCGCGACACTGGCGGGTCAGTTTCTCGACCGCGGCCTTGCCGATGAACTCATTGTCTATCAGGCGCCGGTCCTGATGGGGCATGAAGCGCAGCCGCTGGTGGCGTTGCCGGGAATGGAAAAATTGTCCGACCGGCTTGAGTTCACGTTACGCGACGTACGGCAGATTGGCGAGGACATTCGCCTGATGCTGACAAGAAAGGTAGAAGATAGAAGGTAGAAGGGGACGTCGGCGAAGGAACTCTTCTTTCTTCTCCCTTCTTTCTTCTCCCTTGGAGAGAAGACATGTTCACCGGAATCATCCAGGCTACGGGATCGGTTGAAAACGTGGAAACGCGCAACGGGGACATGCGTCTTCGTGTCGCGCTTGGCGATCTCTCAGGAAAGGATTTCGCGACCGGCGAAAGCATCGCGGTGAATGGCGTGTGCCTGACGGCGATCGAACCGGCGAAAACGCATCTTGTCGCGGACGTCTCGCGCGAGACGCTGGAGCACACGACGCTCGGTTCGTTGAAAGCCGGCGACCGCGTGAATCTCGAACCCGCGCTCGCTGCAGGCGAACGCCTTGGCGGGCACCTGGTCAGCGGTCACGTCGACGGCGTCGGAATGCTCATCGAAAGAAAGGAAGACGCGCGCTCCTGGCGTTTCCTGTTCGAAGCGCCGCAAGCGCTCGCGAAATACATCGCGCGCAAGGGCTCCATCTGCATCGACGGCATCAGTCTCACTGTCAACGGCGTCGATGGTTCGCGTTTCGACGTGAACATCGTGCCGCATACGCTTGCGGTGACGAACCTCGGTTCGCGCTCGCCAGGCGACAAGGTGAACCTGGAAGTCGATGTGGTCGCACGATACCTGGAGCGACTTTTGTCGGAGCAAACAAAGAGCAATGGACAGGATTGACAGGATTTTTCAGGATTAACAGTATTTTTTGCGTTTGCTTTTAAATCCTGTCAATCCATCTTCAATCCTGTAAATCCTGTCCATTCTTCTCTTTCACAACAGGCGCATGCGAGGCGCAAGATGCACAAGATCGAAGACATCCTCGAAGACATCCGTAACGGCAAGATGGTCATCATGATGGATGACGAGGATCGCGAGAACGAAGGCGATCTCATCATGGCGGCGTCCATGGTGCGGCCGGAAGACATCAACTTCATGGCGCGCAACGGGCGCGGCCTGATCTGCCTGACGGTGACGCAGGATCGCTGCCGGCAATTGCGCCTGCCGCTGATGGTGACGGAAACCAACGAACAGCTGGCGACGAACTTCACGCTGTCGATCGAGGCCGCCGAGGGCGTCACCACCGGCATTTCCGCGCACGACCGCGCGCACACCGTGCGAACCGCGGTGAAGAAGGACGCGCGCCCCGAAGACCTGAAACAGCCGGGCCACATTTTTCCATTGATGGCGCAGCCGGGCGGCGTGCTGTCGCGCGCCGGACACACCGAAGCCGGCTGCGATCTTGCGCGGCTTGCGGGCCATGAACCCGCCGCGGTGATTGTCGAAATCCTGAACGACGACGGCTCCATGGCGCGCCTGCCGGATCTCGAGAAGTTCGCGGACACGCACGGTCTCAAGATCGGCACGATTGCCGATCTGATTCGCTACCGGATGGAAAAGGAACAATCGGTCGAGCGCATCGGCGAGCAGACTGTCGAGACCGAGTTCGGCGAGTTCCGCGTCGTGTGCTTCGAGGATTACGTGCATCGCACGGTTCACTTTGCGCTGGTGCGCGGCGACGTCGACCCGGAAGAGCCGACGCTGGTGCGCGTGCACCTGCAGAACACGCTGTCGGATGTCATGAACCTCGGCTGGAACACGCTTGGCTGGCCGCTTCGAAACGCCATGCGGCGAATCGCGGAAGAGGGCGGCGTGCTGGTGATCCTGCGGCCGGAGGAAAAGCCCGCCGACATTGCCGAACGCTTCCGCCAGGGCGACAGGCCGCGAAGCGAGGACGCGGTGGATGGCGCGACCGTGCTGCGGACCTACGGCGTAGGCGCGCAGATTCTCAACGATCTCGGCGTACGCCGCATGCGGGTGCTGTCGGCGCCGAAGCGGATGCACGGCATTTCGGGCTTTGGTCTTGAGGTGGTGGATTACGTGGATTGCGATTGAGGCGAAAGGCGAAAGGCGAAAGGCGAAAGGCGAAAGGCGAAAGGCGAAAGGCGAAAGATTTGTCGTGCTGCTACAATGGCGGCCCGCAAAATCCCGGCGAAAGAAGGACTTAGGGCTCGAAAATGACGGATATCAAAACATTCGAAGGCACCATGATCGGCGCGGAGGGGCAGTTCGCGATCGTGGCGGCGCGCTTCAACGGCTTCATCACGGAAAGCCTTGTCAACGGCGCGCTGGACACCCTGCGCCGGCACGGGGTGGACGCCGGCCGCGTGCACATCGTGCGCGTTCCGGGCGCCTTCGAGATGGGCCCCGTGGTGCATCGCCTGTGCCGTTCCGGCAATTACGCGGCGGTGATCGCGCTCGGCGCGGTGATCCGTGGGGCGACGCCACATTTCGATTTTGTCGCCGGCGAATGCGCGCGCGCCTGTGGCTCGGCCGCGAGCGAAACCGGCGTGCCGGTCGCTTTCGGCGTGCTGACGACGGACACCATCGAGCAGGCCATCGAACGTGCCGGCACCAAGGCCGGCAACAAGGGAATGGATGCGGCCGCGACCGCGATCGAAATGGCCAACCTGATGCGCGACCTGCCGTGAACGATTCCCCCGCGAAAGGCAGCGGCAACGCGAATCGTCGCCGCAGCAATGCCAGAAGGCTGGCCATGCAGGCGCTCTACCAGCATCAGATCGGCGACGATCACTGGAAGACGCTGCGCGCCCAGTTCCACGAGAACCCCGAATTCGACCGCGTCGATCCGGAGTACTTCGACGAACTGCTGGAGCAATGCGTCGAGCGCGAGGAGGAATTCGCCGCCGTGCTCGCACCGAACTTCGACCGTCCGGCGGACCAGATCGATCCCGTCGAGCGCGCCATTCTTTTAATAGGGTGCTACGAGTTGAAGGAACGGCTCGACATTCCCTACCGCGTGGTCATCAACGAAGGCGTGGAGCTCGCCAAGCGCTTCGGCGCCGAGGAAGGGCATCGCTACGTCAACGCGATTCTCGACCGCACGGCCGCGGAACTGCGCAAGGTCGAGATCGCGGCGCGGCGCGGCTGAAGCCCGGAAAGCCATGCCTGGCGAATTCCAGATCATCGACGAATACTTCCGGCGCAACGCGTCCACCGATGACCTCGTGCTCGGCATCGGCGACGATGGCGCGGTGCTGCGGCCGCGCGCAGGTTTCGACCAGGTCGTCGTCACCGACACCATCATCGAAGGCCGGCATTTCCCGGAAGGCTTTCCCGCGGAAGACATCGGCTGGCGCGCGCTGGCCGTGAATCTTTCCGACGTCGCCGCGATGGGCGCGACGCCGCGCTTCGCGTTTCTGAACCTCACCTTGCCCGAACCCGGGCCGGCGTGGCTCCGCGATTTCGCGGACGGATTCTTCGCGCTCGCGGAAATGTCCGCGACACTTCTCGCCGGCGGCGACACGACGCAGGGACCGTTGTCCGTCACAGTCACTGTGATCGGCGAGGTTCCGGCAGGCCAGGCGATCGCGCGCGGCGGCGCGCAACCGGGCGACGTCATCTGCGTCAGCGGCATGCCGGGCGAGGCGGCCGCCGGCCTCGAGCTGTGGCAGGACGCGCCGGAACATCCGCTGGCGGCGCGCTTTCGCCGCCCCGTTCCGCGCCTCGGGCTCGGGGCGAACCTGCGCGAATGCGCGACCGCGGCCATCGACATCTCGGACGGCCTGCTCGCGGATCTCGGCCACGTATTGAAGGCAAGCGGCGCGGGCGGGCGCATCGAACTCGACCGCCTGCCGATTTCGGAGGAACTGCGCGAATATTCGAAAGACGCGCAGGATTTCGTGCTCGCGGGTGGCGACGACTACGAACTGTGCTTTTGCCTGCGCCCCGAAAAACTGGCCGAATTGCGCGCTAGGGACAATGGCTGCGAAATCACGGCCGTCGGGGAGATTGTCGCGGAACCGGGACTGATGATCGTCGACTCCAATGGCGCGCGATACGAACCCGCGCGCCGCGGCTGGGAGCACTTCCGGACATGAAACCCTCGCCGCGCGACATCTTTTCCGATCCCGCGCACTGGCTGGCCTTCGGCTCGGGCGCGGGGCTCGCGCCGGTCGCGCCGGGCACGGCCGGCACGCTCGCGGCGATTCCACTCGTCTGGGCGACGTGGCAGCTGCCGCTGGCGTTGCGCGCGGGAATCTGTCTTTTCCTGATTCTTGCCGGCACCTGGGCGGGCGGCGCAAGCGCGCGCAAGCTCGGCGTGCACGATCACGGCGGCATCGTCATCGACGAGATCGCGGGTTTCTATCTCGCCATGCTGTTGCTGCCGGCGGGCTGGTGGTGGATGCTGGCGGCGTTCGTCGCGTTCCGGTTTTTCGACATCGTGAAACCGTGGCCGATCGGCTGGCTTGATCGCCGCCTCGGCGGCGGAGCCGGTATCATGGCCGACGACCTCGTCGCCGGACTGTTCGCGGCGGCAAGCCTGCGGCTCGCGCACTTCGCCTGGACATATTTTTCATGAAGATCGAAAAGCTCGGCAAATACGTCATCACGCGCGAACTCGGCAAGGGCGGCTCGGGCACCGTCTATCTCTGCCACGATCCGTATCACCAGCGCGACGTGGCGCTGAAGCTTTTTGCGAGCGACGCGGGCCTTTCCGAGGAACAGCAGCGCGTGAGAAAGCGCCTGTTCTTCAACGAGGCGCACCTGGCCGGGATGCTGCAGCATCCGAATGTGCTGCCGATCTACGATGCCGGCGAGGAAGACGGCAAGTGCTACATCGTCATGGAGTACGTGCGCGGCGGCAAGCCGCTGTCGGCCTTCTGCCAGCCGCAGAACCTGCTGCCGGTCAGGAAGATCGTCGAGATCGTCTTCAAGTGCGCGAAGGCGCTGGATTACGCGCACCGCAAGGGCGTCGTTCACCGCGACATCAAGCCGAGCAATATCCTGATGACCGCCGATGGCGATGTTCGCATCGTGGATTTCGGCATCGCGCACAATCCCGTCGCCGACCTGACGCCGATGTCGGGCCTGGTCGGCAGCCCGAGCTACATGGCACCGGAGCAGGTGCGCGAAGAAAGCATCACCAACCAGACGGACATCTATGCGCTGGGTGTATTGATGTACGAACTGCTCACGGGCAAGCGGCCGTTCTACGGCGAAAACCTTTCCGCGCTGGTGCACCAGGTGCTTTACGCCACGCCGATTCCCGTGCATCGCCTGCGCTCGGAAGTCACTGAAATGCTGGAGCAGATCGTCGATCGGGCGATGAACAAGGATCCCGCCAGGCGCTACAGGTCCGCGCTGGAACTTTCCGTCGCGCTGACAACGGCGTTCAACGACCTCGGCCGGATGGCGCGCGAAGTCGCGGAGCAGGAGCGCTTCAACATGGTGCGGCGCCTGAGCTTCTTCCGGGAGTTCAGCTACCCGGAAGTCTGGGAGGTGCTGAACGCCAGCAAATGGGAGACCTACGACACCGGCGATTCGATCGTCGTCGAAGGCGAGATCGACGAAAGCTTCTTCATCATCGTCTCCGGCGAGGTCGTCGTGACCAAGGGCGGCAAGTCGCTGGGAAAACTCCAGGAAGGCGACTGCTTCGGCGAAATGGGCTATCTCAACAAGACCGAAAGAACGGCGACCGTCACCTCGGAAAAGGGCGTCGCGGTGATGCGCGTGAATTCCACGCTGATCGAGCAGGCGTCGATGGCCTGCCAGCTGCGGTTTCACAAGGTGTTCCTGCGCACATTGATCGAGCGCCTGACAAGGACGAGCGAGCGGGTGGTAAAGGACGACAGGTAATGAAACGTCATGGATCGACGACACCGCTTGGCATGGCAGAAGCCGCAGCGGTTGCGCCGGCAGGGCCGGCGCCGGCAAGACTCGGCAAGTACGCCCTGCAGCGCGAACTCGGCCGCGGCAGTTCCGGAATCGTCTATCTCGGTCACGATCCCTTCGAGAATCGCGACGTCGCGATCAAGGTCTACTACCGGGACGATCAGCTCGAAGGCCAGCAGGCGGCATTGCAGTCGCGGCTGTTTTTCAACGAAGCGCACCTCGCCGGCCAGCTAAAGCACCCGAACATCCTGCCGATCCACGACGCCGGCGAAGAGGACGGCCGGCGCTACGTGGTGATGGAATTCCTGCCGGATTCGGTGGCGCTGTCGAAATACGCGCGCGCCGACAGCCTCCTGCCGATGAGCAAGGTCGTCGAAATTTTCTTCTCGACGGCAAAGGCGCTGGAATACGCGCACCGCAGCGGCGTCGTTCACCGCGACATCAAGCCCGCCAACATCCTGATGAACGCGCGCGGTCATACGCTGATCGTGGATTTCGGCATTGCCAAGTCCGCGAGGCGGCCGGACGACGAGCTGGCCGGTTCCATCGGCACGCCGCGTTACATGTCGCCCGAGCAGGTGCGCGGCGAGGACGTCAACCATCAGACCGATCTCTATTCCCTTGGCGTGACGGTCTACGAACTCCTGACGGGCATGTCGCCATTCTTCGCCGAGTCGCTGAAAGATCTCACGCACCGGATCATGCACGCAGAGCCGGTGCCGCCAAGCCGCTACCGGGTCGATGTGCCCGGGATTCTCGACCGCGTGATCATGCGCTGCCTGCGCAAGGAGCCGCGCCGGCGTTACCGCAGCGGACTCGACATCGCCGGCGACCTCGCCTACATCTTCGACGAGATCAACGCAGCGACGCAGGAGCTTGACGAAGATGCACGGGTGAAACTGTCGCGCCGGCTGGCGTTCTTCGACGGCTTCAATGACGGGGAACTGCGCGAAGTCGTTCGCGCGGGGCAATGGCGCAATCTCGCCAGCGGCCGCAACATCGTGACCGAAGGCGAACTGGACGACAGCTTCTTCGTGCTGGTTTCCGGCGAGGTTTCCGTCTGGAAGGGCGACACCGAGCTTGGCGTGCTGCGCGAGGGCGACTGCTTCGGCGAAATGGGTTTCTTCAATCACATCAAGCGGACCGCGACAATCCGGGCGCGCGGCACGGTCGACCTGCTGGTGCTGAGCGCGGCCGCCATCGAGCGCGCGCCGAAGGACGTGCAGCTGAAGTTTCACCGGGTGTTCGTGCGCACGCTGATCGAGCGCCTGGCGAAGACCAACGAACGCCTCCTCGCGGCAAAGTTGTAGGCTGCGTGCGACAGCGGCGGGACCGGCAAGCGGGCATCTCCCGTCCCGTTCCTTGATTGCCGACCGGCATTACATATACTGGCCAGCAGTTTTTCCGACACAAGCGTGAAAATGATGCAGGCCAGAAAACCGCTGGACGCGTTCCGCCCGGTTGCCGCAAATCTCAAACCGTTCGCCGCCTATCTCGCGATTACGCTCGGCATCATGCTGCTCGCGCGCGTCGCGCTCGGTTTCTGGTTCTCCGATCGCGTTGCCGCGGCCTCCGGCTGGATCTTTGTCCTGGTCCAGGGCCTTCGCTACGACCTGATCGTGCAGGGCATGCTGCTTGTGTTTCCCCTGGCCCTGACGCCGCTCGCCTGCGTTTTCGCGTGGCCGCGCCGGGCCTGGAGCTGGCTGCTGCCGGCGTGGCTCGCCCTGTGCACGGTTTTCATTTTCTTCATGGAACTGGCCACGCCCTGGTTCATCGACGAATACGGCTTGCGGCCGAACATCCTGTTCGTGAAGTACCTGACCTATCCGGATGAAGTCATGGCGATGCTGTGGAGCGGCTACAAGCTGCCGATCTTCATCGCGGCCGTCACCGTCCCCCTGCTGGCATGGTTCGCCTTTCGCGCTTGCCGGAGCGCGAGCCGCGGAATGCAACGCAACGGCATTCTGCCGGCGCTTGTCGTCGTGCCGCTGCTGGTACTGGTCTCGGCGGTGGCGATCCGCTCGAGTTTCGGTCACCGCCCCGCGAACCCGAGCAATATCGCAATATCCACCGATCCCCTGGTCAACATGCTGCCGCTGAGTTCCGCGTACTCGGTTCTCTATGGCGCCTACGAGATGCGTCACGAAGATGACGGCATCAGGTTCGGCGACATCGCGCAGGAAAAAGTGATCGCGAACATGCGCCGCATGACCGGCCTGCAGGCGGACGTCTTCGAAAGCGAGGCCTTGCCGACCCTTCATCGCGTGAGTTTCCCGGCAACGGACGGCCGGCCGAAAAACCTTGTCATCGTGCTGGAAGAAAGCATGGGCGCGCGCTTTGTCGGCAGCCTTGGCGGCCTGCCGTTGACGCCGAACCTGGATCGCTACAGCGAGAAGGGCATCTGGTTCACGCAGATGCACGCGACGGGAACACGGTCGGTGCGCGGCATCGAAGCGGTCATTACCGGGTTCCTGCCGACCACGACGGAAAGCGTGGTCAAGCTCGGCGGCACGCAGCGCGGCTTCTTCACCATCGCCGGGCTGCTCGCGCGCCACGGTTACCGCACCTCTTTCATCTACGGCGGCTCCGCGCAATTCGACAACATGCGGCGCTTCTTCGTGAACAACGGCTTCGAGACCGTGATCGACCGCGCGAACTATGAAAACCCGCAATTCGAAGGTTCCTGGGGCGTGTCGGACGAGGACCTGTTCCGCAAGGCGGACGAATACTTCGACAGCCTGTCCGGCGGCGAGCCGTTTTTCAGTCTCGTGTTCACCTCGTCGAATCACACGCCGTTCGAGTATCCGGCAGGCAGCATCGAGCCGTACAACCAGCCGGCGAAAACCCGCGAGAACGCGATCAAGTACGCGGACCACGCGCTCGGGGTCTTTCTCGAGCTCGCCGAGCAGTCGGAGTACTGGAAAGACACGGTGTTCCTGATCGTTGCGGATCACGACTCGCGCGTACTGGGCGCGGAGCTCGTGCCGATCCGCCATTACCGCGTGCCGGCGCTGATTCTCGGCGCGGGGATCGAACCGCAGGTCGTCGACCGGCTTGCGAGCCAGGTCGACCTGATTCCGACGGTGCTGCCGCTGCTGTCGCTCGGCCGGGACGTACTGCTGCCGACCACCGGCATCAACCTGCTGGGCGACGGCATCGACGCCGTTCCGCCGCACGCGGTCATGCAGTACGGCAACAACATCGCCTATCGCCAGCGCGACGGCCGGAACGACGACGTCATCATCTTCCAGGAAGGCCGCGAACCGTCGCAGTTCCGTTACGAGAACGAGACGCTGGTCCCGGCAGCGCTCGACGCGCAGTTGCTCGAGCTTGCCCTGTCGCACACGGAGTGGCCGCGCCTCGCGTACAAGCACAAGTGGTACCGCCTGCCTGAACCGCCCGCCGGACAGGAAAAGGTTGCGACTGCGCCTTCCGTCACGGCGGGCGCGCCGGAATGATTCGCTCGCGAGTGAAAATGAAATATCTCCGGAAGCCTGCCGCGATTTTCGCGCTGCTTGCCGCGGCGTTGCTTGTTCTCGTCGCACTTGTCCAACTGAGCGCGGATGCGACTCTCATCCTCCTTGATGTGCTGGTCGTGCTGTTGCTGGTGCCGCTCTTTGTTCTGTCCTGTTTCGCATCGCTTTACGCGGAGTCGCGCTGGCGGCTGCCGCTGGCCGCGGTTTCGACCGTTGCGCTGCTTGTGTTCGCCTGGCATGCGTCGGTTGCGCTCCTGGATCGCGGCTTGCAGGCCAGGACTTACGAAGGAATCTACAAGGACTGCCACAAGGTCTGGGCGACGCGCGGGCTGGTGCTGGATGCGGCGGTGAACGACCACACCGCCGGCAACAGCATCGCTACCGTGAGGCTCGCGTTCGAGCGTGGCGCGCGGGGCGCGGAAATCGACGTCTTCTACGACCCCGAGCTTGCGCGATACGTCGTGTCGCACAACTTCCCCTACGACCTGAAGGACGGCGAACTCCTGTCACTGGAAAAACTGTTTCGCGAAGTCGGCGGCGAACATTTCTACTGGCTGGACTTCAAGCACATGCGGCATCTCGGCGACGAGGCGATCGCCGATGCCGCGGCGCGGCTGGTCGAGATTGCGGACGGTCTCGGCATGGCGAAGAACCGCATTTACGTCGAGGGCGCGACGCCGTTTCATCTCGCGCATTTCAGGGATGCCGGCTTTCGCACCATTTTCGATATCCAGCCGCTGGCGGACGGGCATTTCATGACGCCGTTCGTCATCAACCTTTACAAGGCGCTCTTTCATTTCGGCGACTTTGACGTGCTCGGAATGAATTATTACTACCGCGGGGAACCGATCTACGGACCGGTGACGCGCGAGCTGCTTGGCGGCGTCCCGGTGTTCATCTATCACATTCCGGATGACGTGCAACTGTTGCGGGAGTTGTCGGCGATACCCGAAGTACGCGTGCTGCTGGATCACGATCACGGTGCGGACCGGTACGCGGTCAATGCGTGCGGGGAAGGGTGAAGACGACAGTCGAAAGTCGAAAGTCGAAAGTCGAAAGTCGAAAGGCGAAAGGCGAAAGGCGAAAGGCGAAAGGCGAAAGGCGAAAGGCGAAAGGCGAAAGGCGAAAGGCGAAAGGCGAAAGGCGAAAGGCGAAAGCGGCGGGCGAAGCCCGCGCTGAGGAACCCTGAAAAATCCTGTTAATCCTGTCTATTGCTTTTGTGGCGAAAGGCGAAAGCGTTCGCGCCTCGCATCCCCGGACACGCGAAATCTCGTAGGAGGCCGCTCCGCGGCCGATTGTTGGTCGTCGCGCCCCGGAAGGAAGACGAAAGACTAGCAGCCGGGGTTTCCGTAATCCGGCAACGCGATGTTGTCTTTCAGGTCACGGCCGATGGCAAGGTCCGCGATCCAGGGGATGTCCAGCAGCCGGGTCACCTGGTTCCGGAAGAAAAGGCCGACCGCGGTGCGCGGCGCAAACGCGCCGGCGAACTTTTCGGCGGCCTGCTGCTTTTTCGCGATAAACGGGCCAAGCCGCTCCTGGTAGCGCCGGAAGGCTTCGCGGTAGTCGCCCTGCGCGCGGCGAAGTTCGCCCGCGAGCACATAGCCCGCGGTCATTGCCAGCGCCGAACCCTGGCCCGCGAGCAAGGACACGCAGAAAGCGGCATCGCCGATCAATGCAACGCGGCCGCGGCTCCAGGTGTTCATGCGGATCTGGCTGACGCGGTCGAAGTAAAGATCGTCCGTCGCATCCATCGCCGCCAGAATCCCGTCGGATTCCCAGCCGGCGGCGTCGAAACGCCGATGCAGGAGGCGCCTTGCGTCATGCGCTTCGCGGCCGGCCTCGTCGGCCAGCACGAACAGGAAGAGGGTGCGGTCGTCGCGCAGGGAGAACCGCGAGATCTGCCGGCCGACCTGCGTGAACATGACGTACACGTCCTCGTCGCGCGGCCGGTAGCCGCGCGTTTCGAAGGCCGCCACCTGGTAGCCGAGATATTTCTCGAATTCGCCTTCCGCGCCGAACACGAGCTCGCGCACCCTGGAGTGCAGGCCGTCCGCCCCGATCACGAGATCGAACCTGCGCGGGGCGGCGTTCCGGAACGTGACGTTCACGCCATCGCCGGTGTCGTCGAGCGCAAGGATTTCATCGTCGAAGAGTGTTTCGGCGCGGTCCTGGATGCGCGCGTGGATCATCGCGCCCAACTCGCCGCGCGGCAGGCTGACGTAACGGCCGTCCGTCAGGCGGTCGAACACCTCCGCGGAAAATCCGGCGACCTTGCGGCTTGCACGATTCACCATGCGGACTTCCCTGACCTTGTAGCCGGCGTGCATCAGCTCCGGCACGAGGCCCATGCGTTCCGCGACATCGAATCCCGATCCCCAGAAATCGATGATGTAGCCGCCGGTGCGCAGCCGCGGCGCGCGTTCGACCAGCACGGGTTCGAAACCGTGTTCCAGCAGCCACCAGGCAAGGGTGGGGCCGGCGATGCCCGCGCCGGAGATGAGAATTTTCATGAGCGCATGCTAGCGTTTGCCGCCGCTCGCGTCGAACGCGACTCCGGGGTGATCGAATGGCGAACTAAGGGCAGAATCCGATACAGGAGCGTCATGCTGCATGCCTGGCGCAGAAAAACACCGACATGATCCCGGGAGGAATTCCAATGCGCAGAACTTTGCTTGCTTTGGTGATGCTGTTCATGACGCTGCCGGTGCTCGCAGCGGATTTCGATGCGATCCGCCGTCCGGTCGCGACGTACTCGATCGTCGCGCGCGATCCCGCGACGGGCCAGCTCGGCGTGGCCGTGCAATCGCACTGGTTTTCGGTGGGGCAGGTCGTGCCCTGGGCCGAGGCCGGCGTGGGCGCGGTGGCGACACAATCGTTCACCGATCCGAACTACGGGCCGCTCGGCCTGGAGCTGATGCGCGCCGGACGTTCCGCGCCCGAGGCGTTGAAGGCGCTGGTCAGCACCGACGAGAACGCGAGCGTGCGGCAGGTGGCGATGATCGATGCCGAAGGCCGCGTCGAGGCGTTCACGGGCGAGGACGCGATCATTCATGCCGGACACGTCGTCGGCGAAAACTTTTCCGCGCAGGCGAACATGATGGCGGACGCCGGCGTGCCGCAGGCAATGGCGAAGGCGTTCCGGGAAAGCGGCGGCGACCTTGCCGCGAAACTGGTGGCGGCGCTTGAAGCCGCGCAACGGGCCGGCGGTGACGTGCGCGGCAAGCAGTCGGCGGCCTTGCTGGTTGTCTCCGGCGAACCGACGGGGATTGCCTGGCAGGACCGGCTGTTCGATCTGCGCGTGGAGGACCACGCCACGCCCGTCGCGGAACTGAAACGGCTGGTCACCCTGCAGCGCGCGTACCACAAGCTCAACGAAGGCGACGTGCACGTCGCGGACGGCGACATCGACAAGGCCTTGCAGGCCTATTCCGCGGCGATGGAACTCGTGCCGGACAGCGCAACGGATGGCGAGGCGCCGTTCTGGGTCGGCGTGTCGCTGGCGAGCGTCGGACGCGTCGACGAAGCCTTGCCGTACCTGCAACGCGCCTACGCCGAGAATCCGCAATGGCTGGAACTTCTGGAGCGCCTGCCGGAAGCGAAGCTGCTGCCGGATGACGAAGGATTGATGTCGCGTTTGCGCAAGGGAATGGCCGGTGGCTGACGCGGTTTCCGGAATACCGCGTCCGTCACTCCGCGGTCAGCCGTTCTCCCGCATGCACGCGATTTCTTCCTTCCGACTTCGCGGTGTAAAGGGCGTTGTCGGCCGCGTGAATGACGTCCTGCAGCTTGCCGTCAGCCGGTTCCGATGACGCGGCACCGATGCTCACGGTGACCTGCAGCAGTCCGTCGTCCAGCGGGACGCCAAGGCGCTCGACCTGTTGCCGCAGGCGTTCCGCGACGAGTTCCGCCTGCGCGAGCGTGGTTTCGGGCAGGCACATGATGAATTCCTCGCCGCCGTAGCGCGCCACGACGTCGAACTTGCGAAGCTGGTCGGCGAACAACCGGCCGGCTTCGCGCAGCACGCGGTCGCCGATGTCGTGGCCGTGACGGTCGTTGATGGTCTTGAAATGGTCGAAGTCGATCATCAGCACGGCGAACGGACGCCGGTAGCGGACGCAGCGCTGGAATTCCAGCTCCGCGCGCTCGGACAGGTGGCGGCGGTTGGCCAGCCCGGTGAGTTCGTCTTTCGTCGCGAGCGCCTGCACGTCCGCGAACAGGCGCGCCTTGTCGATCGCGATCAGCGCCTGGCTGGCATAACCGGCGACGCGCGAAACGTCCTCGTCATCGAATGCCGCGCCGTGCCGGCCCGCGAGCAGGAAGCGCAGGCGGCCCGTGTTGTCGTGCGCGGGAATCACGAGCAACTGCATGTCGCGCAGGCCGGCGTCATCGCCGTCGAGTTCCGTGCCCGGCAGCGCGTGCATCCGCATCGTGCGCTTGAGGCTGTCGATAAACGCAGGCTGCTGCGTGGCGAACGCGCGCAGCCCGGTTCTTTTCGCTTCCCCCTGGAACTGCACAAGCTCGACGCGACCGTCGCGTTCCTCGAACAGCGCGATGAACCCGGCCTGCACGCTGCGCTTCACGTGCTTGAACAGCAGCGCGAAAATTTCGGCGACGTCCAGCGTGCGTGACAGGCTGGTTGCAAGCTCGTGCCAGGATTGCACGCGCTGCCGCTGCCGCATTTCGTATTCCGCGGTCTGTTGTGCGGCGAGCCGCTGCGCCTGGTAGCGCAGGATCGCGCCAAGCAGTCCCAGCGCCGCAAGGATGTACAGCGTCCACGCCCACCAGGTGCGCCACGGCTTCGATGCGACCGCAAGCGAGAGCCGGGCGGGCGCGCCCCAGTCGCCGCGCTGCGTGGCGGCGCGTACCTCGAAGGTGTAGCTGCCGCCCGAGAGGTCCGCGTAGGCGGCGCGGTGATCGTCCTCGACGAGCATCCACTCCTCGTGCAGCGGCAGCAGGCGGAACTGGAAACGGTTGCCGCGCGGCGCGCTGAAGTCGGCCGCCATGAAGTCGAACGTGACGCCGTTGTGCCGCCAGTCGATTTCGATGACGCCGTCGTCGTCCGCGGCCGGCGCGAGCGTGCCGTCGAAGTGCGTGACGCGCGTGATGATGGCCTCCGGCGCCGCCGCCCTCGGTGCAAGTTCGCGCGGATCGAAGACGTTGAAACCGTTGATGCCGCCGAAGTACAACCGGCCCTGCGCGTCGCGCAGCGCGGCGCCGCCGTTGAACTCGTTGCTCTGCAGGCCGTCGCGGCGATCGAAATGATCGATCTCGCGGGTGGCGGGATCGATGCGCAGCAGGCCGTCGTTGCTGCTCACCCACAGCTTGCCCGCGAGGTCCTCGCGCACCGCGTAGAGCGTGCCTTCCGGCAGGCCGTCCGCCGCCGTGTACCAGGTGATCGCCGAGCCGGGCTCGCCGAGCAGCGCGAGACCCGCGGCGGTGGCGAGCGCAAGTCCGCCGCCGGCGCGGGGGATCACGTCCTGCACGTTCACGCCGTAAAGCGCGCTCCACGCGCCGTGCATGACGTCCCTCACCGCTGTCGATTCGCCGTCCCAGGCAAGCAGTCCGAGATTGGTGCCGATCCAGACCGTGCCGTCCGGCGCGCGCGCGAGCGCCAGGGCATAGGCGTAGGCAAGGCCGGAGTGGATGGACGTGTCGACGGACAGTGGCGCGAACGCGTTGCCGGTGACGTCGAAAACGCCGAACGATTCCTGTGTACCGACCAGGAAGCGGCTGCCGCCGAGCGGCAGGAAATTCACGACCCAGATGTCCTCCCGGGGGATGACGTGATGCACGAAGCCGCCGGTTTCGGGGTCGTGGCGGTCGAGGCTCGCACCGGCGCCGATCCACAGCCGGCCGGCGCCGTCGAAACGCAGCACGGCGCCGCTGCCGGACGCGATCGACGCGGGATCGTCGTCATCGTGGCGGTAGTGCGTGACCTCGCCGGTGCCGGGATCGATGCGGTCCAGGCCGCCTTCGGTCGAAACCCACAGCGGACCGCCGGGTGCGCGCGCGAAACTCCAGACGTTGTCGTTGCCGAGACTGTTCTCGCGCGCCGGATGATGCCGGTAGTGGCGGATGGCGACCGTTGCCGGGTCGAATCGGTCCACGCCGGCAACCGCGGTCCCGATCCACAGCAGCCCGTTGCGGTCAAGGAACAGGTCGGTGAGGCGGTCGGCGGCCAGGCTTTGCTCGAAAAAGGGATCGTGACGGTAGTGTGCGAAGCCGCCGTCCGCGGAACGGCGCAGCAGGCCGCCATCGTTCAGCGCGATCCAGAGGTTGCCCTGGTCGTCGGCTAGGATGTCGCGCGGCGCGCTTTCCGCAGCGGCGGGCGGCAGCACGGCGACGCCTGCGACCGTGTTGTCCGCACCGAGTGTCAGCAGGCGGCCGGCCACCGCGAGCACCAGTTGTCCGTCGCCGTCGCGGCCGGCGGCATCGACGGCAAAGTCCTCGCCGGGTGCAAGGCCGAGCGCGGCGCGGACGTCAAGCTGCCGCCATTCTCCGCCCGGGGTTTCGAAGTGCGCGGCAAGGTTTTCGCCGAATGCCCACCACGTGCCCTCGGCATCCTGCCGCACCATCCATACGTCGGCCGGCGCGGCGGCCGCGCTTTCGGGCGGCTGCAGCAGGTGCAGCCGGTCGCCGTCCACGTAGCCCGCGCCGTTGCTGCCGCCGAACCAGATGCGGCCCGTCGAATCCTCCGTGATGTCCCAGATGATCGCCGGCGGGAGGTCCGGCGGGGCGCGCAGCGGCGTGATGTCGCCCGTCTGCGTGTTCATGCGATGCAGGCCGCTGTGCGTGCCGATCCACAGGTCGCCGCGGCTGTCCGCCAGCAGCGCGAGAATCGAGCTGGACTGCAGGCCGCGGTCCGGCGATCCGGACTTGCGATAGGCGGTGAATTCATAGCCGTCGAAGCGGTGCAGGCCGTCGTCCGTGCCAAGCCAGATCAGGCCGAGACTCCCCTGGGCGATGGCGTAGACCGAGTTCTGCGACAGGCCGTCGCTGATGTCGAGGGTGTCGAAGCGCAATTCCGCGCGCGCGCCGGATTCCGCCGCATTGGCGGCAGGAAGCAGCAATGCGAGGAACAGGGCGGCCGCCGGGAGGCGGGCTGCAGCGCGGCGAAGGGCCAGGCACGTCATTCTTGCTCTCCGATACTGACGGGAACGTCCAGGACTCATGGTTGGCGAGGGATCAGGGGAGACCGGACATCCTTTTCCGTACTGTCCGGAAAGATTTTCCGGCGTCTGTAAAAGCATAATGGAAGTTTCCCCGATTTTACATAACTTGCGCACTTGCTTTTTCCTTATTGATAATAAGAATGATTCTTATTAATATCCGCGCCTGCTGCAAGCGAACAACTCACGGGAGACGAACAAATGCGGTACGGGACATGGCTTCTGGCGCTTTTCATGGGACTTGGCGCGACGATGGTCGCGGCGGCAGAAGAAGAGGAGTCCCGGGCGCCGGAATCGGCAACGGCGGAGGACGTTTCGAACCGGCAGGACGAGGAGGCCGCGCGTCTCGCCGAGGTCACCGTCACCGGCGAGATGTCGCGCTATTCGGCGCTGAAATCCGATACGCCCATCATGGAAACGGCACGCTCGGTCTCCATCGAGACAGCCGACACGCTCGAAGCGCGCGGCGCGCTGGAGCTTGCCGACGCCTACCTGTATTCCGCCGGCGTGTTCGGCGAGGCCTACGGTTTCGCGACGCGCGGCGACTGGGTGAAAGTGCGCGGCCTGGACGTGCCGGAATACCGCGACTCGCTGCAGGCGCTGTTCGGCAACTACAACAACACCCGCCCGCACGTTTACACGCTTGAGCAGGTCGAGATCCTGAAAGGTCCCGCGTCCGTGCTGTACGGGCAGGGTTCGCCCGGCGGCCTGGTGAACGTGGTCAGCAAGCGTCCGCGCGCGAACCTGCGTTCCGAAGTCGTGATGCAGCTCGGCAACTTCGATCACATGCAGCTGGCGACGGATTTCGGCGGCGCGATGAACGAATCCGGCAGCCTGCTGTACCGCGTGACCGCGGTGTATCGCGACGCGGGCACGCAGGTGGATTTCGTCGAGAACGACGCCTGGGTGTTCGCGCCGTCGGTGACGTGGAGCCCGAGCGCGCGCACGAATCTCACCCTGCTTGCGAACTTCCAGGAATCCAGCGGCGCCACCGGCGAGCAGTTCGTTCCCCTTTACGGCACCCTGTATCCGGCACCGAATGGCGAATTCCTCGATATCGAAAGCTTTTACGGCGACCCGGCGTTCGATCACTACAACACCGAAACCCAATCGCTGACGTTGCTCGCCGATCACATGATCAACGCGACCTGGTCGATCGAAGCGACCGCGCGCTGGACGGACGGCGCGGCGGACTACAACCAGGCGTGGCCGGCGTTCATCGGCGGCACGCGCTACGTTTTCAACGCTGACGGTTCGCTGTATCGCGACGGCATGGTGCCGCGGACGTTCTACGCCAGCGACGCGACCTCGGAACAGCTTGCGATGGACACGCGCCTGCGCGCGGAGTTCTCGACCGGCGCACTCGACCACGAGCTGATGATCGGCCTTCAATACCAGGACGTGACGACCGAGAACGATCTCGCGAACGCCTACGCGCTGGGATACGACCTTGCCACCGGCCAGCCGGACGCCGTTTACGGCGATCAGTTCTGGATCAACCTGTTCGATCCCGAGTACGGCGCGTTTCCGTCGCAGGACATTCTCGACCAGTTCTTCATCGATGGACCGGAAGCGAACACGCAGGACACCGGCCTGTACATCAACGATCAGATTTCCTGGAAAAGCTGGCGTTTCACTGCCGGCGTGCGTTTCGACGACGTGAGCACCGACACGGGTGCCGCCGTGCAGGAAGACGACGCGGTAAGCGCCAGCGTCGGCGCGCTGTACTGGTTCGACAACGGCATCGCGCCGTACGTGAGCTACGCGGAATCCTTCGAACCGGTGATCGGCGTCGACAACGTCACCCAGGAACCGCTCAAGCCGCAGGAAGGCGAGCAGACGGAAATCGGCATCAAGTTCCAGCCGATCGGGTCGCACACCTTCATCACCGTGGCCGCGTTCGACATCGAGCAGTCGAACCTCGCGAATCCGTTCGCGCTTCCCGACGCGCCCTCGCAGCAGGAAGGCATTGCGAACATTCGTGGCGTCGAAGTCGAATCGAAAACGCAGTTCGGCGATTTCGCGCTCGAGGTGAATGCGAGCAGGCTCGACACCGAAAATGCGAACGGTTTCCAGTTTGCATCGGTGCCGGAAAACCAGGCGTCCGCGTGGCTGGGTTACCGTCCGCATTTCTGGCCGGGATTCAAGACGGGTCTCGGCGTACGCTACGTCGGCGAAAGTTTCGATGGCGCCGATGACATCCGCACGCCGTCCTATACGCTTGCGGACTTCATGATCGGTTACGAGATGCGCGACTGGGACTTTCGCCTGAACGTGCGCAACGCCGCGGACAAGGAATACCTTGCGACCTGCCTTGCGCGCGGCGACTGTTTCTGGGGCGAACGCCGGACGGTGGTCGGTACGGTGGCGTACCGGTTCGACTGATCTCGAAAGGCGAAAGGCGAAAGGCGAAAGGCGAAAGGCGAAAGGCGAAAGCGGTCGAGCCTCGCACTTCAAGATACGCGAAATCTTGTAGGAGGCCGCTCCGCGGCCGATGGCTGGTCGCCGCGCCCGGGAAGGAAGGCGAAAGAGCGGTTGGCGAGGCCGTTCAGGAGACCGCTCCTGCAACATCGCCAACCAGGAGGCGAAGCAAGCGCATGAACCTGTTGATTCTCGTCATCGCGGCGGCAATGCCCATTGCCGCCGCCCTGCTTTTGCGGCAGGGCTGGCGCGCGCGCCGCGCAGGTCGCCCGCAACGGCGTCTCGCGTTCATGCTGTCGGCGTGGACCCTGCTGCTGCTGTCGTTCGTTCCCTGGACCGCGGCGTCCGGCGCGGATCGCGGCGTTGCGTTCGCCATCATCGCTTTCATGCTCGCGGGGTTCGTGCTGGTGCTGCTTGCCGGCCGGGAAGGCAACGGTTCGCGCAAGCGCTTGGTGCGCGAGCCGCGCACGAATGGAAACGGCAATGAACAATCCGGCGCGCGCCTGCTGCTGCGGCGAATCTGGGTGTTCCTGCTCGCCGGTCCCGTGTCCGCCGCGATCGCGCTCTCGATCACCGCGGCCGCGTTCGCGTGGTGGAATGTCGAAACCGGTTCGGCGGCGAACCGTCTTGCCGCCGCCTTGCTGCTGATGCCGTTCGCCTGGGCGCTGCTCGCCATCTGGACGACCTATGACGTTCCGCTGCGCCGCCGTTCGCTGGTCATGGCAGGCGTCGCGCTCGTGAGTGTCGCCGGCCTGATGCTGGCGCCGGAGATTTCATGATGTGGTCGAAACTGCCGCCGCGTTTCGTGGCACGCATGCTGTCCGGGCATACCGTTGTCGGGCTTGCCGCAAGCGCGCTGCTGTACGTGCTGTGCCTGAGCGGCACGGCCATGGTCTTTCATGAGGAATTCGCGCGCTGGGAACAGCCGGGGGTGCCGGAATTTTCCGAAGCGAAACCCGCGTCCGTCGAGCGCGCCGCGCGGAACGCGCTTGAGCGCGTCGATCAGCCGCATCATTTCGATATCGCCATGCCCGTCGAAAGCATGCCGCGCATGACGGTGACGGCGGACGAAACCGGCTGGTATGCGAACGCCGGCGGTGAATTGCTTGCATCCGTCAGTCATCCCTGGACGGATTTCCTGACCGAGCTGCATTACTACCTCACGCTGCCGGGTTTCTTCGGGCTGACGCTGGTCGGCATTCTCGGCATGCTGATGACGGCGCTGGTGATTTCCGGCGTGCTTTCGCATCCGAAACTGTTTCGCGATGCGTTCAAGCTGCGCCGCAAGGGCACGGACCGCTTGCGTGAAACCGATACGCACAACCGGCTTGGCGTGTGGGCCGCGCCGTTTCATCTCGTCGTCGCGTTCACCGGCGCGGCGCTGGGGCTCGCGAGCCTGGTCGCGGTGACGCTGTCGCCGGACGATGTTGAAGGCTTTTACGCGCCGATCTTCGGCGCGGAAGTCGAGGGCGACAAGAGCGCGGCGCCGCTCGCGGACATCGATTCGGCCTTGCGCGCATTCGACGCGCAGTATCCCGGTCTTGTGCCGTGGTACGTCAGTTTCCACGATCCCGCGACGAAGGGGCAGAGCGCGAACATTCTCGCGCAGCACCCGCGCCGCCTGATCTACGGCGATTACTATCCGTTCAATGCAAACGGCGAACTCGCGGACAACACGGGATTGTCCGACGGGCCCGCCGGCCAGCAGATCGCGGCTGCGCTGTACCCGCTGCATTTCGGCTCGTTCGGCGGACTGTGGGTGAAATTCGCGTACGGCGTGCTGGGGATCCTTGCCTGCGTGATGATCGCCAGCGGTTTCAACATCTGGCTGCTGAAACGCCGCCAGCGCGGGCGCGCGGCGCCCGCACTGGAGCGCGCATGGGCGGCGACAATCTGGGGCACGCCGGCGGCGATGGCGCTGGTGATGCTGCTGGCGTCGTCAGGCATCGCGTCGATCGGCTGGCTGGTCGGCGTGTTCTGGACGACGCTGGTTTCCGCCATCGCGTTTTCCGTCCTGGCAAAGCGGTTTCCGGCGGCGTTTGCGTTTCGCGGCGTGACCGGCGTGATGCTGATCGTGGCGTTGCTCGTGCACGCGGCGCGCAACGCGTCCGCGTTCGATTCGCCCGCGGCGTGGGGGGTCAGCGTCAGCCTGTCGCTCGTCGCTGCCTGGCTGTTGCGCGATTCGTTTCGCCGGCGCCGGCAGATCGCGCAAACACTGGTTGCTTCGCGCGCCGTGAACTGATTACAGCGCCCGGGCGAGCGCATCGAGCATGTGGGTCCAACCCGCCTGCGTGCGATCGGCGTAGTCCGCCCAGTCGGGATCGAGTTCGTGCCGAAGCACGAGTTCCGTGCCGGTGTCGTGCGGTGTGATGTCGATGGTGACGCGCGATTCGTCGACGGACACGCCGGCGATTCCCCAGGTGAATGCGAGCCGCCGCGGGCGGTCGATTTCCAGGTATTCGCCGACGTGGTCGATTTCCTCACCGTCACGGCGCACGACGAAGGAAAACCGTTCGCCGACGCGCGCGTCGAGCGCAAGCCGCACGATCTCTTCGTCGCGAACCCCCGGTCCGAACATCCAGCGCCCGAGCATGGCGGTATCGAGCCAGGCGTCGAAGACGCGTTCCGGTGACGCGTCGAAGCGTTGCACGACGCGGACTTCGACGGGCGGTTTTCCGGTCATCCGTTTTCTCCCCGTGTTTCCTGTTCCGCCTGTTCCACGATCATGCGCGCGTAATCGGCTTCCGCTTTTTCATGCACGCTCCAGAAACCGCGCGGCGGCCGGCCGCCGAGCACGTCTTCCAGGACGGCGAGATGCGCGTGCCAGCCGGCGCCCGTGCCGGGCATGTCCTTGCGCGTGAGCCGGCGATGCGTGAGCACGAGCAGCACCTCGCCGCCTCGCGGCGTCAGCTCGAACGTCACTTCGGAATTGTCGCCGCCATCGGATTCCGGCCAGCTGAACGCGAGCAGCCGCGGCGGATCGCAGGCGGTGACGCGGCCCTGGAAGGAAACGCCGTTCTCCATGTCCTTGAAGCGCTCCGGGGTCGGTTCGGATGAAAGGTTCCTGTGCAGGAAATGGAATTCCGCCTTGCCGCCCGCTTTCAGTTCGGTCTTTCCGCCCGCGAACCACGTCGCGCGTTTTTCGGATTCCGTGAGATACGCCCAGACTCTTTCGATGGGGCCGGGCAGCGTGCGCCGGAAGACAAGTGTGTCGGGTTCGGTGATGACGCCGTGCTCGTTCATGTCGATGTCCTCATTCGGGTTCCTTCAACGCGCGCGCCAGCGCGTCGAGCCGTTCGTTCCAGAAGCGTTCGTAGAAGTGCAGCCATTCGTGCGCCTCGGCGAGTCGCGCGGGCGCGAGCCGGACGCGGTGCCTGCGTCCGGCAATGCGCCGGTCAACGAGACCGGCGTTTTCCAGCACTTTCAGGTGCTTGGATGCCGCGGCCAGCGACATCGCGTGCGGCGCCGCGAGCTCGCTGACGCTAAGTTCGCGTGCGCTGAGTTCGCGCAGCATGGCGCGCCGGGTGGGATCCGCCAGCGCGCGGAAGACCTTGTCGAGGTGCCCGGAATTTTGCTCAACCATGTGGTTGAATATAGCGGTGCGCCTGACATGATTCAACCATCGGGTTGAATGTTTTTCTGCGGTAATCTTCCGCCATGACACCCGAGCAGGCACAACAGGCGATTTTCCGGGCCATTCGCGCCATTCCACGCGGCCGCGTCGCCGCCTACGGCGAGGTCGCACGCCGGGCCGGCCTGCCCGGACGCGCCCGGCTGGTCGGCCGGGTGCTGCGCGATTCCCCGTCCTCGTTGAAGTTGCCGTGGCATCGCGTCCTGCGATCGAACGGAAGCCTTGCGTTTCCCGAAGGCTCCGAACCGCACGCCGAGCAGCGCCGGCGGCTGGCGCGCGAGGGCGTGGAACTGCCGGGCGGCAGGGTGCCGGCGCGATTCTTTGCCTGGCGCGACATTGCGCTCGACGAGGCCCTGTGGGGGCCCGATTGAGCGGATGCCAGCGCGACCGCGACAGCGTAAACTCGAATCAACATAATTTTTAACGGCGGGCGCTTTCGCCCGCCGGCAAAGCTCCTGAGGAGAAATCCATGAAAACACGCATTGTGCATGTGTTGTTCCTTGTGCTGCTCGGCGCCGGTCTTGCGGCCTGCGCGGGAGGCCGCACGGAAATCGAAAGCGATCTTGGCATCGAGGACGCGCCCGACTGGGTCAACGAAGGCTCGCAGGCGCTGAACAACGATGACGGCCGGCTGATCCACGGCATGGGTTCGGCGCCGAAGATGAGCAGCCAGTCCCTGCAGATTTCCTCCGCCGACAACCGCGCCCGCGCGGAAGTGGCGCGCGTGCTGTCGTCGTTCATGAATGTCGTGTCGCAGGATTACGTCGCGACGATGGGCACGGGCGACGACGTCATGGACGAGCAGGCGATTTCGCGCTCGGTCGAGAACGTGACGCGGCTGAACATGAGCGGCGCGGAAATCATCGGCCACTGGCGCGATCCGGAAACCGGCACGATCTACGCGCTCGCCGAGCTTGATCTCGATCGCGTGAAGAAGCTGGTCGGCTCCGCCAACGACATGCATGGCGGCCTGCGCAATCATCTCGCCGAGCACGGCGAAACCCTGTTCGACGAATTCGCGGAGGAGAAATGAAGATGCCGCACCGCACGTTCCGTTATCTCGCCATCCTGCTTGCAGCGGCGCTCCTCGCCGGTTGCGCGTCGACGAAGGTCGAACGCATCGATCCCGATTCCACCACCGATCTCAGCGGGCACTGGAACGACACCGATTCGCGCCTCGTTTCCGAGGAGATGATCGCGGACATGCTCGCGCGGCCGTGGATCGAGCAACACCGTCTCGACGAAGGCAACCGTCCCGCGGTGATCGTCGGCGACATCGACAACCTCACGCATGAACATATCAATACGCGCACGTTCATCAACGACATCGAGCGCGCGCTGATCAATTCGGGCCGCGTGGACTTCGTCGCCAATCGTGTCGAGCGTGAAGCGGTGCGTGAAGAGCGCGCCGACCAGGACGTGCATGCCCGCGAGCCGACGCGCAACGAGATGGGCCGCGAACTCGGCGCCGACTACATGCTCTCCGGCAACATCAACGCGATCGTCGACGCCGAAGGCGATCGCCAGGTGGTCTATTACCAGGTCGATCTCGAGCTGATCAGCATGGCGGACAACCGCAAGGTGTGGATCGGCCAGAAGGAGATCAAGAAGGACATTTCGCGCGGCAGCTTCCGGCCGTGACGCAAGCGGCGGGCTGAATGCGTCATCGGCTGACAACCGGCCGCGCCGCGGTCGTCGCGGCGTGCATGCTTCTCGGCGGATGCGCCACCTACGGCCACGCGCTGCGCGAGGTGGACATGGCGCTGCGCCAGGGCCGTCCGGCCGATGCGCTCGCGAAGCTGGAGCTGCTGGACGGCGGTGCGCGCAATGAAGTGCTTTATTACATCAACAAGGGGATGCTGTTGCGCATGAACGGCGACATCGCCGGCAGCATTGCGGCCTTCGAAGCCGCCAAGCCGCTGATGACATTCCAGGAGGCGACGAGCGTCAGCGAAACCGCGGGACAGCTTGCGCTCGCCGAAAGCACGTCGAGCTACCAGCCGCGTCCTTTCGAGCGGCTGCAACTGCACGTCCTGCAGGCGCTCAATCATCTGCAGGCGGGCCACTGGGACGAGGCGCGCGTCGAGGCGCTGCAGATCGACGTGTTGCTGCGGCGCCTGCACGGCGGCGAAGCGCCGAACGGCGCCAGCGCCTTCGCGCGCTACCTGTCCGGCATCATTTTCGAAGGGTTGCAGGAATACGACGAGGCGCTGATCGCGTATCGCAAGGCCCTGCAGGCTTACGACGGCAACGGGACGGTGAGCCGCGTGCCCGGCGACCTGCAACACCGCCTGTTGCTGCTCACGTACCGGCTGGGATTGAACAACGAACACGAGGAATACCTCGAACGCTTTGGCGACGCTGCCGGCGCGCGCGAAAGCGCTGGAAGAACACGACGGCGGCGAACTGGTGCTGGTCGCGACCAGCGGGCTCGTCGCGCGGCGCTACGAGGTTTCCAGCGTGCACCAGGACATCACGTCGGGAAAGTTCTATCGCATCTCGCTGCCGGCGCTGCACGAACGCGGCGGCAGCGCGCAAGGCTTCGTGCTGGTGGAAGATGGACGGGATGCAGGCCGCAGCGAACCGGTGGAAGACCTGTCCGTGGCGGCAGAGCGCGCGCTGCAGGACGAGATGCCCGGACTGATCGCGCGCGCGATCGCACGCAACGTGGTGAAGAATCGCGTCGCCAACGAAGCGGGCGAGGAGAGCGCGGGCCTCGAGTTCCTGGTCAACTTCGCGTCCGCCGTGCTCGAGAATGCCGACGTCAGAAGCTGGAGCACGCTGCCCGACACCATTCACCTGCTCCGGGTGCCGCTACCGGCCGGCGAGCATCGCGTGAAAGTCAGGATCGAAAGCGCGCACGGCGGCGTGCTGGGCAGCCGCGACATCGGTCCGGTCAACATTTCCGCATGGCGGCCGGTTGTCGTCGGCCTGCACTGGATTCAGTGATTCCGAAAAACCATCAGGGGCAACATCATGAACCGTTACCTGACTTTCCTTCTTGCACTGTCGCTCGCCGCCTGCGCGAGCACGGATCGGGATGCGCGGCCGGACTGGCTGGATGGCAGCAGCGAGGAATTCCCGGCGCGCCTTTACGTGATCGGCATCGGCAGCGCCGACGAACTTTCGACCGCACGCGATCGCGCGCGGGCGGATCTCGCCAAGACATTCCGCGTCAGCATCGACGCGCGCTCGACCGATGCGGAACACTACCGGACGCAACAGAACGGCGCCGGCGCCGAGACCGAATACTCCGCGGAGATCCAGCGCGACCTCACGGTGCACACGCGGCAGGTGCTGGAAGGTGTGACGCTGCCGGCATCCTGGCAGGATCCGGAAACGCGGCGCTACCACGCGCTGGCGGTCCTGAATCGCGCGCACGCCGCGACGCGCCTGCGCGAGGACATCGGCGGTCTCGACGCCGCGGCGGAAACGCTCATGAACCGCGCACGCGCGGCGGACGACGCATTCACGCGCGCGAAACTTGCGCTGGAAACCGTCGAGAACCAGCGGCAGCGCGGCGCCTTGCAGGACATGCTGCGCGCCGTGGATGCCGGCGGCCGCGGCGTTCCGCCGCGCTGGCCGCTCGCTGAACTCGAAGCGGACCTCGACGTCGCGTTGTCGCGGATCGTCCTGCGCGCGGAAGGCGACGATGCGTGGCGCACGCTGCTCGCCGGCCAGCTGGCGGATTCGGGTTTTACCGTGAACGGATCGGGTGACTACGCGGTGCGGCTGATCGTCGACGACAACGCGATGAAGCGCGACGGCTGGCACTGGCTGCGGGGGACCGCAGCGCTGGATGTGACGGGACCGGACGGGCGTTCGCTGGGACAGCAGCGCTGGAACGTCAAGGCCAGCGCGACGGATGCGGGAACCGCGGAAACGCGGTTCCGCGAGCAGGTCGCCGAGGTGATCGCCAGGGAAGGGCGCGACGCGATCCTGGGTATTGTCCGGGAGTGACGGGGGGCGAAGTCGAAGGTCGAAAGTGAAAACCGCGCGAAGCGCGGCTTTTCACTTTCCGCTTTTCGCTTCTTTTTTTTTCGCCTTTCGCCTTTCGCCTTTCGCCTTTCGACTTTCGACCTGTTACGGCTCGCCTTCCCGGCAGTCGATATAAGCGTCAGCGCCTTTGCCGGCCATCACGCAATCGAAACTTTCTTCGTCGATGGGGCGATACGCTTCCAGCGGACTCTGCGGCTGAATGCCGGCGCGCGGCTGCTGTTGTTGCCGCGTCATCTGCAGCTCCATCCATTGTTCGCGCTGCCGGTCGTCCGCGCGGAAGCGGCGGCAATCGATGTAGGCCTTGCCGGGCCAGGTATAGCCGCGCTCCTCGCAGGCACGGTGGTCGAGACGGGCGACCTCGGCGTTGCGGTCGCCGTCGAGCCTCGCCAGCCACTGGCAGGCCGCGAGCAGCGGAAGACAAAGGAGAGCCATCGGGAATCGGGATTTCATGCGTTTCACGGTACCGTCGAAAAAAATGCGCGACAAGTGTGGCTGCGACGGGTGAATCGGCTAGACTTGACATAAATCTGCAGGGCACCGGGGGGAGCTCCTGACGCAGCGCACCGACGCGTTGCGGCGTCCCCGGGCTTCACGGAGGACGCTGTCCGGCATGGCCATCGTGACCGTCAACAACCCCCGGGTCAGCAACCCGGCGATCGAAGCCAAGGCGCTCGCGGCGCTGGTCAACCGGCTTTTCCGGCATTCCCGTGGCGCGCACCTCACCACCATCGGTGTCATAGTCCTGCTCGCGGCCTTGTTCCGCGAGCATGCCGGTGCACGTTACCTGGACGCCTGGGCCGCGGCGTTCATCGGCGTCGAAGCGGTGCGGCTTGCCGTCGCGGCACGTTTTCATGCCATCCCTGTCGCTGTCGAACGCGCGCCGCGGTGGTTGCAGCTGTTCCGGGCGGGCAACGTGCTGTCCGCGGCGGGCTGGGGCGCGGCGGGTGTCGTCCTGTTTCCGCACGGCTCGGCCATTCACCAGGTATTGCTCGCGGTAGTGCTGGCGGGCACGGCCGCGATGGCCGTGCCGCTGCTCGCCGCCGATTACCGCAGCTACGTCATCGCGGCGTTGTTCTGCATTCTTCCCGTCGCGTTCATGCTGTTGTTGCAGTCCACCGCCATTGCGATGGTCGCCGGCGTGGCGAGCCTCGCGGTGGCTGCGATGCTCGCCGTGGTCGCGCGGCGCGTGGGCGGCGACATGCAGGAGGCCTTTCGAACGCAATTCGCCTACGCCGACATGGCGGAAGAGTTCGACGCGCAGGTCACCACGCGCATCAACGCGGAGAAGACCCTCCGGCGCGGCGAGCGGCGGGGCCGCAAGCAAAGTTACGTATTGCTCGATCTTGCCAAGGAAGAAGCGATCGCGTCGGGCGACCTGTCGCGCGCGCTGAACGTCGTGACGGAAAAGGCGGCGCAGGCGATACAGTGCACCCGTGTCAGCATCTGGTTCTGCGATTCCGCGTTCGCCGAATTTCGTTGCGTGCATCTTTACGACAACGGCTATCACGATGCCGCGCCCGGCATCGTGCTCGGCAACGCGCCGCAGGCGCATGCGACACGCCGGCTGGAGCGCATGCGCACCTTCGCCGTGGCCGACGTGCAGTCGGACAGGCGCGTACAGCCGTTCATGATGAATTATCTCGCGCCATACCGGGTCAGTGCGCTCCTCGGCGCACCGTTTCGCCACGACGGCAAGGTGCGCGGCCTCATCGTGATGGAGCATGTCGGCTTGCCGCGTCACTGGTCGCGCGACGAGCGCATGTTCGCAAGCTCGCTGGCGGATTTCCTGTCGCTGGCGATGGCGGCGTCGGGAAGACAGCAGGCGCAGGAACAACTGCAGCACCTCGCAAATTTCGATCGCCTGACCTCGCTGCCGAATCGCTCGATGTTTCATGACCGGCTTTCGCATGCGCTGACAAAGGCGCAGCGTTCGAATCGCGAGATCGCCTTGCTGTTCGTGGACGTCGACCGCTTCAAGAGCGTCAACGACTCGCTCGGCCATCATGTCGGCGACCGCGTGCTGCGCGCGATCGCCAAGCGCCTGATGCGCTGCGTACGCAAGTCCGACACCGTGGCCCGCCTCGGCGGCGACGAGTTCACGGTGATACTCGACGAACTGGAAGATATCGATGTCGTCATCGCCGTCTGCGAACGCATTCTCGAAACCGTTTCCGAACCTCTGGTACTGGCGGAAAACGACATCGCGCTGACATGTTCCATCGGCATCGCGCTGTATCCGAACGACGGCGTTGACGCCGAGATGCTGCTCCAGAATGCGGACACGGCGATGTACCGGGTAAAGCAGGGCGGCCGCAATCATTACCGCTTCTTCACCCACGACATGCACGTTCAGGCGATGGAGCGTCTTGAGCGCGAGAACGATCTCCGCAGGGCCTTGCAGCGTGACGAGTTCATGCTGGTCTACCAGCCGCAGGTCGACACCGCCACGGGCGAGACGGTCGGTATCGAAGCGCTCGTGCGCTGGCGACACCCGCTGCGCGGACTGGTTTCGCCGCAGGAGTTCATTCCGCTCGCCGAGGAAACCGGCCTTATCCCGCAGATCGGCGAATGGGTGCTGCGCGAAGCCTGCCGCCAGGCCTGTCGCTGGCGCGAGCAGTACCACCACGGGTTTCACATGGCCGTCAATCTTTCCGTCGGCCAGTTCATCATCCGCAATGTGCCCGCGCTGGTTGACGTGGTGCTGGCGGAAACCGGCCTGCCGGCGAACGCACTGCTGCTGGAAATCACCGAAACGCTTGCGCTCGGCGAAGGTGAATCGACCCTGGTGCTGCTGGAGGATCTCAAGGCGATGGGCTGCAAGCTTGCGCTCGACGATTTCGGCACCGGGAATTCCTCGCTGAGTTACCTGAAACGCTTTCCTGTCGACATCATCAAGATCGACCGTTCGTTCGTGCACGATCTTCGCAAGGACGCGCACGACGCCGCGATCGCGCGCGCGACGATCGGTCTTGCGCGCTCATTGGGGCTGGACGTCATCGCCGAGGGTGTCGAGGACGAAGCGCAGCTGCGCTGGCTGCAGGACGAAGGCTGCTGGCTGATGCAAGGCTTCCTGTTCAGCCGGCCGATGACGGCGGACGAATGCGGCGATTGGCTGGCGCTCGAGGGGAAGTCGAAAATCGAAAATCGAAAGTCGAAGGTTGAGAGCTGAAGGTCGAAGGTCAAAAAAAAGCCGCGCAACGCGCGGCTTTTTTACTTTCGACTTTGGACCTTCGACTTTCGACTCTGTTACCCCGTTGCCGCCTTCTTCTCCGGCGCCTTCCTGGCAGCGATGTAGCGCGCGTATTCCTCCGGCGTGAACTCGTCGGTGAGAATCGCCTCCAGCGTCGCGGCCGCGCCCTCGCGCAGCAGGTTGGCTTCTTCCGCCGAAATGACGCCTTCGCTTACGCCGCGCGCCACGGCTTCCTCGTAGTTGGCCGCGCCCAGTTTCACGCCCAGCGCCTTCTGCAGCTTCGCTTCCACCGGCTCGGCGGCGAGCACCTTGTCGAGCGCGACTTCCATGCGGCCGATGGGATCGTTCGGATCGCGGTTCCAGTAAGCGCCGCGCGTGAGACGGTCGCGCGCTTCGGACGGTTCGAGCAGGACCTTCGCGACCTTGTGCCCGAGACGGTCGTTGGGGCGCCGGTACGGCCGGCCGAACGGCAGCACGACGCGTTTCAGCAGCGGCGCCATCCACGTGACGGGGAAGTTCGCGAGAATGTCTTCCAGCGCTTCCTGGCAGTGGAAAAGTGAATCCTGCAATGCCCATTCGGCGAGCGGCAGGTCCGCCGCCGGGCGTCCCGTGTCCTCGAAGGTCTTCAGCACGGTTGACGCCATGTACAGGTGGCTCAGCACGTCGCCGAAGCGCGCGGACAGTTTTTCCTTGCGCTTCAGTTCGCCGCCGAGAATCAGCAGCGTGAGATCGGCGAGGAAGGTGAACGCCGCGCTCATGCGCGTGACCTGGCGATAGTATTTCGTCAACGGACCGGCCGCCGGCGCGCTCACGAAATTCGCGCCGGTGATGCCCATGACGAAAGCACGCACCTCGTTGGAGATCGTGAAGCCGATGTGGCTGAACAGCGCCTTGTCGAACACGATGCGCGCGCGCTGCGCATCGTCGTCGTACGCCGCTTCGAGTTCCTTCAGCAGCCAGGGATGGCAGCGGATCGCGCCCTGGCCGAAGATGATCATCGAACGCGTGAGAATGTTCGCGCCTTCGACGGTGATCGCGATCGGAATGCCCTGGTAGGCGCGCGCGAGATAGTTGCGGGGGCCGAGCATGACGCCGCGCCCGCCGTGGATGTCCATGGCGTCGTTCAGCACCTGGCGCATGCCTTCGGTGCCGTGGAACTTCAGGATCGCGGACAGCACCGAGGGCTTGTTGCCGGCGTCGATCGCGCCTGCCGTCACGCGCCGCATGGCGTCCATGCGGTAGGTGAGGCCCGCGATGCGCGTCAGCGCTTCTTCCACGCCCTCGAACTTGCCGATGGGCACGCGGAACTGCTTTCGAACGCGCGCGTACGCGCCGGTCATGCGCGAGGAAATCTTGCCCGCGCCCGTGCCAAGCGCCGGCAGCGAGATCGCGCGGCCGGCGGAGAGGCAGTTCATCAGCATCTTCCAGCCCTGGCCGATGTATTCCTGGCCGCCGATGAGCATGTCCATCGGGATGAACACGTCCTTGCCGCGCGTGGTGCCGTTCATGAACGCGGCGTCCAGCGGGTTGGCGCGGTTGCCGATCTCGACGCCCGGCATGTTCGTCGGAATCAGCGCGAGCGTGATGCCGAGGTTCTTCCTGTCACCAAGCAGCCCGTCCGGGTCGTAGGCCTTGAACGCCATGCCGAGAATCGTCGCGACCGGCGCAAGCGTGATGTAGCGCTTGTCCCAGGTGACGCGGAAACCGAGCGTCTTCTTCCCGTTGTATTCGCCCTCACAGACGATACCGGTGTCCGGGATCGCGCCCGCGTCCGAACCCGCCCACGGGCTCGTCAATGCGAAGCAGGGAATGTCCTCCGCGCTCGCGAGCCGCGGCAGGTAGTGATTCTTCTGTTCCTCGGTGCCGTAATGCAAAAGCAGTTCGCCCGGCCCGAGCGAGTTCGGCACCATCACTGTCACGCCCGCGCTCAGCGAACGCGTGGCGATCTTCATCACGACGGAAGAGTTCGCGAGCGCGGAGAATTCCAGCCCGCCGTATTCTTTCGGGATGATCATGCCGAACAGCTTGTGCTTCGCGATGAACTCCCAGGCTTCCGGCGGCAGGTCCTTGTCCTCGGCCGTGATCTTCCAGTCGTCCAGCAGCTTGCAGAATTCGTCGACGGGACCGTCGATGAAGGCCTGTTCTTCTTCCGAAAGGCGCGCGGCCGGCGCTTCCAGCAGCTTGTTCCAGTCCGGCTTGCCGGTGAAAAGCTCGGCGTCCCACCAGGGATTGCCGGCGTCGAGTGCAACCTTCTCGGTCTCGGACAGCGGCGGCAGCACGGAACGGAACCAGGTGAGCAGGCGGTTGGAAACCAGCGCGCGGCGCAGCGGCGGCAGGTTCAGCACCAGCAGCATGGGGGCGGCAATGATGATGCCGGCCCACGGCAGGTTGCCGTCGAGGCTGAGTGCGCCGAGGCCGGCGATGACGGCCGCGGACCACAGCCACAGCGGGGCGGCGAAGTACGCGAGCGCCATGGCGATGACGACGACCGCGAGGATGGCCAGGAAGACAGACATGCGAAGCTCCTTTGATACGGTCTCCGGAAACGGATTCAAACGTCCGTTTGAGACGGGTCAGGATACCACGATCCGGACAATATAATGTGTAGTCAGGCGTCCATCGCAAGGCGCAATGACAGGTCCACCGCGCGAACGTGCTTGGTGAGCGCGCCGACCGAAATGAAATCCACGCCGGTTGCCGCGATCGCACGAAGCGTCGCGTCGTCGATGCCGCCGGACGCTTCCAGCTTCGCGCGGCCCGCGACGCGGGCGACGGCGCGGCGCGTGGCGTCGAGGTCGAACTCGTCGAGCATGATGACGTCCGCGCCCGCCACCACCGCCTGGTCGAGTTCATCGAAGTTCTCCACCTCGACTTCCACGGTCACCTCCGGCGCGATCTCGCGGGCGCGCGTCACGGCCGCGGCGATGGAGCCGCAGGCGGCGATATGGTTTTCCTTGATGAGGATGGCGTCGAACAGGCCCATGCGGTGATTGCCGCCGCCGCCCGTTGCGACGGCGTATTTCTGCGCCGTGCGCAATCCCGGCAGCGTCTTGCGCGTATCGAGCACGGTGCAGTTCGTGCTGGCGACAAGGCCGGCGTAATGCCTTGCGGCGGTCGCGGTGCCCGACAGCGTCTGCAGGAAATTCAGCGCGGTGCGCTCGCCGGTCAGCAGCGCGCGCGCCGGCCCGTGCAAACGGCACAGCAGCGCGTTTTCCTCGATGCGCGCGCCTTCGCCGACGGTCCATTCGACGCGGACCGCCGGGTCGATCTGCCGGAAGGTTTCTTCCACCCACGCCTGGCCGCAGATCACCGCGGCTTCACGGGAAATGACGGTTGCGCTTGCCTTGCGTTCGGCGGGAATCAATTGCGCGGTGAGGTCGCCGCGACCGTCATCGGGTCCGGTGTCCTCGGCAAGTGCGCGACGTACCTGTTCGGCAAGATCGGCGGGCAGCGTGGGCATGAGGTGTTCCGTGAATTCGATGAGAGGCAGTAAAGGAATTACCTTGCGTGTTGCGGCGCGGTTGTCTGCGCGCCTGCGCGGCTTTAGACTTCCGCGATTCGCATCCGGCCCGCAAGTTTACCCAAATGACGCCGCCGGCGGGAGTTCTTCCGCGGCGCGTTGACTCAAGGAGACCGCCATGAAGCACGAGTTGCCCGAACTTCCCTACGCGCTGGACGCGCTTGCGCCGCACGTCTCGAGGGAAACGCTGGAATTTCATCACGGCAAGCATCACAAGGCTTACGTGGACAAGACCAACGCGCTGATCGCCGGCACGGAATTCGAGGACATGCCGCTGGAAGAGATCATCCGGAAATCGAAGGGCGGCCTGTTCAACCAGTCCGCGCAGGTCTGGAACCACACCTTCTACTGGAACTCGATGAGCCCGAACGGCGGCGGCAGGCCGAGTGGCGATCTCGCCGCGGCCATCGACAAGGCCTTCGGCTCCTTCGATGATTTCCGCACGAAGTTCATCGAAACCTCGACCGGCAACTTCGCCTCCGGCTGGGGCTGGCTGGTGAAGAAGCCGGACGGCACGGTCGGCATCGTGCAGACCGACGACGCCGACACGCCGATCGCGCACGCCGAGATGGGCACGCCGCTGTTCACCTGCGACGTCTGGGAGCACGCGTACTACATCGACTACCGCAACGCGCGGCCGAAGTACCTCGAGGCCTGGTTCGACGAAGTGCTGAACTGGGAGTTCGCGGAGAAGAACTTCGCGGCGTGATGCGAACAGGGCCCGGCAATGCCGGGCCTTTTCTTTGGCCCCCGGTTATAATGACGGGATGAAATACGCCTCCCGGTTCCTGCCGTTGTTCGCCGCCGTGCTTTTGGCGAGCGGTTGCGCGACAGCCGTGCTGAGCGGCGCGGGCGCGGATGACGTCGCATCCGCGGACGAGGCGCGCATCACCCGCAGCGTCAGGACGCTCATCTACCGGGACGCGCTGCTCGCCGATACGCGCATCCAGGTTTCCACGCGGAACGGCGTGGTGACCTTGCGCGGCAAGGTGAACAGCGGCGAGGAACTCGGCCGCGCGCTGTCGATCGCCGAAAGCGTCGCCGGCGTGCGCGCCGTCAACATCGAATTGCGCGTGAACGACACGCCCCGAGAGATCGGGCAATGAGAGGTCATGCAATGAATGTACAGGAACGCATCAGGCAGCAGGTTGGCGACAATCCCGTCCTGCTTTACATGAAAGGCACGCCGGATTTTCCGCAGTGCGGATTCTCCGCGCGCGCCGTGGCCGCGTTGAACGCCTGCGGCACGCCGTTCGGTTACGTGAATGTGCTGGACGACCAGGAAATCCGCGAAGGCATCAAGCAGTATTCCAACTGGCCGACCATTCCGCAGCTTTACGTGAACGGCGAACTCATCGGCGGCAGCGACATCGTGATAGAGATGTACGAGTCGGGGGAGCTCAGGAAACTGCTGGCGGAATCCGTCAAGTAAGGTCGAAAGGCGAAAGGCGAAAGGCGAAAGGCGAAAGGCGGCGGGCAAAGCCCGCCCTGATGAAATGAAATCCTGTTAATCCTGTCCATTGCTTTCGCTTTTGTGGCGAAAAGGCGAAAGAAAAAAGCCGGCATCGCCGGCCTTTTTGCTTTCGACTTTCGACCTTCGACCTTCGACCTTCGACCTTCACTTCAGGCCTTCGACTCGATCACGCAATCCGCCAGCACTTCCCGGCACCGGCCGTTGTCATCCGTCGCCACCGCAACCGCGCACCAGCCGTTCGCCCGCTGCAGCATGGTCATGCCGCGGATCGCGACGTCGTTTTCCGCCAGGCGCCGCGCGATGCGCGCCAGTCCGCCGGGCCGGTCCTCGATGCGGATGACCACCACTTCTTCGGGCACGGCCTGGTATTCGGAATCCCGCAGCAGGTTCAGCGTTTCGTCGTAACGGTCCACTTCGAGCGTGATGTATGCGGTGCCGTTTTCGTCGGCGGCATCGATGGCGTTGATGTTCACGCCGTGACGCTCCAGCAGTTCGCTGAGATCGGCGATCAGTCCTTTCCGGTCCGCGACGACAACCATGATGCGTTTCATGCCGCTTCTCCGTTTCGCACCAGGTCTTCGACGAAACGATCGATGGTTTCGCGTTTCGTGCCGGGGACGGTGATGAGGTGCGAACGTCCCCGCGCCGTGGCGAGTTGCCAGCGTTGCTTCACCGCTTCGGGTACGGCGGGAAAGACCACGGTGATTGCGTTCGGGTTGCGCCAGGCCTGGATGCTGTTTTCCTTCAGCCGTTTCTCGGCGTACGCGGCGAGTTCAAGGCTTTCATCGACGCGCAGGCGCAATCCGTCAATGCCGAAACGCTGGATGGCTGCCCACAAGATGACGGGCGTCAAGCCGTTGCGCGATCCGGTCACCGTCGTGTCGAGACAGCCGATGTAGGCGATCGAGCGCGCGATGCGATCGACGTGCCGCTTGCGCGCGAGCACGACGCCGCAGGGGATCGGCGAGCCGATGAACTTGTGGCCGGAAATCGCGATGGAATCCGCGCCATCGGCGAAATCGAAGGCGGGACGCGGATCGAGAAACGGCGCCATCGGCCCGCACAGCGCGGCATCGCTGTGGATGTAGTAGTTGTGGATCGCGAGCTTCTCCAGCATGCCGCGCACCTTCGCGACGTCATCCTTGCCCTCGGTCATGGTCGTGCCGATGTTCATGAACAGGATCGGCGGCTTGTCGCGGTTCAGCTTCAGCGTTTCGTGAAGGTCGTCGTAGTCGATCTCGCCGCTTGCCTGCGCACGGATCATGATGTGCCGCATGTTCAGGAGATGGAGATTCTTCGAAACGCTGTAGTGCGTTTCCTCGGAAAAGTAAACGACGCCCTGCGGATACAGCTCGCGTGCGAGATAAAGGCCGTAAAGGTTGCCTTCGCTGCCGCCGTTCGTGACGTAACCCCACCAGTCGTTTTCGGGCGCACGCATGAGGCTTGCGAAAAACTCCACGACTTCACGCTCGATCGGACGGCTGTCGACCTTCCAGGTGCTGTCCGTAAACGGGTCGCCGAGATTGTTCAGCGGGACGCCGAGAAAATCCGCCAGTGCCGAATAATCGAAATCCTTCGCGACGGGGTAGCCGAGATAGCCGTCGCGCGCGGCTTCCGCCTGGCGAAGCAGGTCCTGCAGTCTTTCGGGCAGGCCCTGCATCACAGCGACTGGCGTTCGCGCAGGCTGTTTTCGTACATCGGCTTGAAGCGATTGACGATGCCGCAGAAAAGGTCGGCGGTCTTCTCCGCGTCGTAAACCGCGGAATGCGCTTCGTTGCCGTCCCAGCCGAGATCCGCCGCTTCGACGGCGCGCGCGAGCACCGTCTGTCCGAACGCGACGCCGCCGAGCGTTGCCGTGTCGAAACTCGAAAACGGATGAAACGGATTGCGCTTGATTTCCGAGCGCTGGATCGCGGCGTTCAGGAAACTGAGATCGAACCATGCATTGTGACCGACCAGCACCGCACGATTGCAAAGCTGTGCCTTCACTTCGGTGCGCACTTCGCGAAACAGGCGGCGCAGGGCTTCGCGTTCCGGCAGCGAGGGGCGCAGCGGGTGATCCGGATCGATGCCGGTGATGTCCAGCGATGCCTGCTCGATGTTCGCGCCCTCGAAGGGCGCGACGTGATACCAGTGCGAGGAATGCCTGTGAAGATCGCCGTTCTCGTCGAAGCGCAGCAGCACGGCGGCGATTTCCAGCACGGCATCGGTGCTCGAGTTGAAGCCGCCGGTTTCGATGTCCACGACGACGGGCAGGAAGCCGCGAAAGCGGCTGGACATCATGCGTGCCTGTTCCTCGGCAATGGCGTTCGGGTTGTTCATTTCGCTCCAGTGATTCAGCAGCAGCGCCAGGCGACGGTTTCGTCCGCGCGGAACGGCACGATCTCGGCGTCCGCAAACGGCATGCGCGAGGGCGGCGTCCACGCTTCACGGCGCAAGGTCACGGTTCCCGTGTTGCGCGGCAGGCCGTAGAAATCCGCGCCGTAGTGGCTGGCGAACGCCTCGAGCCGGTCGAGCGCGTTCGCGGTGTCGAAGGCTTCGGCATAAAGTTCCAGCGCTGCATGCGCCGTGAAACAGCCCGCGCAGCCGCAGCCGGTTTCCTTCGCGTGCCGCGCGTGCGGCGCGCTGTCGGTGCCGAGAAAGAATTTCGGATTGCCGCCGGTGGCGGCCGCGATCAAGGCTTCCCGGTCCGGTTCGGTCTTCAGCACCGGCAGGCAGTAGTAGTGCGGCCGTATGCCGCCCTGGAAGATCGCGTTGCGATTGTGCAGCAGGTGCTGCGGCGTGATGGTGGCCGCGACCTTGCTGCCGGCGTCGCGCACGAAATCCGCCGCGCTTGCGGTCGTGATGTGCTCGAAGACGATCTTCAGTTCCGGCAGGCGCGCGTGCAGCGGCGCAAGCACTTCGTCGATGAACACCGCTTCGCGATCGAAGACATCGACGGCTTCCCGCGTCACCTCGCCGTGCACGCAAAGCGGCATGCCAAGCTCCGCCATTTTTTCCAGCGTCGCGTACGTGTTCGCAATATCCGTCACGCCCGCGTCCGAGTTGGTCGTCGCGCCGGCCGGGTACAGTTTCACGGCGAGCACGGCGCCGGATGCCTTCGCGCGTTCGATTTCTTCCGGTTGCGTGTTGTCGGTGAGATACAGCGCCATCCGCGGATCGAACGCCGCGCCTTCCGGCAGCGCCGCGAGAATTCGCCCGCGATATTCCAGCGCCTGTTCGGTTGTCGTCACGGGCGGGCGCAGGTTCGGCATCACCAGCGCGCGCGCGAACTGCTTCGCGGTGAATGGCAGCACGGCGGCCATCTGCGCGCCGTCGCGCAGGTGAAGGTGCCAGTCGTCGGGGCGGGTGAGGGTGAGCGTTTCCATTCGAGCCTTTCGATAGCCGGAGGCGGCGTTTATAGTTTGCCGGTCATTCGGAACGGCACATTCTAAAGGATTGAGACTTCCCAGTAATGCCGATACGACTCGGACAACTCGAAATCCACGCCGAATTGAACGAAATCGCGGGCCCCGCCGGCTGCCAGCGGCTCGAACCGCAGGCGGTGACGGTGCTGGAACTGCTCGCCGGCGAACCGGACCGCGTCTGGTCGCGCGACGAGCTGCTTGATCGTGCCTGGACCGGGCGCGTGGTATCCGACGCGACGCTGACGGGCGTGATCAGCCGCCTGCGGCGGGCGCTCGCGGATGCCGGCGTCACGGACGTGGTCATCGAGACGCGCAGCAAGCGGGGTTATGTCCTGCAGCACCCGGTGGCGCGGCTTGTTGTCGATTCGGTTTGCCGCCGGAAACGCGCCAGGCTTGCTGCGGGCGGCGTCGTTGCCTTGCTGCTGATTGCAGCGATCACGCTGTTCCTGCCGGAGGATTCCGGGCAGCGATTGGCGACACTGGACGGCGTGCAGCTTGCCTTCCACATCATCCGGCCGGACGGCGAAACGTCGAATCCCGTCATCTGGCTCAAGGACAACCGTCCGGGCGAAATCCGCGTGTCGGGCGAGCGTCCGCTCGCCATACGTTTCGTGCCCGCGCTGACCCTGGACGGGCTGTTGCGTTTGCGCGTCGAGGCGAGCAGCGGCGCGCACTGGGTCGGTTACGACCAGGCCATCGGTCTCGACACGGAAAGCCGCCTGGTGCTGCGCGGCGAAGCGCCGGGTTCCGCGTACGACATCCGTTTTACCGCCTCGCGCCTTTCGCAAGCCGACCTGCAGGAAAAACCAAGATAAATCGCAGGGAATCCGCAGGACCGCGCGCGCCGCAGCGGCCAGGATGGCGCCGTCGCAAAGCGCGACGTCGAAACGGAGAATGAAAATGTCGAAAGGCTTGCTGATGATTGCGGCGCTGGTCCTGACGCCTCTCGCGTCCGGCGCGGATGACGAGCTGATCCTGCTGGATGTTGTCGTTCACGTGAACGGCGAGGAACTTTCAAACCCGCGTATCGCACTTGAACCCGCCAGTGACGGCTCGGTCATACAAGGCCTGCCTGGCGAGCGGAAATTGAAGCTGGTATTCCATTCCACGCATGCCGGCGAGGACGGAACCGAGGTTTTCGTCGATATGGATTTCGGTCCGGAAGATGCGCTCGCGCATGTCCGCACGCATCGCTGGATGATGTCCTGGGAGCGGCAGGCGGAAACCATGTTCACCACCGGCGATGGCGATGTCGTGCATGTCCGGATCACGCCGGGACGCGTAACGCGCGCCGAGCTTGAAACCATGGCGCACTGAGCGGGATGCGGCCGCCCGCGGGCGACCGCGGTTTACCTGTCGAGCAGGTAGTGTGTCGCGAAACGCACGCCGAAGCCCGTGAAATCCGACGGCACGTGCGCGAGCCCGCCCTTTGCCTCGGATGCCGACAGGTCGACGTGCACCCACGGCGTGTCGTGCTTGACGAAACGGTTGAGGAACCGTCCGGCGAGAATGTGGTCCGCTTCGCCTTCGATCAGGCATTGCTTCACGTCCGCGACCTTGCTTTCCAGCAGCTCGTCGTAATCGCGGTCCTGCGGGAACGGCCAGACGCGTTCGCCGGAGCGCCTGCCGGCGTCGATCAGTTTCTGCGCGAGATCCTCACGGTTCGTGAACGCGCCCGAGTAGCGCGTGCCGAGCGAATACACGCAGGTGCCGGTGAGCGTGGCGAAATCCATGATGAAGGACGGCCTTGACTCGCTGGCAATGGCGAGCGTGTCGGCGAGCACCATGCGGCCTTCGGCATCGGTGTGCAGGATTTCTATTGTCGTTCCGTCCGACGCCGTCACGACGTCGTTCATCTTGTAGGCCTTCGGGCCGATGTGATTCTGCGCCAGCGCCATCCAGCAATCGACCGGGAAACCGGCCTTCATGCGCGTGAGCGCGACCAACGTGCCGAGTGCGACGGCCGAGCCCTGCATATCGCCGTGCATGCCGAACATGCTCTTGCCGGTCTTGAGATTGTTGCCGCCGGTGTCGAAGCAGATGCCCTTGCCGACGAGCGCGATTTTTTCCGCGTTCTTCTTCGCTTTCGCCGGCGTGTAGCGCAGGTGCAGGATGCCGGCATCGCGATCCGCGCTGCCCTGGACGACGGCGAGGAATGCGCCGGCCTTTCTCTTCTTCAGCGCGGCCTCATCGAGGAATTCCGCGTCCCAGCCGAATTCCTTCGCCAGTGTTTCGACATATTTCCGGTATTTGCCGGGCGTGAGGTAATTGCCGGGCAGGGTCGCGAACCAGCGCGCGAGGTTGGTGCCTTCGGCGGCAGCCAGCGTGCGCGCAAAATCGCGTTTTTCGCCGAGTCCGAAAACGTGCAGCTCGCGAACGACGGGTTTCGCGGCTGCCTTTTTCGCGGCAATTTTCGGCATCTCGAATTCCGCCGCCAGCAGCGCGGCAAGCACCGCCTCGGCGATGGCGCCGGCCCGGTCGCCGTCGATGCCGGCAAACGCGAGCCCGAGGGTTTTCGCCTTGTGACCACGAATCGCGGCAACCCACTTGCGCGCCGCTTCCAGCATTTCGAATGGCGTGGCGTCGGCGGCGAGCCGGCCGATGGTGATGAATTGTTCGCCGGCGGGAAGTGTGACCGTTTCCTTCTCGCGGCCCTTCGCCCGCTTTGCGAGTCCGGCGAATGCGGCGGCGTTGTCGAAGGCTTTCGCATCGCCCCTGGTCGCGACGACCAGCAGGTGATCCGGCGACGCCGGGATGCCGGAAAGTGGACCGGGTTGCTGAACCAACTTGACTTTTGCGGGCGCGGGGAGGGCGGGGAACATGAAGGAGAGACTCCTGTTGCCTTGACCGGTAGTGTGCAAACGCCGATCATATCAGGTTCAAACGACACCTTCCGGGGCCGTCCGGCCCCCGAAAGAATAATCCGATCACATGCCGACGGCTGACGTCGGCATTGTTATGAAAGCATCTCTCGCAAGGATTACGCATGGCCGACAAGAAAAACGTCCAGGACGCGCACGAACGTCACGACGTGGACCCCCAGGAGACGCAGGAATGGCTGGAGTCGCTCGATGCGACCCTGAGCGTGCACGGCGCGGAGCGCGCGCATTTTCTCCTTGAGCAGCTTGTCGATCATGCGCGCCGCCAGGGCGCCTACCTGCCGTATTCCGCCGAAACCGCGTACCTCAACACGATCCCGAATCACCAGGAGCCGCAATACCCCGGCGATCGCGAGATCGAGAAGCGCATCGAGGCGTACATCCGCTGGAATTCGGTGGCCATGGTGGTCAACGCGAACCGCAAGGGCACGGAACTCGGCGGACACATCGCGACCTACGCCTCCGCCGCGCAGTTGTATGAAGTCGGCTTCAATCATTTCTGGAAGGGCGCGTCGGCAGAAAATCGCGGCGATCTCATCTACATCCAGGGTCATTCCTCGCCGGGCATCTACGCGCGCTCCTTCCTGGAAGGCCGCCTGACGGAAGAGCAGCTGAACAACTTCCGCGAGGAAGTCGATGGCAAGGGACTCTCGTCGTACCCGCATCCCTGGCTGATGCCGGAATACTGGCAGTTCCCGACCGTCTCCATGGGCCTCGGCCCGATCATGGCGATCTACCACGCACGCTTCATGAAATATCTTGAAGCGCGTGGCTTGATAGAACCGAACAGCCGCAAGGTCTGGGCCTTCCTCGGCGACGGCGAAATGGACGAACCGGAATCGCGCGGCGCCATCTCGCTCGCCGTGCGCGAGAAACTCGACAACCTCGTGTTCGTCATCAACTGCAACCTGCAGCGGCTCGACGGCCCGGTGCGCGGCAACGGCAAGGTCATCCAGGAACTGGAATCCGACTTCCGCGGCACGGGCTGGCACGTGCTCAAGGTGCTGTGGGGTTCGCGCTGGGATCCGCTGCTGGCGCAGGACCGGAAAGGCCTGCTGCGCCGCGTGATGGAAGAATGCGTCGATGGCGAATACCAGACCTTCAAGTCGCGCGACGGCGCGTACGTGCGCGAACATTTCTTCGGCCGTTACCCGGAACTCAAGGAAATGGTCGCGCACATGTCCGACGAGGAAATCTGGAAACTCAACCGCGGCGGCAACGATGCGCGCAAGGTCTATGCGGCGTACGACCGCGCGGTGAACGGCAACCACGGCCAGCCGACGGTGATTCTCGCCAAGACCGTGAAAGGTTTCGGCCTTGGCGCGTCCGTGCAGGGCACGATGGGCGCGCACCAGAAGAAGAAACTCGACGCCGACGATCTCAAGTGGGTGCGCGATCGTTTCAACCTGCCGGTCTCCGACGAGGACATCGATTCCGGCAAGGTGCCGTTCCTGACCTTCGAGAAGGACAGCCGCGAGTACCAGTACCTGCAGGAGCACCGCGAGAAGCTGGGCGGCTACCTGCCGAAGCGCCTGCCGAACAACGAAAAGCTCGCCATTCCCGGACTCGATGCGTTCAAACAGCAGCTCGAAGACACGGGCGAGCGCGAAATCTCCACGACCATGGCCTTCGTGCGCATGCTGACCGCGCTGCTCAGGAACAAGGACATCGGCAAGCGCATCGTGCCGATCGTGCCGGACGAGGCGCGCACCTTCGGCATGGAAAGCCTGTTCCGCCAGTACGGCATCTATTCCTCGAAAGGCCAGCTCTACGAACCGCAGGACGCGGACCAGCTGATGTTCTACCGCGAGGACAAGCAGGGCCAGATGCTGGAAGAGGGCATCACCGAGGCGGGTTCGATGTCGTCCTGGATCGCGGCGGCGACGTCGTACGCGAACCACGGTGTCACGACGATTCCTTTCTATATCTTCTATTCCATGTTCGGCTTCCAGCGCATAGGAGATCTCGCCTGGGCGGCCGGCGACATGCGCGCGCGCGGCTTCCTGCTGGGCGCGACGGCGGGACGGACCACGCTGAATGGCGAAGGCCTGCAGCACGAGGACGGCCACAGCCACATTCTCGCCGCGACGATTCCGAATTGCGTCGCCTACGATCCGACGTATTCCTACGAGCTTGCCGTGATCCTGCGCGACGGCCTGAAGCGGATGTACGAAGACCACGAAGACGTCTTCTATTACATCACGCTGATGAACGAGAACTACCGTCATCCGGCGAAACCGGAAGGTGCCGACGAAGGCATTCTCAAGGGCATGTATTCCTTGAGGACTTCCGCGCAGAAGAAGGCAAAGGCGCGCGTGCAGCTGCTGGGTTCCGGCACCATTCTTCGCGAGGTCGAGGCCGCGGCCGAAATCCTCGAGAAGGATTTCGGCATTGCCGCCGACGTGTGGAGCGCGACCAGTTTCACGGAGCTGCGCCGCGACGGCATGAACGCGGACCGCTGGAACCTGCTGAACCCCGACAAGAAACCGAAACTGCCCTGGGTCACGCAACAGCTCGAGAAGACTGAAGGCCCCGTCATCGCCGCGAGCGATTACATGCGCGCCTTCGCGGACAAGATCCGGCCCTGGGTGCCGCGCCGCTACGTCGCACTGGGCACGGACGGTTTCGGTCGCTCGGATTCGCGCGAACAGTTGCGCCGCTTCTTCGAAGTCGATCGCAGGCATGTGGCGTTCGCCGCGCTCAGGGCGCTGGCGGATGATGGCGCGATCGAAATGAAGACCGTCAAGGACGCCATGAAGAAGCTCGGCATCGATGCGGACAAGCCGCATCCGTGGCTGGCATAAGAAAAGTGAGAGGTAAGAGGTGAGCAGTGAGAGGGCAGGCCGCTTTAGTCCTCTCACCTCTTACTTCTCACCTCTCACGAAGCAAAAAATACTCGGCAAAACGAAATGCTTCGGAGCCCACGAATGGCTGACAAGTTTGAGATAAAGGTTCCCGACATCGGCGACTTCGAGAACGTCGAGATCATCGACGTGCTCGTGAAGGCGGGCGACACTGTCGAAAAGGAAACGCCGCTCATCACGCTGGAAACCGACAAGGCCGCGATGGACGTGCCGTCGCCGGCGGCCGGGAAGATCGTGGAGATGAAGGTCGGTAACGGCGACAAGGTGTCCGAAGGGACGGTGATCGCGGTGCTGGAAGCCGGGGACGAGTCGAAGTCGAAGGACAAGGAACAGGAAGAAGGGATAAGGGAGAAGGAAGAAGAACCGCAAGTCGAAGCGCCGAAACCTGTTGCAGAGGTCAACGAAGCGCCTCCCTCTCCCCTCCGGGGAGAGGGCCGGGGTGAGGGGGAAGGCACGCAGGAAGCCGTTCGTCCTTCTGCCGACCTGCCTGCAGTGAACGAGGAATCCTTCTCGAAGGCGCACGCCTCGCCCTCGGTGCGCAAGTTCGCGCGCGAGCTCGGCGTCGATCTCGGCAAGGTGAACGGTTCCGGCATCAAGGGGCGCATCACGCACGAGGACGTGAAGGGTTTCGTGAAATCCGTCATGCGTTCGGGAGGCGCGCCAGGAGGCGCCGGCCTGCCGCAGGTCCACGAAGTCGATTTCGGCAAGTTCGGCGAAATCGAAACGAAACCGCTGCCGCGCATCAAGAAGATTTCCGGCCCGCGCCTGCACGCCGCGTGGGTGAACGTGCCGCACGTCACCCAGCACGACGAGGCCGACATCACCGAACTCGAATCCATGCGCAAGGCGCTGAAGTCCGACGCCGAGAAAGTCGGCGCGAAGCTCACGCCGCTGACCTTCGTCATCAAGGCCTGCGTGCAGGCGCTGCAGGAGTTCCCGAACTTCAACAGCTCGCTGTCGCCGGATGGCGAGCAGCAGGTATTCAAGAAATATTTTCACATCGGCTTCGCCGTCGATACGCCGGGCGGCCTGGTCGTGCCGGTGGTGCGCGACGCCGACAAAAAGGACATCTTCGAGATCGGCAAGGAGCTGGGCGATCTGTCCGAGAAGGCGCGCAACGGCAAGCTGAAAGCGGCCGACATGCAGGGCGGGTGCTTTTCGATTTCCTCGCTCGGCTCCATCGGCGGCACGTATTTCACGCCGATCGTGAACGCGCCCGAAGTCGCGATCCTTGGCGTCTCGAAGGCGCAGATGAAACCGGTGTGGAACGGCAAGAAGTTCATGCCGCGCCTCATGCTGCCGCTGTCGCTGTCCTACGATCACCGCATCATTGACGGCGCCGCTGCGGCGCGCTTCACGACGTTCCTGGCCGAAGTGCTTGCAGAACGGCGTAACCTCGTGTTGTGAGAAGTGAGAGGATGGAATACGCGGCTTTCATCCTCTTACTTCTTACCTCTCACCATCATTTTATTCGACGAAGAATGAATCTTCGGAGTTCCGTGAATGCCAAGTGAAATCGAAATAAAGGTTCCCGACATCGGCGACTTCGAGAACGTCGAAATCATCGACGTGCTCGTGAAGGCGGGTGACGCGGTCGAGAAGGAAACGCCGCTGATCACGCTCGAAACCGACAAGGCGGCAATGGACGTTCCTGCGCCGCAGGCCGGCACGATCAAGGAAATGAAGGTCAAGGTCGGCGACAAGGTTTCGGAAGGCAGCGTGATCGCGATTGTCGAAGCCACGGAAGCGTCGAAAGTCGAAAGTCGAAAGTCGAAGGAAGAGCCGCAAGCCGAAGCGCCAAGTACCGCCGCAAGGGCTGGCGAAGAATCTCCCTCTCCCCCCCGGGGAGAGGGCCGGAGTGAGGGGGAGAAGGAAGTTTCTGCTCCGAAAGCCGATGATTACCAGGGCAAGGTCGATCTCGAAACCGAGGTACTGGTGCTGGGCGCCGGCCCGGGCGGTTACACGGCGGCGTTTCGCGCCGCGGATCTCGGCCTGAAAGTGACGCTGGTCGAGCGCTGGGATTCGCTGGGCGGCGTGTGCCTGAATGTCGGCTGCATTCCGTCGAAGGCCTTGCTGCACGCGGCCAAGGTGATCGACGAGGCCGCGCACATGTCGGAATTCGGCGTCGAGTTCGGCAAACCGAGAATCGATGCGAAGAAGCTCGTCGGCTGGAAAGGCGACGTGGTGAAGAAGCTCACCGGCGGTCTTGCCACCATGGCGAAGCAGCGCAAGGTGAACGTCGTCACCGGTTCGGGAAAGTTCGCCGGTGCACATCACCTCGAAGTCGACAATGAAGGAAGCCGGCAGGTCATCCGGTTCGAGAAGTGCATCATCGCGGCCGGTTCCGAACCGGTGAAACTGCCGTTTGCGCCGGACGACGAGCGCGTCATGGATTCCACCGGCGCGCTGGAGCTGAAGGATGTCCCGGAAAGACTGCTCGTGATCGGCGGCGGCATCATCGGTCTCGAAATGGCTTGCGTTTATGATGCGCTCGGTTCGGAAGTCACCGTCGTCGAGCTCGCGGATCAATTGATGCCCGGCGCGGACAAGGACCTGGTGCGACCGCTGGAGAAACGCATCAAGGCGCGCTACGCGAACATCATGACCGGCACGAAGGTGACGGAAATGAAGGCGCAGAAGAACGGCATCAAGGTGTCGTTCGACGGGAAGAATGCGCCCGGTTCCGACCAGTTGTTCGACCGCGTGCTCGTTGCAGTTGGCCGCGTACCCAACGGAAAGCGGATCGACGCGGACAAGGCGGGCATCGACGCGGACGAACGCGGCTTCATCAAGGTCGACAAGCAGATGCGCACGAATGTCGAACACATCTTCGCGATCGGCGACATCGTCGGCCAGCCCATGCTCGCGCACAAGGCGACGCACGAGGGCAAGGTCGCGGCGGAAGTGTGCGCCGGCGAGAAGCGTTTCTTCGATGCGCGCGTGATTCCTTCCGTCGCCTACACGGATCCGGAAGTCGCGTGGGTCGGCCTGACGGAAGAGCAGGCGAAGAAGGACGGGGTCGCGTACGAAGTCGGCAAGTTCCCGTGGGCGGCATCCGGCCGCTCGCTGTCGCTGGGCCGCGATGAAGGTTTCACCAAGCTGCTGTTCGATCCGAAGACCGAACGCGTGCTTGGCGGCGCGATGGTCGGACCGAACGCGGGCGAGCTGATCGCGGAAGTCGCGCTGGCGGTCGAGATGGGCTGCGACGCGGCCGATATCGGCCTCACGATTCACCCGCACCCGACATTGTCGGAAACGGTGTGTTTCGCCGCGGAAGCGTTCGAAGGCACGCTGACGGATCTGTATCTGCCGAAGAAACGAAAACACTGAGTTCGAGCGGAATGGCGCCTGCCATTCCGCCGGACCGACGGAGGCCTGGCCATGGGGGACGGGTTTCGCATCGTCATCATTGCGTTGTCCCTGGCGTTCGCCAGCCTGCAGGCCCTTGCCGAGGAATTCTACGGGCCGCTTCGCATTCGCGACATGGGCCCGTTCCAGATGTTGCGCCTGAACATGCTGCCGGACCATGCCGTTGCGCCCGCGCCCGGCCGATACGCCGTCGAAATGCACCTGTCGCAATCGAACACCTTCGCAGCGGACGAAGACGTCCTGGACTACCTGCAGGCCCGCGGCCGGCGCGGCGAGTTGAGCGTCGACGACGTACGAAACCTGCGCGAGCTTTCCGAGGACGCCTTCCTGTTCGACGGCGCGCTCGGCTATTTCCAGTTCACCGGCCACTACGGTTTCTCGGATCGCTGGTCTGCGTACCTCTCGGTGCCCGTGCATTATTACGGTGGCGGTTTCCTGGACAGCACGATCGAGAGTTTTCACGAGTCGTTCGGTTTCGACACCTTCGGCCGCGAGTTCATCAGCCGCAACGATTTCCAGGCGGTCGCGATTCTCGATGGCGACACGTTCTACCTGCTGGAGCGGCCGGTGCAAGGCGGGTTCGGCGATCCGGTCGTCGGCGTGCGCTACTATCATCCCTTGCCGGAACATTCCGCGCTGACATTCGAGCTCGCGCACAAGGTATCGGTTCACGGCACGAACAGCTTCAGGTCGACAGGCAGCTCCGACACGGGCGTTCAGGCGTCCTGGCATGCGCATGGAGAAAGGAACAGCCTTTACCTGAGCCTTGCGCTGGTTCATTCGGGCCGCGCCGAACCCTTTCCCGAGCACACGCGCCGTCTTGCACCGTCCGTGAACATTGCCTGGGAGAACCGGCTGGCGGAAAATCTCAACCTCGTCCTGCAATTGAACGGCGCGCGCAGCGTGTTCGAGGACGGCGCCGATCCGGAACTGACCGCCAATGTCTTCCAGGCATCGATCGGCCTGCGGCAGCGTCACGGCGATCTTGTCTGGAGCTACGCCCTGACCGAAAACCTGGTCAACTTCAACAACACGGCGGATCTCGGTTTCCACGTCGGGTTTGCGTGGGCGCCGCGGCCGTGAACGTTTACTGATATTCGCTGATCGACAGGAGAAGTCTTGAATGGAACCCTTTACGCAGAAGATCACCGTACGCTGGGCCGACCTCGACCCGAACGGCCACGTGCGCCACTCCGTCTATTACGACTATGGCGCGCAGGCGCGCGTCGCGCTGCTCGAGCAGAGCGGCCTGGGGCTCAAGTGGATGGCGAAGAACCTGGTCGGCCCGGTGCTGTTTCGCGAGCAGGCGAAATTCCTGCGTGAACTGCACATGTCGGAGGAGATCGCGATTGACTTCCTGGTTGCGGGATTGTCGGAAGATGGCCGCAAGTGGCGGATTGCTCACAATATTCGCCGCGGCGACGAGTTGTGCGCGGTGCTCGACATGGACGGCGCCTGGCTGGATCTCAAGGCGCGCCGGATCACGGCGCCGCCGGACGAGTTGCGGCTTGCGTTCGAGAAGCTGCCGCGTACCGACGACTTCGAAGTCATTGCCAGCAGCAAGGCGAAAGGCTGACCGCGAATCCGGTGCCGGCGCGTGAACGTCGCCGCCGGCATTTTCATTGTCATCGATCTGCTGGCGGCGATTGTCACCCTGCTGCCGCTCCTGCCCGCGCAGAGCTGGTGGTCGCGCGCCGGCGAATTCCCGCGCCTGCAGATCGCCTCCGCAATGGCGATTCTGCTGCTTGCCCAGGCCGTCGTGTTGCCGGCCGGTTACTGGCCGCTGCACCTCGTCCTGTTTACCTGCCTGGTTTACCAGCTGGTGTGGATCGCACCGTACACGCCGTTCTTTCCGTGCGAAGTCATGAACGCGAGCGAGCCAGGCGATGATGGGCGACGCATTTCGGTTCTCGTGGCCAACGTGCTGATGTCCAACCGCGATGACGAACGCCTGCGCGATCTCATTGCCGAACGCGATCCGGATCTTGTCCTGTTGCTGGAAACGGATCGCTGGTGGCAAGGACGCATGCAGTACTTGCGCGAAACACACCCGCACGGCCTGGACTGCCCGCTCGACAACCGCTACGGCATGCAGCTCTATTCCCGGCTCGCGCTCGAGAACCCTTCGCTGGAATTCCTCGTCGACGAAGACGTGCCGTCGATGCACGCCGGCGTGAGGCTGCCATCGGGGGATTGTGTCCGCTTCCACGCGCTCCATCCGACGCCGCCGAGCCCGACGGAAAACCCCACGAGCCGCGAGCGCGACGCCGAGGTGCTCGTCATCGGCCGCGCGGTTTCGGAAGATCGCTGCCGCGTCATCGTGACGGGCGATTTCAACGACGTGGCGTGGTCGCCGACCACGCGGCTGTTCCGCAAGATTTCCCGCCTGCTGGACCCGCGCGTCGGCCGCGGCATGTTCAACACCTTTCACGCGCACATGCCCCTGCTGCGCTGGCCGCTGGATCATGTCTTTCACAGCGACGACTTCACCCTGGTGGATATCGACGTCCTGCCGCGTTTCGGGTCCGACCACCTGCCCATCTGGTACCGGCTGCAGTACGAGCCGTCGGCGGACGCCATGCAGGACGCACCGGAGGCGAGCGCTGACGATCACGCCGAGGCGAGCGAAAAGATCCGGAAGACATCCGCGCGACCCGAGGACGTTCCCGATCCCGAAGCGGACTGAAGCCGCGCAGCCCTTCGCCTCAACGCGGATTGCCGTTGCGAAACCGCTTCGCGATCCAGTAGTCGGCGCTCACGTACCGTCCGCCGCCCAGGAAGAAGAGCGCCAGCAGCATCACGAAGTAGGTTGCCGCCCATTCGATGCCGTTGTTGGAGACGACGAAGTTTCCGTTCCCGGTCAGCCAGTCGTAGTTGCCGTGTTCGCGCAGGATGTCTTTCGCGCGGTCGAGGCGTTCGAGGGTTCCGTCGATGTTTCCCGGAGGAAAGGGGCTTTGCGGATCCGCGACCGCCTGCCAGCCGTTTTCCCAGTGCACGCCGAGTGCCGCAACCAGCATGGTGATCATCAGCGGAAGGCTGAACCAGCGCGTCATGAATCCGGTCAGCAGCGCGATACTGCCGCCGATTTCCGCACCGATGGCGAGCGCCGCCATCACGGCGGGAAACGGCAGGCCTAGCCCCCAGTCCGGGTTGCCGAACCAGGCGACGACGTCTTCAAAGCCGGCGGTCTTGTTCGTGCCCGCGACCCAGAACACGGGCACAAGATAGAGCCGCAGCGCGAGCGGGCCGAGAAAATCGAGCTTGCGGGTGAAGTCCAGGCCGTCCTGGAAGCGGTTTCCCCAGTCGAGAAGCGTCTTCATTGTTGTTACCTCTTGTCCGGCGGTCGCCGGCGAGGTCGGGCTCAGCGGCGGGCGCCCAGGATGATGTCCTGTTCTTTCAGGTTGTCGAGAATTTCCCTGCCGCCCGTCACCACGACTTCCGGTTGCGGGTGGCCGATTTCCCGGGCGACGCGCTCCAGCAGTTCGCGTCCGCTTGCGGTGTCGTTCTGTCGCAGCAATTCCAGCAGGCGGGCGGTCACGCCGTTGATCTCCGTGAAACCGACCTCGTCGTTGCGCTTGCGATGAACCACCAGGAACGTCGGCGTCTCGCCGGGCGCATCCGGCTGGAAATCCGGCCCGATGCGATGCACCGGGTAGCGGTAGGCCAGCGATCGCGCCACGGGAGAAAGGACCGGCACGCCGTCCATAAGATTTCCGTCCGCGTCGAAATTTCCGGATTCGATTTCGCGCGGATCGATGGACACGTCGAGTTCCGCCCACTCGTAATGCGCGAGTTCCTGAATGAAGTCCGGCCAGGAACCGTCGTTCCCGAATTCCTCCGCCAGCCAGCCGAGAAACTCCCGCGGCACTTCCGTGAACAGCGGCGTGTGCGAAACATGGCGATGATAGAAGTCGCGCACCAGGACCGCCCAGCGCCTTTGGCCGAGAACGCGGTGGAGCACCGGGAACGTTCCCGCCAGCAGCGACTGGATGTTGTTGAAGAAAAGATCGCGGTAGATCTTCATGCGCCGGTCTTCGACGCCCTCCGGCATGCCGTTGACGCCGGGGTTTCGAAGATGCGCGGCGAAAGCGTATTGCTGCTTGCGAAAATCAGCCATGCGCCGCCTCCTGTTCCGCATGCTTCGCCTGAAAGCGGCGAATGGTTTCGATCTCGGCGAGCAGCTCGGGCAGCGGCGGAATGTTGAAGTCGCGCTCCAGCAATGTCGGCACAACGCCGCAATGCGCGTACGCCGCGTCAAGCAGTTCCCAGACCGGGTCGATGACATCCGCGCCGTGCGTGTCCACGCGCAGGTCCTCGGCTTCCTCGTAATGTCCCGCGACGTGGAAATACGCGACGCGTTCGGCGGGCAGCGCGTGCAGGAACTCGAGCGGATCGTACCGATGGTTGATGCTGTTGACGTAGATGTTGTTGACGTCCAGCAGCAGGTCGCAATCGGCGCGCTCGAGCACGGCGTTGACGAATTCGGTTTCGGTCATTTCGGCGCCGGGTGCGGCGTAATAGGAAACGTTTTCGATGGCGATGCGGCGCTGAAGAATGTCCTGCACGCGGCGGATGCGCGCCGCAACGTAATCGACGGCTTCCGCAGTGAACGGAATCGGCATCAGGTCGTAGAGATGCCCGTCATCGGAACAGTAGCTGAGGTGCTCCGTGTAGCAGCGGATGCGGTGCGTGTCGAGAAACGTGCCGACCTCGCGCACGAAATCCTCGTCCAGCGGCGCGGGGCCGCCGAGCGACAGTGAAAGGCCATGACAGGTGAAAGGGTAGCGCTCGGTGAAAGCGCGGAACTGCCGTCCGAGCTTTCCGCCGACCCGCATCCAGTTTTCCGGCGCGACTTCCATGAAGTCGAGGCCGGCGGGGTGTTCGGCGAGCGGGTTCAGCAGCGCGCGCCGCAGGCCCAGGCCCGCGCCAGTCACCGGAAAACGACTTTCCCCGCCCATGTGGATTCCTTCAGTTTCTTGCGCGTTGCCGGATCTTTTCCAGGTACGCGGCCTCGTCCGGCATTCGTCCCGCGCGCTGCGCTTCCCAGAGCGATTCGCCCAGGCATTCGAGCATGTCGTGTTCCGCGGCATGCGCGTCGCCGCGCCTTTGCGCCAGCATTTCAAATGCCTTGCGAATGCCGGGCGGCCGGTCGACGGACAACTGCTCGCGCACCGCGATGTGCATTCCCATGTGCAGGAAAGGGTTCGTCTCGCCCTGTTCCGGCGTCCATTCGCGCGCGAGCGCGTCCTCGTTTTCCAGCAGCGCCTGGTACTCCGGATGCTCGGCGATCACGCTGGCGATCAGGTCTTCCAGCGCCGTCACTGGCAGGCCTTCCCGCGCTTTCCGCCAGGCTTCCACGAACTGACGGCGCAGGTCTTCACGTTTGTCGCTGAACAGCATGAATCCGCTCTTTACCGAAAATTCGCCGGAATTATAAGTGATTGACGGACCGCCGACAGGAGACCGTGCGAGACCGGAAAATATTCCGCGCGCCTTCGGATTCCGATTTGAGTTGATGCGGTGCCGGGGCTAAGCTCGTTTCCCCCGGCTGTTCCCCGGAGATTCCCATGCACCGTCTTGCTGTCACGATCCTCGCCGCCTGCGCTTTCTCCGTCCCGGCGAGCGCCGCCGGTCTCCCGGACGTCCCGCCGTCCGGGCAACCTGTTCTTTACGAGATCGGCGCCGCGCCGTCGGCGGAACGCATCGAGTCCGACATCCGCAAGCTGGTGGGCTTCGGCACCCGTCATACGCTTTCCGAAACCGGATCCGGCACGCGCGGCATCGGCGCTGCCAGGCGCTGGATCAAGGCCGAGTTCGAGCGCATTTCCGGGGCGTGTGGCGGTTGCCTGGAAGTGCGCTACGTCAGCGGCATGGTGTCGGGCGAGGAGCGCATTCCCGATCCCGTCGAAGTGGTGAGCGTGATTGCCATCCAGCGCGGCGTCAGCGACCCGAACCGCTACGTCGTCATGAGCGGAGACATCGATTCGCGCGTTTCCGACGTCATGGATTACACCTCCGATTCGCCGGGCGCGAACGACAACGCCTCCGGCATCGCGGGGGTGCTCGAAGCGGCGCGCGTGCTGACGAAGTACGAATTCAACGCTTCCATCGTCTATGCCGCGCTGGCGGGTGAGGAGCAGGGCTTGTTCGGCGGCAAAATTCTCGCCGGGCACGCAAAGGAAAACGGCTGGCGCATCGAGGCGGTGCTGAACAATGACATGATCGGCAACATTGCCGGCATCAACGGCGTCATCGACAACACCAGCGCGCGCGTATTCTCCGAAGGCACGCGCGCCACGGAAACGCCGGAAGAGGCGCGCCGCCGCCGCTACACCGGCGGCGAAGTCGATTCGCCATCGCGGAATCTTGCGCGGTACATCGATCGCATGGCGGACAGGTACATCCGCAATCTCGACGTGATGATGGTCTATCGCCTCGATCGCTTCGGCCGCGGCGGCCATCACCGGCCCTTCAACGACATGGGCTGGCCGGCCGTCCGCGTCATGGAAACCAACGAGCACTATCATCGCCAGCACCAGGACCTGCGCAGCGAGGACGGCATCGAATACGGCGACACCATCGCGGGCGTGAACTTCGATTACGCCGCGAAACTCACCGGCCTGAATGCCGTGAGCCTTGCCGGCATGGCCTGGGCGCCGCCGCCGCCGGCGAATGTCGAGATCGAGGGCGCCGTGAGTCCGGACACCACCTTGCGCTGGGATCGCGCGCCGGAAGAGATCGCGCCGAATCTCGCCGGCTATCGCATCTACTGGCGCCTGACGACGGCGCCGCAGTGGACGAACAGCCGTTATGTCGGCGACGTCAGCGGGTTCACGCTGGAGAATGTCGTCATCGACAACTATTTCTTCGGCGTCGCGGCGGTTTCGGAAGACGGGTTCGAAAGCCCCGTGGTGTTTCCGGGTGCGGCGGGGAGTTTCGGCGGGTACGAATGAGAGCAATGGACAGGATTAGCAGGATTTTTTAGGATTAACAGGTTTGATATATGATTTTTGTCGGGATCAAGGAATGACAAAAGGAGGCAGGGATGCCGGAGATCAGCCGCTTTTTCGGCATGGTCATCGCCATGTTTTACAACGATCACGCGCCACCCCATTTTCACGTGAAGTACGGGGATCGGGAGGCGCTGATAAG
>DASVCH010000068.1:0-20836 GCA_036381715.1 Gammaproteobacteria bacterium | reverse complement strand
CTTCGATCTGAAAAGCCCTGGCGAAAAATCTCTCGTTCCTGTGAATTCGACCGTTACTGGCTTCGTCAACGCCAGAAGCGGCGGCCAAAGACCGCCCTGTACAAACATCCTGTCAATCCTGAAAAATCCTGTTCATCCTGTCCATTGCTCTTGTCATCGGCTCGGCGGCGAAGGTGAATACGCGCATCCAGGTGCGCTCCCGCACAACATCCTGTCCTGAGAAATCCAGTTCATCCTGTCGATTGTTCTTGTCATCGGCCGCGGAGCGGCCTCCTACGAGATTTCGCGTGTCTTGAAGTGCGGTGCGCGGCGCTTTCGCCTTTCGCCTTTCGCCTTTCGACCTTCTCCCTTCTCCCTTCTCCCTTCTCCCTTCTCCCTTCTCCCTTCTCCCTTCTCCCTTCTCCCTTCTCCCTTCGACCTTCGACCTTCGACCTTCGACCTTCGACCTTCGACCAACACCTACCGGCTGTGCAGCTTCGTCTGCGCCTTCTGCAAACCTTCCTTCAGCAACAGCTCGAAACCGTCCGCCGCGTCATCGACGGCGCGCAACAGGACAGGCTCCTCGTCTTTCGACGGCCGCTTCAGGACATAGCCAACGACTTCACTCGCCTGGCCCGGATGACCGACGCCGATACGCAGGCGAAGATAATCCGCGCCCATGTGCGCCGTGGTGTCGCGCAGGCCGTTGTGCCCGCCGTGGCCGCCGCCCTGCTTGATCCGAAGCGCGCCTGGCGGCAGGTCGATTTCGTCGTGCGCGACGAGAATGGCCTGTGCGGGAATCTTCAGGAAGTCGGCGGCCGCGCGCACCGCAAGGCCGGAACGGTTCATGTACGTCATCGGCTTGAGCAGGCGCACGTCGTTGTCCGCGATGCCGACGCGCGCCATTTCGCCGTGGAATTTCTTCTCGGGCTTGAACTGTCCACCAAAGCGGCGCGCGAGTTCGTCCACGAACCAGAAGCCGGCGTTGTGGCGCGTCGAAACGTAATCGGCCCCGGGGTTACCGAGGCCGACCACGAGACGGATGTCCAATCCCTGCGTCATGCGCGCGGGAAGAAGGCAGGAACGACGATCACTCGCCGCCCTTGTCTTCCTTCTTCTCGGCGGTTGCCGGCACTTCGGCCGCTTCCGTGCCTTCCGCCGCCGGCTCTTCCTCGGCCGTGACGCGCGCGTGGTGGATGGAGACGACCGGCTGGTCGTGTTCTTCACCGTGCGACAGCTCGACGGAGGTGACGCCTTCCGGCAGCTTGAGGTCGGAGATGTGCAGCGACTGGCCGATCTCGAGCGCGGCGACGTCGACTTCGATGTACTCCGGCAGGTCCTTCGGCAGGCAGAACACTTCGAGCTGGGTCAGCAGGTGCGAGATCACGCCGCCCTGCTGCTTGACGCCCACGGAGCTGCTTTCGTTCAGGAAGTGCAGCGGCACGTTGACGCGAATCGCCTCGTCGGCGGAAACGCGCAGGAAATCCGCGTGCATGATGACCGGCTTGTACGGATGGCGCTGCAGGTCCTTGAGGATCGCCTGCTGCTCGTCCTTGCCGACCTTGATCGTCAGGATGTGCGAGTAGAACGCCTCGTTTTCCAGGTGGCGCGACAGCTCGGTGTGATCCAGCGTGATGGACTGGGCATCCTTGTGCGCGCCGTAGATGACGCCCGGCACCTTGCCCGAACGACGCAGGCGGCGGCTCGCACCTTTCCCCGCATCCGAACGGACTTCGGCCGTCAGGTTGAAATCGACTTTCGACATGAGTTGTTACCTGTTTGAGTGTTGCAATTCCCGGACCGCGACCAGACCGGGGACCTTCTTCACGCCGCGGCGTTCGCCGCGGTTCAAAGATTCAGTCGACGTACAGCGAAGACACGGACTCCTCGTCCGAAATTCTCCGCATCGTTTCCGCCAGGATGTCGGCGATGCCGAGCTGGCGGATGCGCCCGCACCGGCGCGCGTCCCCGTTCAGCGGGATGGTGTCGGTCACGACCAGCTCATCCAGCACGGAATTCTCGATGTTCTCGATCGCCTTGCCCGAGAGCACGGGATGCGTGATGTACGCATACACCGCTTTCGCGCCGTGCTCCTTCAGCGCGCCCGCCGCCTTCGACAGCGTGCCTGCGGTGTCGATCAGGTCATCGACGATCATGCAGGCCTGGCCTTCGACGGAGCCGATGATGTTCATCACCTGCGCTTCGTTGGCGCGCGGACGGCGCTTGTCGATGATGGCGAGATCGGCATCATCAAGGCGCTTCGCGAAAGCCCGCGCGCGCACCACGCCGCCCACGTCCGGCGACACCACGACCAGTTCGCCGTGCGTCTGCTTCAGCTTGTACGCGTCGCCCAGCAGCACCGGCGAGGCGTACACGTTGTCGACAGGGATATCGAAGAATCCCTGGATCTGGTCGGCATGCAGGTCGACCGTCAGCACGCGATGCACGCCGGCGGTGGTCAGCATGTTCGCGACCAGCTTCGCGGTGATCGGCACGCGCGTGGCGCGCGGGCGGCGATCCTGCCGCGCGTAACCGAAGTACGGGATCACCGCGGTGATCCTGCCGGCGGACGCGCGCTTCATCGCGTCGATCATCACCAGCAGTTCCATCAGCGTGTCGTTCGACGGCGGGCAGGTCGGCTGCACCAGGAACACGTCGCGGCCGCGCACGTTTTCCATGATCTCGACGGCGACTTCACCGTCCGAGAAGCGGCCCACTGCCATCTTGCCCATCGGCAGTTGCAGGTGCGCGGCAATGTCCCGCGCCAGGTCCGGATTCGCGTTTCCGGAAAACACCATCATGTTGCCGACCGGCATGCCGCTCCCCTTCCGTTTCAACGTACCGTTCGCGATGAGGTTCGCGTTGTTCTTTCTTCGACTGGCTGGGCAGGACAGGCAGCGCCCGTGCGGCGCATCGAACCTGAGTTGTTCAAGATTCGCAGGTTCTCATCCTGCCGCTCGTGATCGTCACGGCCCCTGCACAGGTCCGGTCGCCAATCACGCTCAGCTTGAAACTCTGGCTGGGGCGGCAGGATTCGAACCTGCGAATGACGGGATCAAAACCCGTTGCCTTACCACTTGGCTACGCCCCAAAAAAATCCACTCGGTAAAAGCTTACGGGCGAAGCCCGTTGCCTCTTGTCCATTCCGGGACCTGGCTACGCCCCAAACACATCGCGGCCAAGGTTGCCGCCCCGGCCGCGAGAAAGCCCGGTATTTTCCGGTTCCGCGAAAGGAGTGTCAAATAAATCGACCCCCGAATGAATGTCAGTTTCCGGCCGCTTTCCGGGCTTTCGACGGCAATACCCAGTCGCTGACAACCAGCCGGATCCGCACGCCCTCGCGCCGCATTTCGATCTTGCGCGGCAGCACGCGGCCGCTGTCGGTGACGAGGTAATCGATGTATTCCACGGTCCAGGCGCCCTGGGTCAGCTGCACCAGGCGGCCGGCCGCATCGATCTGGAGCGCGGGACTGTCGCCCGCCGGTCCCGGCAGGCCGAGCACCCAGTAGCGCATGCGGTCGAGCGGCGCGGTCCAGCCCAGTTGCCAGTAGAGGTCGATTTCCGGGTCGGTGGTGACGAAATGCTCGCCGTCCGCCGTGTGAACCTCCAGCTGCGCGGGCGTGCCGGCCACGCGCGCGCTGCCGACGCCCAGCGGGCCGGAAAAATTCACTTCCAGGTGTTCGCCCGCCTGTGTCCAGTCGAGATTCGCGTTCCAGCCGTCGTCCTGCATGGCGATGGCGACGCGGCCTTCCAGCCGCCAGCGGTCCAGTTCCTGCAGCCAGTCGCGGCGCGCCTCCCAGGCCTGCAGGTCCGCCGGGCCGTCGACGCGCGGCGCCAGCGTTTCGCAGCCGGCCAGCAGCAGCAGGGCCGCGGGCAGCAGCCAGCGTTTCATGCGGCTTGTTTCAGTCCTGCGGCAATTCATCAACGGTCTCCGGGAATCGTTCCGCCAGGGCGTCGCCAAGCGCGAGCGCCGCCGCGTCGTCGCCCGCCGCGCGCAGCACGGCGAGCAGGTGCAGGCCGGTGGCCGGCGCCGGCCGGCGACGCCAGCTTTCTTCCAGCATGACACGCGCAGCGGCGAGGTTTCCCTGCCGGAAGCGCAGCCAGCCGAGCGAGTCCAGGAAATCGGCATTGGCGGGCGCGCTCGCGTGCGCGGCCTCGAGCAGGGTCCCGGCTTCGGCAAGCCTGTCCGCGTCCAGCAGCAGGTAACCGAGCGCGTTCTGCAGGGCCGGGTTTTCGGGGTCGTTTTCCAGCAGTCGCCGGAATGCCGTCTCGGCCCGTTCGAGGTCGCCCGCCTCGGCGGCGGCAAGGCCGAGCTGCCAGTCGAACTCGGCGTGCCCGACTTTGGCCGGATTCATGCCGTCAAGCAACTCGAGACTCGAACGCGGATGGCCGTTCGCCGTCAGCAGTGCGGCTTCATTCAACCGGAGCATGCCCGCCTGGTCCGGCCACTCGGCGCGCAGGCGCGCGAAGAAATCCGCGACCGCCGCGGTGCCGTCCAGGCGGAGCACGGCGCGCGCGATGCCGAGCTGCGCGTCCATCCAGCGTTCCACGTCCGGCGACACGCGCGCGTACCAGTCGATGGCTTCATCGTAAGCGCCGCGCCTTTCCGCGAGCACGCCGAGATAGAAAAGCGCGTCCTGCACGTGGCCGTGGCGTTGCAGCAGGCGGTGGAACGCGGTTTCAGCGTCGTCGAGCCTGCCCGCATCCAGCGCGAGCAATGCGCGCGCGAGCCGCGCGTCGTGCTGGTCGGGCGCGTTGACGAGAATATCCTCGAACAGCGCGTCCGCCTCGGCCTCGCGCCCCGCAAGCACCAGCAGGCTGGCGAAGCGGTAACGCAGGCCGGCGTCGTGCGCGTTGCGGAAACCGGCCAGCGGCGCGAGCGCGTCCTGTCCGTCGCCGGGCCTGACCAGCAGGCGCGCACGGGCGCGCAGGAACAAGGCGTCGAGATGATTGGGATCGAGCGCCAGCGTCCGCGTCGCGAACTCGACCGCCTGCGCCGGCCGGTCGGCCTGCACCGCCAGCAGCGCGGCGCCGTACCAGCCTTCCGGGTGCTCGGGACGCAGCGCCGCGACCTCCGCCATCAATGTGGCGGAACGCCAGGGGTTCGGTTCGGTGGCAAGCAGCGTGGTGATGCCTTGCAGGTTCGCGCCGACCATGGCGCCGGTCGCGCCATCCGCGACGTGCAGGAGATATTGCAGCGCCTCGGCGCTTTCGCCCGCACGCGCATGCAGCAAGGCCTGGTATTGCGCGGCCTCGAGATCGTGCGGCGCAAGCCGCTCCCAGCGGTCGGCGGCACGCCGCGCGGTGGGCGCGTCGCCGGCAAGCAGCGCGATCAGCGTGGCGCGGCGGGCGATGCCGGGATCGTCCAGCGCGATGGCGGCGTCCAGGTACTGGCGACTCGCCACCGCGCGCTCGCCGCGGGCAAGCGCCAGTTCGCCCATGATGAGCTGGTACTCCGCAGGCGGCGGAGCGGCCGGTTCGGGCGCGGACGGCGGCGTCGCGCAAGCGGCGAACAGCAGGACAAGCGCGGGGATCGCAAACGGGCGGAGTTGGCGTGAAGTCACGGAAAAACGGCGTCGGCGCTGGCGGAACCCGCACTATAACAGTCAGATGAAACCGGCGCTGTGTTAACCTTATGCGCCGTTCCCCGCTGCCCGCCGCCGCGAATGCCCTTCTTCATACTTGGCATAAATCACCAGACCGCACCCGTGGATATCCGCGAAAAGCTGGCGTTCAACCGCGAGCAGATTCCGGATGCCCTGGGCGAGCTCGTCCGCCTGCCCGAGCTTGAAGAAGCCGTCGTGCTTTCGACCTGCAACCGCACGGAGATCTACTGCGCCATCAACGGCGCCTCGCCCGCGCCCGTGCTCGACTGGCTGGCCGCGGCGCGCGCCGGCGACGACCCCTCGGTGCGCGAGCGCTTTTACGCGCATGAAGAACGCGACGTCGTGCGGCACCTGCTGCGCGTCGCCTGCGGGCTGGATTCCCTGGTCGTCGGCGAACCGCAGATTCTCGGCCAGCTGAAACAGGCCTATGACGACGCGAACGCCGCGAACACGGTCGGCCCCGTGCTGCACCGCCTGTTCCAGTACGCTTTCCAGGTCGCGAAGCAGGTGCGCACCGAGACCGCCATCGGCGCGAACGCCGTGTCCGTCGCCTACGCCGCCGTCAGCCTGGCGCGGCAGATCTTCGGCGATCTTTCCGGCAGCACCGCATTGCTGGTCGGCGCGGGCGAGACCGTCGAGCTCGCCGCACATTATCTATGCGACCGGAAACTCGGCCGGCTGATTGTCGCGAACCGTACGGTGGCGCGCGCGCAGGAACTCGCGGCCAGGCATCGCGGCTACGCCATCGCGCTGAACGAAATTCCCGCGCATCTCGGCGAAGCCGACATCGTGATTTCCTCCACCGCCAGCACCGAGCCCGTGCTCACGCGCGCGATGGTGGAAACGGCCGTCCGCGGCCGCAAGCACAAGCCGGTGTTCATGGTCGACATCGCCGTGCCGCGCGACATCGAAGCCGCCGTCGGCGAACTCGCCGACATCTATCTCTACACCGTCGACGACCTGCAGCACGTCATCGAGGAAAACCGCGCGAGCCGCGCGCAGGCGGCCGCCGACGCCGAGGAAATCATCGACGCGCGCGCGCAGATGTTCATCGAACAGCTGCAGTCGCTGGATGCCGTGCCGGTCATTCGCGACATGCGCGCGCTCGGCGAAACCGAGCGCGACCGCGCGCTCGAACAGGCGCACCGCATGCTCGCGGCGGGACAGCCGCCCGGCGAGGTGATGAAGTGGCTGGCGAACACGCTCGCCAACCGGCTCCTGCACCGGCCGACCGCGGGATTGCGCGACGCCGCCGCGAATGGCGACGCGGATGTCGTCGCGGCGGCGCGAGAATTGTTTGGACTGGACGAAGGGTCGAAAGTCGAAGGTCGAAAGTCGAAAGACTGAGTTGTCATCGACCTTCGACCTTCGACCTTCGACAGAGAATATGAAACCTTCGATTCACACCAAGCTCGAGCGCCTCGTCGAACGCTTCGAAGAAGTCGGCCACCTGCTGTCCGATCCGGACGTCATCGGCGACAACGACCGCTTTCGCGAACTGTCGCGCGAATACGCGCGGCTGGAACCGGTGACGCGCGCGTTCAACGATTACCGTCGCGCCGCGGACGATCGCGCCGCAGCCGAGCAGCTGCTGGAAGAAAAGGACGCGGAACTGCGCGCGATGGGCGAGGACGAATTGCACGCCGCGCGCGAACGCATGGCGGCGCTGGAACCGGAACTGCTGAAGCACCTCCTGCCGCGCGATCCGCACGACGACAACAACGTCTTCCTGGAAATCCGCGCCGGCACCGGCGGCGACGAGGCCGCGATCTTCGCCGGCGATCTGTTCAGGATGTATTCGCGCTACGCGGAACAGCAGGGCTGGCGCATCGAGGTCATGTCGGCATCCGAAGGCGAACACGGCGGCTACAAGGAAATCATCTCGCGCGTGATCGGCGATGGCGCGTATTCGCGCCTGAAATTCGAATCCGGCGCGCATCGCGTGCAGCGCGTGCCGGAAACCGAAAGCCAGGGCCGCATCCACACCTCCGCCTGCACGGTTGCGGTGCTGCCGGAAGTCGAGGAAGTCGAAGACGTCGACATCAATCCGGGCGAGCTTCGCATCGACACCTATCGCGCGTCGGGCGCCGGCGGCCAGCACGTCAACAAGACCGACTCCGCCATCCGCATCACGCATTTGCCGACCGGCATAGTCGTCGAGTGCCAGGACGAACGCTCGCAGCACAAGAACCGCGCGCGCGCCATGACGCTGCTGAAAGCAAGGCTGCTGAACGCCGAACGCGAAAGGCAGACGACGGAACAGAGCGAGACGCGCCGCAAGCTCGTCGGCTCGGGCGATCGCTCCGAACGCATTCGCACCTACAATTTCCCGCAGGGCCGCGTCACCGATCATCGCATCAACCTGACGCTGTACAAGCTCGAACAGGTCATGCAGGGCGAACTCGGCGACGTCATCGAACCGTTGATGAACGAATACCAGGCGGACCAGCTCGCCGCGCTCGGCGTGCAGTAACAAGCGACACTGTCGAACGAAGCAATGTGGGAGCGGCTTCCAGCCGCGAAGCGTTCATGAAAGAAACCATGGCAAACACCGCGAAACCGACAACCCGCGCACGCGCCGCCGACCTCAACAACCGCTTCGGCGCGTTCATCATCGACTGGCACATCCGCACCAGCCCGTTTGCGCTGTGGGGCTTCTGGGTCTTCTTCGAATGGTTTCCGCGCTACTGGGACGCGACGGCGCGCTCCGGCCCGAGTCTTGCGGTTGCGTGGCGGGAGCTGCAGCCGGTGCTCGATCTTCCGGGCGTCGCGGTGACGGGCTGGCTGACGATCGCGTTCTACTTTCTCTATCACCCGCTCGTCGAGCTCGCCATGCACGGCGACAGCTTCGGCAAGCGCATGATGGGGATCACGGTGGTTTCGCTGGACGGCTCGCGTCCGAATGCGCGACAGGTGCTGGTCCGCAACCTGTGGCGCGCGATCGAATTCCTGCCGTTCGCCTGGCTGTGGGGATGGACCGCGATCCGCCGCTCGAATGAAAACGCGCGCACCGGCGACATCATGGCCGGTACGCGCGTCGTGACGAATCAGGCCGTCATCAAACGCTGACTGTCGCGCCTTCCGCCGCGCCGGAGCCCTCGCCTTCCGTTTTCAGCCGTTTCAGGTCCACGAATATGTGCAGATTGAGGAACAGCTGGACAACCCCGAACACGCTGGCCAGGGCGTCGAACACCCATCGCCTCCAGTCCCCGTAGCCGCCGGGGGTGGCCAGCATCGTGAACAGTTCCTCGGCCGAACCCGGCAGCAGCGAGAACGCCAGCGCCAGCGTCACCAGGTAGGCGACGACGAAAATCAGGTTCGCGCCCATCAGCAGCCACGCGTTACCCCAGATCAGCCGGAAACTCCCGCGCAATGCCTCCACCGGTCCGCAATCGTCGAGCACGGCCAGGAACAGGGAATACGCCAGCGTCACCGACACGATGAGTCCGGGGATTATCAGCAGCAGCAGGCCGATCACCATGGCCAGGTAATAACCCAGCATCGCGAGCAACACCACGGGAAAGCGGCGCAACGATTGCAGGATGGCGCTGCCGAGCCGCATGCGGCCGCCGTTCATCAGTTGCGCGCCCACGACGACTTCAACGCCGTAGGCAAAAAACGCGATGCATATCATGAGGATCAGCGGGCCGAACGCGATGCCCGCCGTCCCCTGGCCGGGCTGCAGGGCTTCGAGCGCCGCAGCGTTCGCGAGGTTCACGCCCACGGCGACCAGCAGGAACAAGGGAAACAACCGCAGGAACGACTTGCGCACGTCCGCCATGGTCAGGCTCAGCACTTTCTCCAGGTCGAAGCTCGTCATGTCTTTCTCCTTGACAAGGTTTCCACAAAGTATCGAAGCGGTGCGGCGGCAGCAAGCGAAACGCGTCAAAAACTGCTTGACCGGCGTCACGCTGAATGCAACATTGCCGCCATGATCTTTTCGACGATGAAAACCCGGAAACACAAACCGCCGCCAGCTGCGGGCGACGTGTTTTCGGCTGCGTAGAAGAAACAGACGCAACCCGACAGGACGAACCCGCAACGGCAACGCTGCGGGTTTTTTTGCGCCCGCCGCTTGCCGCCACAACCAGGAAACGCGCAATGAACAGGCAACGGCAGGAATCGTGGATCGTGATGAAGCTCGGCGGCACCAGCGTGTCGAAAGCGGCGACGTGGGACAACGCCGCGAACGCGATTCGCGCCGCGATGAAAGACGGCCACCGCGTGCTGCTCGTGCAGTCCGCGCTCGCCGGCGTGACCGACCTGCTGGAAAAACTGCTGTCGGACACGACCGGCGCGGAACGCGAAGCGACGCTCGCGGAGATCGAACGCCGCCATCGCGCGCTGGCGGATGAAATGACTATTGACGCCGGCATCGTCCGGCCGCGGCTTGAACGCCTGCAGCAGCGCGCACTGGGCGCCGCGCTCACCAATGAGGTTACGCCGCGATTGCGTGCGGACGTTCTTGCCGCGGGCGAACTCATGGCCAGCGAACTTGGCTGCGCGTACCTGGAAAAGACCGGCGTGAGCGTTCACTGGCAGGACGCGCGCGAACTGCTGCGCGCCGTGCCGCTGTCCACGGACAACCCGCAACGGCATTTTCTCAACGCCACATGCGACGCGGACCGCGACGATGCGCTGCGCGAACGTCTCGGCCGCTGCGGCAAGGCGGTACTGACGCAGGGTTTCATTGCAAGCGATGCACAGGGCCGCACGGTCCTGCTCGGGCGCGGCGGCTCGGACACGAGTGCGGCCTGCCTCGCCGGCAAGCTCGGCGCGAAGCGCCTTGAAATCTGGACCGACGTGCCCGGCATGTTCACCGCAAATCCGCGCGACATTCCCGCGGCGCGGCTGCTGAAGCGGCTGGATTACGACGAGGCGCAGGAAATCGCCGGCACCGGCGCGAAGGTGCTGCATCCGCGCTGCATCGAGCCTGCCCGCCGCGCGAACATTCCGCTCGTGATCCGCTACACGCCCGACCCTTCCGTCCCCGGCACGGAAATCGGACCGCAGGGCGCGGACCTCGGCGGACGCGTGAAAGCCGTTTCCCTTCGCCGCGGCATCCGGCTCGTGGAAATGTCCACCTCCGGGATGTGGCAGCAGGTCGGGTTTCTCGCCGATGCGTTCAATGCGTTCAAGCGGCACGGACTCTCGATCGATCTCGTCTCGACATCGGAAACGACCGTCACGGTTTCGCTGGACCCGCTCGCCAACAGCCTCGACGCCGAAACCGTGAACGCATTGCTCGACGATCTCGGGCGTCATTGCCGCGCGCGCCTGATCACCGGTTGCGCGGCGATCAGTCTTGTCGGCCGGCAGATGCGCGCCAATCTCCACCGGCTCGCGCCCGTGCTGGAGCTGTTCGACGAGCGCCGCGTGCACCTTGTCAGCCAGGCCGCGAACGATCTCAATTTCACCGTCGTCGTCGATGAAGCCGACGCGGCGAGACTCGTGCGGCAACTGCATGCCCTGATGATTCTCGCCGAGGGCGAGGACGAGGTGCTCGGCCCGGCGTGGCAGAAGCTGTTCGAAGCGGAGAGCGGTTCGGCGATCGAAAACGCCTGGTGGCGCGGCGCGCGCGACGAGCTTCTGCAACAGGCGCAGGCAGGAACGCCGCGCTACGTCTATCACCGCAAGTCGCTCGACGCTGCCGCGGAACGCGTGCGAGCGCTTCCCGTCGAACGCATCTTCTTTGCGATGAAGGCAAACAACCATCCGGACGTGCTGCGGCGCCTGTACGCAAACGGCCTCGGTTTCGAGTGCGTGTCGCCCGGCGAACTCGCGCGCGTGCGCGCGCTGTTTCCGGGCATTGCGAAGGAACGCCTGCTGTTCACGCCGAACTTCGCGCCGGGAAGCGATTACGCGGCGGCGCTGGATGCCGGCGTGAGGGTCACGCTGGACAACCTCCACGCGCTGCGCGAATGGCCCGCACTGTTTCGCGGCCGGGAAATCCTGCTCCGCGTCGATCCCGGCCAGGGCGCCGGCCATCACAGGCACGTGCGCACCGCGGGAAGTCACAGCAAGTTCGGGATTCCGCGCGAGGAACTGGACGAAGCGGCGCGCCTTGCCGCGAACTGCGGCGCGCATGTCATCGGTTTGCACGCGCATGCCGGCAGCGGCGTGCGCGACCCGCAACTCTGGCAGGACGTCGCGCTGAAACTTGCCGAAGCCGCCGAACCCTTTCCGGAGGTTCGCGTTCTCGATCTCGGCGGCGGACTCGGCGTGCCGGAACGCAGCGGCGACGCGCCGCTGGACATGCGCGCGCTCGCCAGGCTGCTGAAGGAATTCCGCGCCGCGCATCCGCGCTTCGAGCTCTGGCTGGAACCGGGCCGCTATCTCGTCGCCGAGGCCGGCGTGCTGCTCGCGCGCGTGACGCAGCTCAAGGGCAAGACCGGCGCGCAGTACGTCGGCATCGATGCCGGCATGCACACCCTGCTGCGTCCGGCGCTCTACGGCGCGCATCACGACATCGTGAACCTTTCACGGCTGGACGAGCCCGCGGCGATCACCGCGAACATCGTCGGCCCGGTCTGCGAAACCGGCGACGTGCTCGGCATCGAGCGGCGGCTGCCCCCCTGCCGCGAGGGCGACGTGATGCTGGTCGCGAACGCCGGCGCCTACGGGCGGGTGATGAGCTCGGAATACAACCTGCGCGGAATTCCGGAGGAACGCGTCATCTGAGCGGCGCGGATGTTCCCCGGGCCCGCATTCGGCGATGCGCATCGACTGCCGTCCGTCGGGCAATCCGGTCGACGCGCAAGCGCTGCCTATACTCCAGGGTGGGCCAACCCGGCTCACGCCTGGAGGATCTCCAGATGAAAACACATCGTTTACTGATCCTGTCGGTCATTTTTTTCCTGCCGCTGGCCGGAGTATCCGGAGCGGCGGATTCCGAGCGGGTCTATTCGCAGGGAAATGTCGTCGCGGTCACTCATGTCCACGTGAAACCCGGCATGTTTGACGCCTACATCAGCAATCTGAACCAGAGCTGGCGCAAGTACATCGAGCGGATGAAGGAAGACGGACACGTCATCGATTACGGCGTCTATGCCGTTCCCTTCGCCCGCGAAGGCGAACCGAATCTCGTGCTCACGGTGACGTACAAGGACTGGGCAACGTTCGACCTCGGCATGGAGTACTACGACAAGCTGGCAGAGGAAATCGAGGGCGGTACGGAGGCGTCGAGACAGGCTTTCATCAAGCGGGAAGACCTGCGGACCATGGGAAGCGCCGTTGTCCTCCAGGAAGTGAAGTTCAAGGACTGACTTGCGGTTTTCGCGCCCCGCTTTCGCGGGGCGCGCCGCTCACTCCCTGACAATTTCCGCCTGCATCGGCGCAAAACGCGCCAGCAGCCGGTTCTGCGCGGACTGCGGAACGTGCAGCGTTTCCATCGCGACGCGCAAGTCCTCGACGAGCGCATTGAAATCCGCGCGCGTAACGCCGAGGCCCCTGTGCACGTCCGACATCGTGTCGCCGGTGTAAGCGCACGGCCCGCCCGCCTCGGCGCAGAATTTTTCCTTCAGCTTCCCGTTCAAACGCTCAAGGTCGGTGTTCGCGAAATGGTGCGCGATGCGCGCGTCGTTGAGCACGCGGAACATGAACTCGTCGACCAGCCGCGCAATGCCCGCACGGCCGCCAAGGTCCTTGTACAGCTCGTCGGACGCCGGCGGCGCGTTGTTGCTCGCGCACGCGGCGAGAGCGAAAAGGACAGCCAGGATCATGGCGCGCATGCGTCCTCCTCAGAAACCTGCCTGCATCGAAAGATAGAAGCCCGATTGCCGGTCGAGGCCGGCGATGGAACCGAGATCGGCATACGCCGCCGTCAACGAAAACGAGCGGCTCGGCAACCAGGCGATGAACACGTCCATCCAGTCGTCTTCTCCCGCGAAGGAAAGGTTGTCCGGTTTCTGCCGGTATTCGACGCCGAAAACCGTATGCCGGTCCAGCATCACGCCGGCCATGGCTTCCACCACCACCGCGTACCCGTCGTCGCGATCACCGCCGAAACCGAGCAGGCCCAGCTGGTTCGCTTTCGTTGCGCGCAGCGCCGCGCTCCAGACCAGGTTCCTGTCACCGACTCCCGCCAGCACGAGCCGGCTTGCCGCGATGTAGAAATCGGTGCCCGAGTCATCCCGTGCACCGATGAGGCCCGCCACCGCGGGATCGACCAGCGTCTTGTGCTGTACCCCGACCGCAATCTGCGGCCAGTCGCCGTAGACGATGTCGCCCGCAAGGCGAACCTTCGCGCCAAAGACGTTCTGGCGCAGCACGGTGTCCGGCAGGCCGAGCGCGATACCGAGCGTGCCGATGTCGAAATTCTGCCGCGCGAAGGAAATCTCGAGGCGGTTGCCGTAACTCCAGGCCGCGCCGACAGCGTCGAGCTGGTAGTCGCCGGTGCGAACGTTGCTGATGAAGGCTGTCGCGCCGCTGTCATGGCCGGCCTCGTAGCCCGCGATGGTCGCCCAGGGCGCGAGTCCGCCGCCCGATGCGCCTTCGATCTGCGTGACGCCGCCGGTGCCGAGCAAACGCGTACCCTCCGCCGCGCACGGCCCGCTTGCCAGCAGCAGGAGAAACATCGTGCAAAAGGTCTTCATCGCATCCCCTCAGTGTTCGAACTCGCGATACCAGCGCATGAAATCTTCCGCCGACAGCGGCTGGCTGAAAAGATATCCCTGCGCGAGATCGCAGTGATACTGCGCGAGAATGTTCCTCGTTTCCTCGGCCTCGACGCCTTCCGCAATCACGCTAAGGCCCATGTTGTGGCCAAGCTCGATGGTCGATTTCACGATCACCGCATCTTCCGAATCCGCTTTCAGGCCGATGACGAACGACTTGTCGATTTTCAGGTTGTGCACCGGCAGGCGTTTCAACTGTGCCAGCGAGGAGTAACCGGTGCCGAAATCGTCAATGGAAAGCCCTATGCCCCGCTCGCGCAGGCGGCCGAGCATTTCGATCGCGAACTCCGCGTCGCGCATGATGGCGCTTTCGGTAATCTCCACCACCAGGCGGTGCGGCTCGACATTCCGCGCCGCCAACGCGTCCGCGATACGCTCGGGCAACTCGGCATCGATGAGATCGATGGCGGAAAGATTGACGGAAAGCGCGACGTCGGCGCCCTGGTCCAGCCAGTCCCGCAGGTTGTCGAGACCGCGCTCGATCACGCAGCGGGTCACCAGCGCGATATTGCCGGACTGCTCGGCGAGCGGAATGAAGGCGTCCGGCATCATGCGGCCGTAGCGCGGATGCTGCCAGCGGACCAGCGCTTCGACGTGATGCACTTCGCCGGAATCGAGATCGACTTTCGGCTGGTACTCGAGAAACAGCTCGTCGTTCTCCGCCGCCGCTTTCAGGTCGGCGATCAGGTTCAGGCGGTGCAGGTAGCGCTCGTCGTAGCCATCCTGGTACACGGCCACGGTCGCGCGCGACTGCTTGGCGCCATACATCGCGATGTCCGCGCGGCGCAGCAGCGTTTCCGCATCGGTGCCGTGCGCGGGGCACACGACAATGCCGATGCTGATGGAAATCTGCAGCCGTGAATTGTGCACCTGCATGGATTGCGACAGGCGGGCCGCGATCTCGCCCGCTTTTTCCATGGCCGAATCCAGGTCCGCGCTGTCGAGAATCACCAGGAATTCGTCGCCGCCCAGCCGTGCGACCGTATCCGTCGCGCGCACGCCTTCGCGCAGCCGCGTGGCGACTTCGCGCAGCACGTCGTCGCCGACCGGGTGTCCGAGCGTGTCGTTGATTTCCTTGAAACGGTCCATGTCGAGCATGAGCACGGCGACGCTGTCACCCGTGCGGCGCACGCGCGCGATCGCCTGCTCCAGCCGGTCGTTCGCGAGCACGCGGTTCGGCAGCCCCGTGAGCGTATCGTGCTGCGCCTGGAAGAGTATCTTGCGTTCGCGCTCGGCGATGCCTTCCTGCATGCGGTTGAACGCATCGGCGAGCTTGCCGAGTTCGTCCTTGCGTTTCACGGGAATACGCAGGCTGTAATCGCCGAGGGAAATCCGGCCGGCGACGTTCACCAGTTCGCGCACCGGCTGCGACACGCTGTTCGACAGCAGGATCGCGACGGCCAGTGTCGCGAACAGGGCGATGCCGGCGATGGCGAGCAGCTGCAACTGCAGCTCGCGGTAAGGCTGCAGGGCCGAACCCAGCGGAATCTGCAGCAGGCCGTAAACGGGCGCGCCATTCGCGCGGCCGTTCAAGGCGAAGGGCATCGTCAGGAAAGTCAGGTTCGCCGCCTCGATTTCCTGCACGATGCCTTCGCTCGCGAGCAGTGCGTCCGCCTGTCTTTCGAGATCCTCGCTCGCGCCGCCCGGCAGCGTCGAATTCGCGGTGAACTCGCCCAACACCGGACTGGCCAGCGTGAATTCCATGCCGGTCAGCCGCTTGACGGCCGCGGTGAAGTCGTCGTCGAGCGCGAAGGCGAGCACGACCCAGGCGACGCGCAATGGCGCGTGCACGGGAACAATGACGAGCTGGTAGATGCCGTCGCCGAGTATCGCGACCGTCGCGGCCTCGCCCGCGCCTTCGGCTTGCGCGAGCAATGCAGGCCAGGGAAATGCGGCGGAAGCGGGTCTTGCCGCCGTGCTCGCCAGCAACCTGCCGTCGAGATCGAGAATCAACGCGACGTTCGCGCCGATGCGGCGACTGTGGTTCGCGAGTGCGGACCGCATGGTCGGCGCGTCGCCGGTCGCGACCGCTTCGCGAAAGCCGAAGTCGTCGGCGAGCACGTTGGCGCTGTCGGTAAGCTGTCGAACGCGGCTCGTCAGCAACTGTTCGACCACGCGCTGGCCGACCTTGAGCTCCTCGCGGGCGGTATCGATCACGCCGCCGCGCGTGGTGGCGGAAACGGCAAGAAACGTCACCAGCAGGGCGCCGGCCGTCAAGGCCACGAACACCACCGCAAGGCGAGCCTGGAAGCTGCCGATCATGTCACGAATCCCTTGTCACCGTTTGCGCCGGCTGAAGGACGAGATATGCGTTTCCTCCGGCGGGTCGTGCCGCACCGGCGGTCCGAGCTCGACCGGCAGTTCGAGCGCGCCGCCATCGGAAGGATTCCAGTTCGCCTCCTTCGCCGTTCCCATGCGCGGATGCCAGACAACAATGCTCGCCGCCGCGGCCCGGATATCCGTGAAACGCACGCTGCCGCCGGCGTCCGTGACGCCGAAGCGCGGCGCGTCGGTGACATAGATGAAACCGAGCATCCAGTCATGGATATTGCAGCCCAGCGTCACGATGCCCGTGCGGTCGAAGACCACGGGCTCGCTGGGCGTGCCGCTGTACAGCCGCAACTCGAAGCGCTTCGTGGGCGAGAAGGAATAGACGTGATGCCGGACGTTGTCGGAATTCGGAAAGCTGACCGGGGCGCCGGCCGCCACCGGCAGCACGAACGGCTCGAAGCGGTAATTCTTCTGGTCCATGACAGCGGTGCTGCCGGCGTCCGCGGCGAGGCCGGGCTGCCGCAGCAGGACAACGGCGTTTGCCACCGGCTCACCGCCGGCTGTCACCCGCACGGCGAGTTCCGCCCCCGCGGAGGCAAGTGGCGCCATCATGATGATCGTTGTCAGCAGCACGCGCTGACGAGCAAGGACTTTCACGAGCATCTCCCCCCGATGGCGGCAGGCTTGCCGGAAATCGCATCGCCGTGCCGCCATAGTGCAACCTTGTTCAGCATGCCGGCAAGCCTGATCCGGCGGCCCGCCGGCTTCGGGAAGAATCCGGCCGCGTGTCGCCCGCGGCGGCTCCGCGCTTGCGGACGCGGAGCGGCGGACAGGCGCGGCGAAAGGATTTTCCCGCATTATTCTTCTTCCACCGCTGCGGCTACTATTGCGCTGACAGCCCGACCGCTCAAGGTGCCCCATGCCGGAATCCCGCTCGCCGATTCATCTCCAGGCCTGCTACATCGGCTCGCGAATCGATACGCGCGAGATGGAAAAGCGCGACGCCGTGCTGCTCGCGCCGCTGGTGTTGCGCGCCGGCAATCGCGGCCATGCCGTGGTGTTCCGTTTCGGCGTGGTCGTGTTCATCGACATGACCGAGGTCGAGCGCCAGCAACTGATCGAGCGCCTGCGTTCGCGCATCACCAATCCCGTCACCCTGCCTTCCTCGGAGGAGCTGGACGCGACCCTGGGCGAGGACGACAAGCTCGATTCCGAAGGCTGCCTGATCCTGTGCGACGCCAGCCCGGAACGGCTGCAGGTCGTGGCGAGCGTGCTGGCCAAGAGCGCGGTGCTCGGCCACTACGAGCTTGCCCTGAACCAGGTCTTTGACCGCATCGAATCGCTGGCGGAGAAATTCCGCGCGGGCTCGTACCGCGTCGGCGACCGGGAGCTGCTGCGCGAGATCGGCGACGTGCTGCTGGCGCAGTCGAAGATGGTCGGCCGCGTGGAAGCGACGGAAAAACCCGAAATCACCTGGGACAACCCGGCGTTCGACCGGCTCTACGAGCGGCTCGCGATCGAATACGAACTGCGCGACCGCGACAAGGCGCTGACCCGCAAGCTGGAGGTCGTGTCCGATACCGCGCACACGCATCTCGAACTGCTGTACAACCGCCGCACGCTCAGGGTCGAGTGGTACATCGTCATCCTCATCGTGTTCGAGATCGGCCTGACGCTGTTCGAAAAGCTCGGCTGAGCGCGGCCCGGCCGGAAACTTTTTCCCGCGCCCGCGTTCAAATGCTCCTTGAGGCCCCTCCCGGGGTCGGGGGACTGCATTCGCCAGAACGCGGCGCTTCGCGTATAAGGCCGGATGTATCTCGCCGGATGCACTGGCGCATCCGGAATGAACCAAAGGAGTTCGCATGCGTATTACAAGAATCCTGCCGGCCAGCGTCCTGCCGGTTCTGTGCATCGCCGCACTGGCTGCCTGCCAGCCGCAACAGCAGGCGCCGTCGGCCGTCGATGTGGCCGGCCGCATCGACGCAGGCAACATCCGCGCGCACATGGAATTTCTCGCCGACGACCTGCTGGAAGGCCGGGACACCGGCGAACGCGGCTACGCCATCGCGGCGCAGTATTTCGCGACACAGTGCAAGCTGATGGGCCTCGAGCCCGCGGGCGACGGCGATTCCTATTTCCAGCAGGTGAACTTCCGGCGCAGCACGTTCGAAAGCGGCGCCGCCACGCTCACGCTGGACGGCAAGAGGCAGGAACTTTCGTTTCCCGACGATCTCGTCGTCACCGGCAGCTACAACGCGAAGGAAGAAAGCGTGAGCGGCGACATCGTCTTCGTCGGCTGGGGCATCAGCGCACCGGAGTTCGGCTATGACGATTACGCGAATGTCGACGTCAAGGACAAGATCGTCATGTTCGTGCGTCGCGGCGCGCCCGACAATTTCCCGAGCGAGGAACGCGCCTACTACTCGTCGGCCAGCTACAAGATGGGCGAAGCCGTTCGCCGCGGCGCCAGGGGCCTGCTGATGGTGACCACGCCCGAAGCGCAGGAGAAATACTCCTGGGACCGCATCAAGGGCTACGCCTCGCATGGCCGTCTGGAATGGACCGGACCCGACGGCGGCGTGCCGAACGCCTACCCCGAACTGAAAGTCATGGGCGTGCTGAGCTACGAGCTGCAGGCCGCGGTCATGGAAAGCGCGCCGGCGCCGCTCGAGGAGATCATCGGGAAACTCGAGGCCGGCGAGACGGCAAGTTTCGACCTGCCTGCAACGCTCGAAGTGACTCGCCGCTCCAGCTGGGAAGAGATCACGTCCTCGAACGTGGCCTGCGTGCTGCCCGGCAGCGATCCGGAACTTCGTGACGAATACGTGCTGTTCAGCGGCCACCTGGATCACGTCGGCACCGACAACGATCCGGAAGGCGAGGACCACATCTACAACGGCGCGTACGACAACGCCACCGGCATCGCGATCATGCTCGAAGTCGCGCGCGTCTTCACGACGCTGCCCGAAGCGCCGAAGCGCTCGCTGCTGTTCCTCGCCGTCACGGCGGAGGAAAAGGGCCTGCTGGGCTCCGAGTACTGGGCCGCGAATCCGACCGTGCCGATCGAGAAGGTTTCCGCGAACGTGAACCTCGACATGCCCGTGCTGACCTTCCCGCTCGCGGACGTCATTGCCTACGGCGCGGAACATTCCGAGCTGGGCGACATCGTGCGCGAACAGGCCGCAACGCAGAACCTCGCACTCACGCCCGATCCGTGGCCCGAGCAGGTGATCTTCGTGCGCAGCGACCAGTACAGCTTCGTGAAGGCGGGCGTGCCGGCGGTGTTCCTCGTGCCGGGCTGGACATCGACGGATCCCGCGATCGACGGCAAGGCGAAGATGCACGGATTCATGGAAGAGCACTATCACAAGGTCAGCGACGACCTGTCGCTGCCGTTCGACATGCCGTCGGCAAAACGGTTCGCGGCCGCGAACTTCCTCATCGGTCTCGACGTCGCCAACCGCGCCGGCATGGTGAAGTGGAATGCCGGGGACTTCTTCGGCAAGCGCTTTGCATCGGACGACAGGATGCTGGAAGCCACCGCGCAGGCGGCGGGCAAGTAAGCGCTGCGAACACGTCGATGTAAAAAAGGCCGGGAATTTTCCCGGCCTTTTTTTGCGCCCTGACGGCTACGCAGCCGGCAGCCGCTCCGCGAAATCCCGCTTCAGGCGGTCCCACTCGAGCTTGAACCATGGTGTGAAGGCTTCCGGCCTTGCGCGCATTTCATCGTCGAGTGCCCCCGGAGCGATCCAGCGCCAGTCGGAAATCTCCGACGCGTTCGCCTGCACTTCGCTGGTCGCGTAACCCACGTACACCCAGCACATTTCATGCTCCGCACCGCGTTCGCCGAAATCCGCCTGGTAGGCGAACTTGTAGACGAACTCGAGATCCGCGCTCATGCCGAGCTCCTGCTCGAGCCGGCGATGCACGGCCTCGTCCATGTCCTCGCCGGCGCGGGGATGCGAGCAGCAGGAATTCGACCAGTAGCCGCCCCAGAGGCGTTTCTCCGGGCTGCGTTGCTGCAACAGCAGCTCGCCGTCGTCATTGAAGATGAACAGGGAAAACGCGCGATGCAGGACACCCTTCGCATCGTGCGCATCCGCCTTGGAGATCGTCCCGATCTCGTTGTCGTTCTCGTCAACGAGAATCAGTTTTTCACTTTCACTGGAAACGTTTTCGTAGCGTGTCGAAGGCATGGCGCGGGGTCACCTGGGTCGGCGTCGACAGGAAGGATTCGGCTTCGATCCTGTCAATCCTGAAAGGTCCTGTTAATCCTGTTCGTTGCTCTTTCGCGCGGATTTTCAG